>NZ_CP071607.1:0-300000 GCF_017357225.1 Rhizobium binae | reverse complement strand
CTCGACCTTGCCGGCGGCGTTGGAAAACTGATTCACGCAAACTCCTGTCATGCGAATTGGGTTGGGCCGACGGCTGGTCGGCGGATTAAAGGTCCTTGCGAAGTCTCGGATCGAGCATGTCCCTGAGGCCGTCGCCGACCATCTGCAGCGACAGCACCGAGAGGATGATCGCCACACCCGGAAACAGCGTCATCCAGTCGGCCTGGCCGATATATTGCCGGCCGGCGGCGATCATTGTTCCCCAGGTCGGAATCTCCGGGCTGACGCCGAGGCCGAGGAAGGAGAGGCCGGCTTCGGCGAGCATGGCGCTGGCAAAGAGGAAGGTGGCCTGCACCAGGATCGGCGAGAGCAGATTGCGCAGCACGTGCCGGGTCATGATGTGGAACGTGGAAATGCCGAGTGCCCTCGCCGCCTCGACATAGGGCAGCTCGCGAATAACCAGCGTCGAGGCGCGGACGATGCGCGCCAAGCGCGGCGCATAGACGATCGACAGCGCGATGATGACCGTCGTCAATGACGGCCCGAGGGCGGCGACGAGGGCGATCGCCAGCAGAATATCCGGGAAGGCCATCATCGCATCGATCAACCGGGCGATCGGCGTATCGAGCTTCTGGAAGAAGCCGGCAAGCAGGCCGAGCGTCACGCCGATCACCGCCGACAGGCTGACGACCGCGACGCCGACGAGCAGTGACAGCCGGCCGGCAAAGATCGTCCGCGAGAAGACGTCGCGGCCGAACTCGTCGGTGCCGAAGAAGAAGGTGCCGCTTGGCGGCTTCAGCCGGTTGACGATGGAAAGCTTGGAGGGGGAATAGGGCGCCACGACAGGTGCGAAGACCGCCAGCAGCACGAAGATCGCCAGGATCAGCAGGCCGAGGGCCACCGTCTTGCGCTTCAGCAGGCGGCGGAGAAATTTGCTGCCTTCGCTCTCGACGGGCTTGATTGCGATGTCGGCCATCAGTAGCGCACCCTCGGATCGACCAGCAGGTAGAGCATGTCGATCGCAAAATTGATCAGCACATAGAGTGCGGCGACGACGAGCAGCGCGCCCTGGATGACAGGGTAGTCGCGCCGCAGCACCGCCGAGACGACGAGATTGCCGACGCCCGGCAGGCCGAAGACAGTCTCGGTAACGACGGCGCCCGAAATCAGCACCGCCGCCGTCAGGCCGAGCACCGTCAGGATCGGGATCAGCGCGTTCTTCAGCGCGTGCTTGAGGATCACCTTGCGTTCGACCAGCCCCTTGGCGCGGGCCGTGCGGATATAATCGTCGCCGAGCACATCGAGCATCGAGGCGCGGGTGAAGCGCAGGATCAGCGCCGAGGAGACGATGCCGAGTGCAAAGGCCGGCAGCGTCAGATGATACATTCGGTCCACGAAGGTCGAGCCCGGCCCGGCATAGCCGGAGACCGGGAAGAGGTTGAGCCTGACGGCGAAGAACTGCATCAGGATGAGGCCGAGCCAGAAGCTCGGAATGCTGGCGGCAAACATGGCGAGCGTCGTTGCCGCCTGGTCGACGAAGGAGCCGCGCCGATAGGCGGCGTAGATGCCGATCGGCAATGCGATGACGCTGGCGATGGCAAGCGAAAACAGCGTCAGGAAAAAGGTCGGCTCGGCGCGATCGAGCAGCGCCGACGTCACCGGCATGTTGAGGAAGATCGACTGGCCGAGATCGCCCCGCAGCAACTGGCCGATATAATAGACATATTGCAGGCCGAGCGACTGATCGAGACCGAGTCTTGACCTGAGATCGGCGATATCCTGCCGCGTCGCGTCCGGTCCGAGCATGACGGCGGCCGGGTCACCCGGCGTCACCCGCACGATGACGAAGACGATCGTGACGACGAGAAACATCACGACGATCATGCCGAACAGGCGCTGGAGGATGTAGCGGATCATGAATGCTGGCCTTCAAGCCCTTGCGGATGCTGCAGAAAAGGCCGGCGCCGTGCTCTGGAGAGCTGGCACCGGCGGCGATGCTTACTTCTTGATCGAAGCATTCCAGAAATACGGCCACGGAGCCGGATCGACGCCTTCGAGCTTGACGGACTTTGCCGAGACCGCGTTGAAATCGCCGATCTTCATGAACGGCGCATCGGCATAGATCGCCTTCTGGACATCGGCCCAGAGCGCCACGCGCTTCTTCGGATCGACCTCGGAGGTGAAGGCATCGACAGCGGCCTTGCGGGCAGGTGTATCCCACCAGCCGGGCGAGCTGGTCGAGAGCGAGCCGATCAGCGCCGGCTCCGGCAGGAAGGGGCTGTGGGTGATGTAGATATCCCAGAGCTTCGGATCGGTGCGGCGCTGCGTCAGCGTCGCCCAGTCCACAACCTGCAGATCGACCGTAAAGCCGGCAAGCTTCAGATATTCGGCGGCGACCTGCGCCATCTTGTAATGGAATTCGTACTGGCGGCTGGTCAGGATGCGGATCGGCTCGCCATTGTAGCCGGCCTTCTTGGCGGCAGCCGCCGCCCCTTCCGGATCGGCGACATTATAGGCGCCTTCGACGCCGGCATCGGTCGACCAGGAATAGCTCTTCGGATAGATGGCGCCGTCGAGCGCATAGAAATCCTTGCTGCCGAAAGCCGCCGCCAGCATGTCTTCCATGTTGAGCGCCTGGCGGATCGCCTTGCGGACCTCGACATTCCCAGCAACACCTTCCTTCGTGTTGAAGACGAAGACCGGATAACCGAAGGGCTTCAGCATGACCGGCTGCGAGGCAGTCGAAGCCTTCAGCTTGTCATAGGATTCGACCGGGATCGAATCGACATAATCATACTGGCCGGAAACGGCGGCCTCGACGCGGGTATTCGGATCCGGCACCGGGACGAAACGGATCTCATCGAGATACTGATGGCGGGCGCCGCCATAACCATTGCTGTCGCCTTCACGCGACTTGTATCCGTCGAAGCGGACGAGCTGGATATACTGGTCGGCCTTGCGCTCCTTCAGCATATAGGGGCCGGTGCCGATGAACTCCTTCATCGGCTCGTCCTGCTTTTCGGCCGGGATGATGATCGCCGCCGAATTGTTGAAGGCGAGTAGCGAGGTCAGCGGCGCATAGGGCTGCTTCAGCGTGATGGTCACGGTTGCGGGATCGGCGGCAGCGATCTTGTCGATGAAGCCCGCCACCTGCTTGCCGCGCGAGGCGATCTTCATCCAGCGGTTCAGTGAGGCGACGACATCGTCCGACGTCATGTCTGTATTGTCGTGGAACTTGATGCCGGTCCGGAGCTTGATCGTATAGGTTTTGCCGTCGGCGCTGATCTCCGGCAGGCTTTCGGCCAGAAGCGGCGTGACGTTCCAACTCTTGTCGAAAGTATAGAGCGTTTCGAAAATATGCTGCGTGACGATGCCGACCAGATCGGCCGTCGACGACATCGGATCGAGCGTCGGCGGCTCGCCGATCGTGGCGACATTGATGACGCCGCCCTTTTCCTGGGCAAGGAGGGTCGAGGGCAAGGCGACGAGCGCGGTGCCGAGCAGGAATGCGACCAGTGTTTTCATGTGAGGGCTCCCGGTTAAGTTCCACTATTATGTAATTCATGTTTTTGTAACAGAATAAGAGATGAAATGATCGTGTCAAGCGGAAGCCGCGGATTATATCGTGAGACGAAGGTCGGAGTGGCGGAAACAGCGCCGCACCATCGGCGGCGGCTAGCCGTCCAGGACAAGCTTGCGCATTATGCGGGCGCGAAGAATCTTCAGCGGCAGAGCTTCAATCAAGCGTAAGCGCTGTTTTCTTCGCACATTGACCAAGCGCGGTAGGCCGTTCAGAAAGCTACCGCTGCGACATCGATGGCAAGAATGCGCCAAGAGCAGTCGCACAGCGAGAGTCCCATCAGCGGCCACGATGCCCCGTTGCGGACAACTCCTAACGCGACTATCCAGATGATCTCCTTTGAGGTGACGAGGATCGTTTGAATGGACAGTCAGGATTCGGCGGTCGCAAAACTGGATGCCTGCCGCCACATATTCCTTGCCAAACTTGGGACCGGGCCTTCGCTCGACCTTCGTATTTTTGTTGTGGAAGCGCGCGTCCAAGATGAACTTGTTTCGGTTGGGGCCGGTGACAGAGACTTGGACGCGATTTTTGCGGAGGCGCATCCTCTCATGACAAAGGAAGGATACGACGCCTTTACAATCATATTTGAGAGTTACGTTTGCTTTTCGGTTAGGAACGAGACTTACGCAATTCCCGAAGATGATGAGGATTACTCGCGCCGCTTACGTACGCACGAACGATCCGCTTTTTTGGATTTTGTGTCGAAGGGCACTTGGGCGTCGTCGGACCATCCAGGCCCATTCGTGCATTATGCAGTGATTTGCGAGGATCATGTGATTGATATTGCGTGCAATTCCGAGCCGATAATTGAGCATCGAATTGTGACCGCCGATGATTTGTAAGCTCGTATTGAGAAAGGTGAACGATGGCCTCCCACCCAAGGCGAACCTCACCATCCTAGAGGTCCGCAACGGGCCGGAATCAGACTTCACTCGCTTGTTCGTCTTGCGAAGTTCCACGGCATAAGCTCATTCACCCGGCTCTGTTTGTGGCCATTGACAATGGAGGTGAGCGTGGCGGTCAGATACGCAAATGGATCGACGCCATTGACCTTACAAGTTTCGATGAGCGTGGCGATGGTCGCCAAGTTCTCCGCTCCGGCGTCGTGTCCGGCGAAGAGCGCGTTCTTGCGATTGA
This sequence comes from Rhizobium binae, assembly GCF_017357225.1. NCBI lineage: Bacteria > Pseudomonadati > Pseudomonadota > Alphaproteobacteria > Hyphomicrobiales > Rhizobiaceae > Rhizobium > Rhizobium binae. Next base: position 295,301 of record NZ_CP071607.1, on the reverse strand, counting down.
GGGCTATTGGCCGAATGGTTCGTTCGACGGAATTGTTGTCGATCTCGATGCGACCATCGGTGAGCAAGAGACAGAGGCCGTCCCAGTATTTGGCGATATAGGCCAGCGCTTCGCCAAGCGGCGACTTGCCCGCGACGCGGGCACGATGATGGGTGAGCCAAGTCCGCATGTCGGCTATCAATGGCGCTAACCGTGCCTGCCTTCCAGCGAGGCGAGCGTCGGCATCGAAACCGCGCAGTTCTGCTTCGATGCGATAGAGTTCGCCGATCCGCTTCACCCCTTCCTCAGCAATCGGTGTTGTGCCGGTACGGGTGATCTCGACCAGCTTACGCCGAGCATGGGCCCAGCAATGAGCTAGCCGGATGTCGGGCCCAACGCGATCCGGCGCAATCAGCCGATTATATCCGGCGTAGCCGTCCACCTGAAGGACGCCCGTAAACCCTTGCAGTATCCGTTCGGCATGCTGGCCGCCGCGACCCGGTGCATAGGTAAAGGCCACACCAGGCGGAGCACCTCCGCCCCAAGGTCGGTCGTCACGCGCCAATGCCCAGAAGTATCCGGTCTTGGTTTTGCGGGAGCCGGGATCGAGGACCGGCGCACGGGTCTCGTCCATGAAGAGCTTTGTCGACCGCTTCAAATCGGCGATCAGGGCGTCGAAGACCGGGCGTAGTTCGAATGCTGCCCGACCGACCCAGTCGGCGAGCGTCGAACGGTCAAGGTCGATGCCCTGTCGGCTCATGATCTGGGCTTGTCGGTAGAGCGGCAGATGGTCGGCATATTTGGAAACCAGCACATGCGCGATGGTCGCCTCGGTCGGTAATCCTGCATGGATCAGTCGTGCAGGCGCTGGAGCCTGGGCAACGCCGTCGGTGCAGGAGCGGCAGGCATATTTGGGGCGACGTGTGACAACGACGCGAAATTGCGCCGGAATGACATCCAGCCGCTCGGAGACGTCTTCACCAATGCAATGCAGGCCGCCACCACAGGCGCAGATCAGGCTTTCCGGTTCGATGATCTCCTCGATGCGAGGAAGATGAGCGGGAAGAGAGCCGCGATTGGTGGCACGGGGTTTAGGCTGCGGCTTCCCAGAGGGGCTATCGGCTTCATCTTCGGCATGGATCGCCGCAATGGCCGTTTCCAGGTCCTCCAATGCGAGATCGAATTGTTCAGGATCGGCCTTCTCAGATTTGCGACCGAAGGCTGCTTGCTTGAAAGCCGCGACCAGCTTCTCCAGTCGCTCGATCCGGTCATCCTTGCGAACTTCACGCGCTTGCGCCGCAATCAGCATCGCCTTCAGGGCAGCAATATCATCGGGAAGATCAGTGGCGTCCAACATGGTGAAAGTCTATCAAAACCAACGCCGCTTCGCCGTTGGAAATTACCGCCCGAGTCATCGTGCCGCATCTATTCGATGGCCTCGGGCTGTCTCGCCTCTACGGAACGGACTCGACGCCAGTCGAGGCCTGCAAACAGCGCTTCGAACTGTGCGTGGCCCAGCGTCATTAGACCATCCCTGACACCCGGCCAGGTGAAGGTGTGTTCCTCCAGCCGCTTGTAGGCCATCACCAATCCGCTGCCATCCCAGTAGATCAGCTTCAATCGATCTGCTTTCCGGGATCGGAATACGAAGACCGTCCCTGTGAACGGGTCCTTATGCAACTCGTTCTTGACCAGCGCTGCCAATCCATCGTGGCCCTTGCGGAAGTCGACCGGCTTGGTGGCCACCATGATCCGAACCCGGTTCGATGGAAAGATCATGCCGGGACCGCTAAGGTACGCGCGACAGCCGCGATCCGGGCGGCAGACGCACCTTCTTCCAAACGGATCGTGACGGAGCCAACAATGATCTCGGGACGGCTGGCTTTCTTGATCTGCGTTTCCGAAACCGGTGGATCGACGATCACCGCTGCGAATTCCACCGCATCCTCGGGTGCAGGCAGAACCAGCTTGCCCTGCCGTGCCATCGTTCTCCAAGTCGAGAGGTGGTTCGGCTTCAGGCCGTGTCGCTCTGCGACCTCATTGACCATCACGCCTGACCGAAGACTTTCCGAAACGATCTGCGCCTTGACGTCGTCCGGCCAATGCCGATTCACCTCACGTCCAGACTTCCTGGTCGTGAGAACCTCCAATGTACTCTCCATGGAGAAACTCCCGTTGCTCTTCCAGGAAAGGCGATCACAGATCAAGGTGGTGAAGACAACGTGGGACTGGCACATCGGTTACAATCAAGCGAGGATGGAATGCGCATCGATTTCAACGACGGAAAATGGCTGAACGAACCGGAAAGCTGGCAGGCCGACGCAACCGGCCTGACGCTGACAACAGACGAAAAGACCGATTTCTGGCGGGAAACCTATTATGGCTTCACCCGCGACAGCGGCCACTTCCTCGCCTTCCCCACCGCCGACAGCTTCACCGCCCAGATCCGCGTACAAGGCGAGTTCCGCACCCTCTACGACCAGGCCGGCCTGATGGTGCGCCTCGACGAAACCCGCTGGGTCAAGACCGGCGTCGAATTCACCGACGGCGAAGCCTTCCTCAGCACCGTCATCACCGACGGCCGATCCGACTGGTCGGTCTCGCAACCCTTCAGGCAGCTCGAGGACTTCCACATCCGCGTCACCGTCGCAGACGGCGCCCTGCGCATCCAGGCCTCCTGCGACGGTAGCCGCTGGCCGCTGCTGCGGTTAGCGCCCTTTCCGATCGCCGACCGATACGAGGTCGGGCCGATGGCCTGCACGCCGGAACGCAGCGGATTGACGGTGCGGTTTTCGGAGTTTTCGATCGGGGCGGCGATTACGACGGATCTGCATGATTTGAGTTGAGAAGTTTCCATCTTCTACAGGAAAGACTCTAATTCCTTTTGGAGGAAATTCGCAGTGGTAGGTCACTGATTGCAGTAGCAACTGAAGGGTATCGCTCATTCTTCTCATGCACAGCTTCGATTTCGCCTTAAACAGACGACCTCTCGCAGAGTCGGTATAGCGCAGGTCCGCTTACTTCACCTTCCGCCTCTTCCGCCGCCCCTACATTAGCTTATCAACGATGACGCTGACTGCAGAGAGGAAGCTGCGTTTGCGGAGTAACTTAGTAAGGTTGCTTGAGCAGTTCGGCTTCCTTTATCATCGCGTCCAAACGATGCGGCAATATCCCCGGAATTCCCGCTAGTTTCCATGCGCTAAAATATTCCGGATAACTGCTGTATACTTTTCCGCTGACCTCGACCTGCTTTCTTTCCGACTCTAAGGACCCGAATTCAAGCATGAATTTCAGATGGATCATCGCCATTGCTCTCAGTCGGCGTGAATGTCTATCTAGGCTATCAATAGAATCTAGGTCTGAATATTTCGAGTTTCCCTCCAAGACAGCCAGCAACTCCTTGGTCAAGCCAAGCTCCAAAGCACGATCTACCAAGGATTCTTCCGACATTCTCTCACCCACCTTACTTGCTAAACTTCACCGCTGGAGCTCGCTAATGTAATTCTCAATGTCCATATGAGCCTCAATGCGGTGGGTAGCCTGTGATGATGCTCTGGTAATCCTCCCCGGCCGGCTCGGTCACGGCCTTTACAGCTACTCCGTCAACGACTGACGGTGAGGGCGTCAGTCACGACGAGTCGCGCCGGTTTCCGATTTCTTAAGATGGATCTATTCGAATTGTCAGTTCATATGTCAAATTCACCGCGAACATATATTCAATCAGTCGCAACTGACTGGTTATTCCCCAAGAACCGTCTCTTCAAGAACTGCTGGTAACGTTCCGGAGATGCGCCAATAATCGGCCGTACGTCATTACCCATTGTTGACATCTGATCGACGATGGCCTGCACGAAATAATACATGAATTCTCCATGTTCTGCCATCAAACCGTTGTATTCCTGAAGAAAGTTGCACATGTCTTGTACAGAGCTCTTAGCCATGTTCCATGCCAAAATCTCGGCCGCCGATATATAGTGCTTGAGACGAATTGCTCCTTGAAGCCCACCGAACTCATCAAGAAGTGTGTCGACTTCGTCGCTGCTAAAGTAGCCGAGTGACACCAAGCGTTGTAAGCGGTGAACAGAGGCCGTTACTTTTGGAATTTCCAGGGCATTAGAGCCTCAATATCGCTGGCCGGCCATCCGGCTGCGATGCGCTCGAGCGTCTGTGTCAACCAGGCCAGTGGGTCGACGTCATTCATCTTGGCGCATTGAATGAGGGTTGCAATCGTCGCCCAGGTCCTACCTCCGCCAGCATTGCCGGCGAATAGACTATTTTTTCGAACAATTGCCTGTGGCCTGATCGCCCGTTCAACGATGTTGGAGTCGATTTCGATGCGTCCATCGCGGAGGAACTGTTCGAAGGTTTCGCGCCGATTGAGAGCGTAGCGGATGGCCTCAGCGAGCTTGGACTTGCCAGAGATGCGCGGCAGCGTGTCCCGCCAGAGCTTGTAGAGATCGGCAACGATTTCAGCGGAGCTCTCCTGGCGGGCGGCAACGCGCCGATCCGGGCTTTGTCCACGCACCTTTTCCTCGATCGCCCAGAGCGCGCCCATCTTTTCGATCGTCGCTGTTGCCACCTTGGAACCGTCGTTGGCATGTAGCTCGTAAAACCGACGCCGACTATGAGCCCAACATCCCGCCAGCAGAGCGCCGTCATTTCCGCGATCGGGACGGGCAACGCGGTTATAGGCCGCGTATCCGTCGATCTGCAGGATGCCACGATAGCCATCGAGATGCCGGGCGACACAATCTCCAGACCTATTGTCTTCAAATCGATAGGCAACCATCGGCGGGCCACTGCCGCCGAACGGTCGATCATCTCTGGCATACGCCCATAGATACGCTGTCTTGGCCGACCCCGACCCAGGCACAAGCGTCGGCAATGTCGTCTCGTCGGCGAATATTCGCTCGGCTTCTTTGATCCGATCAAAGGTGTAGTCGGCGAGGATCTCAAGTTCGAACCCGACCTTACCCATCCATCGCGCCATGGCACCACGGTCGACTTCGACATGGTCGCGCAGGAAGATCGCCTCCTGCCGATAGAGCGGCAAACCATCGCCGTATTTGGAGACCGCGACAAAGGCGAGCAGCGCTTCCGTTGGCATGCCGCTTTCGACGATGTGCGCCGGGGCCAAGGCCTGGATGACGCCGTCCTCGTTTTTGAAGGCGTACTTCGGGCGGTGGGTGACGATCACCCGGAACTTTGGCGGGATAACATCCAATCGCTCGGAGGTATCTTCACCAATCAGGATCTTCTGTTTGCCGGCATGCTCAGGCAGCTCGTCCGGCTCGATTACCACATGGATACGCTCCAGATGCGGCGGGAAGCCCTTGCGCGGACGTGATGCACGTTTCGTGGTGCTTGGGGTTCGGCCTTTTGCGACCAGCGCTTCGATTACAGCAATCCCAGTCTCGATTTCCTCGAAGACGAACGCACCCTGTTCATCGAGATCCGTGTCGGCCTTGTTGCTCTGCTTTTCCGAGCGTCTTCCATACCGGTATCGGTTGAAGGCTTTGAGGACCTGCTTCAGCTTGGCGATCTGCTCGTCGGCATCTGTATTGCGGGCTTTCAGATCAGCGACTTCAGTTTCCAGGACCTCAGCGCGCGCAGCCTTTTCAGCCATCGCCAGGATCATGGCTTTCAGCGCATCAACGTCATCGGGGAGCTGCAAATCGGCTGCTATCATGCCTGCAAATAGAGCATATTTTGCCGACAATTTCCCGCAGTTTCGGCCGCCTGATTCACTCTGCCGCAGGGCTTTTACCCAACAAATTCCGGCCGTTTCACCGCAACCGTGCGCACACGTTTCCAGTCCATCCCGTCAACCAGGGCAAGGAGCTGCGCGTGATTGAGCTGCACGCGGGCATGTCCGATCTTCGGCCAAACGAACTGATTTTTCTCCAGCCGCTTCGAATAGAGGCAGACGCCGGAGCCGTCCCACCAGGCGATCTTGACCCTGTCCGCTCTCTTGGCGCGGAAAACATAAAGCGAGCCACTGAACGGGTCATTGCCAGCATCGCGCACCAGCGACAAAAGGCTATCGGGACCTTTACGGAAGTCGACCGGGTGGCTTGCCAGAAACACCTTCACACCCGACGGGATCATGCTGACCGCACCGCACGCAGGACACGAGCAAGATGAGCCTCATCGATGTCGGCACCCGCCCGGATCACCGTGTCGCCGATGATGATCTCGATCGTCGGACCTCTGCTGCTTGCCGGTGAAGGCAAACCATTCCCCGATGCCGTCGTGGGTAATACCGCAGCTTTCCGGCGCGCATGGCGAAGCCACGTGAATAACTGCGACGGATCAATTCCGATGCGACGCGCCACCGCCGATATGTTGGTGCCCGGCTGCATCGCTTCGACAACCGCTTGCGCCTTGAATTCGTCTGACCAACGCCGAACCTCACGAGGCGCGCCTTCAAGACGACTGGCAACGGCTTCGATCATATGGAAGCTTCTAGCTTCGGACATAGGTGCAGACATAGAAGTTCATACCAAAGCTCATTCATCGCTCAGGCACGAATAGACCCTCAACATCAACCTCGCCAGATGGGGTCTCTGCATCGCTTACCAAGCGTTGGACAAGATCTCGAAAAAACTTACCTTTTGAGGGCATCGTCAAGAACCTTTACAAGCTCTTTTGCATATTCAGTATCACGTTGAGTGTATGGAGATGATCCCGGCGGGTTGGTTGTCTGCATTGAGGATAGATCTTTCAGGTCGTCTCCGCATACCTTCCGCTTGGGGAAGGGTACGTCTTGCATATGATCAAGATTCGAACGTCATCAACGGCCATGTACCCGCCTAGCTAGACCACCCCTTCGTATTCTTCTCCCGCCATCACCCTTCTGAAGAGGTTCACGGCTTCGTGCGACCACGTGCGCGCCATGCTGGAAGCCTCGATGTGATCAGATGGAAGACGGACTTCTTCCATGACCATATCCTCCGGAAATAGAACGTGCAGGTGTTGCTGACGTCGACCTCCGGATCGACCTTCTCGTTCGTGGTGACTTCGACCTTTGTGAGTTCGCCCTTCATGTCGTCGGTCACGACGAATCGCGCCGGTTTCCCCGATTTCGTACTGCGTTCAAGCTTGACGGAAATGCCGTTTGGCCAGGTTGCCCTGGCCAAAGATGGCCGCCACTACTGGACCATCTCCATACAGAATTCGGTTCCCCAGCCTTACTTGAAGCCAGCAAGCTTTAACTGGTCGAGTGGATTCCACCGCGAAGGTGGTCTTACATAGGTGCTCCACCAGACCATTCCATTTCTGATCCAGTCATCGCGAAGCTGGGAATGGGCGGCGCTAGCGTCGTCATAACCAAATTCGGTGCCGCAACATGGACAGATGTTGAATGTTGGATCTCCCCATTCGTCATAGGGAGGTTCATCCAAGTCCGGATAGCCGCATACCGGGCATTGCGATTTTGTCTGTTCATTGAGCATTGAAATAATCCAAGTTGCTGCCTTTTCCGTGAACCGCTGGATCCGGTTTGTAGTACGTTCGAATGATCCCGCCGCTAGAGACAACGCCAAATTCATCGGTCGTCGGATTGTAACGAACGATATCACCATTACTCCGGGTTTTCTCAAGTATTCCAGGAGTTATCGGGCCTCCCAAAAACGCTTTCGCTTGGGCCTGGTATTCTGCGGCGCTTTTGGCACCAAAATCATTTCCATGTCGATTATAGTGATCTTGAAGCTTGGCTACGCTGCCAAACGCTCCGACACCTACCGCAGCCCCTCCCAACATTGCCATAGCGATTACGCTGTTGATGTCGAGACCGGTCGCCTCCAGTCGATCGACCTTTACGCTCCAGGAAATTGAGGTGTCCTGCCAGATCTTCCAGCGTTTACCGGTTAGCTGTTCGCCCACAAGGGCAGCGGCATTTTGCCCTTGAGCATAAGCCTCGGCATTCGGACCATCCGGGTCACCACCATCGAGTTTCTTGATTGCGTCGAGAAGCCAGTCAGTTTTCGTCCAAGTTTCCATGTCGAGCGGGTGGTCGACGACGAAGGCGAAACCTGCGTTTCTTAAGATATCCGAGCGCTTTTCAGCATCGATCGTATTCAGGTAAGCATAGATGGCATCCTGGCAGTCCTGATAAGATTTGATACCGAGATGAATGAGCTGGCCGTCCCGCTGACGGATGGTGCAGTCCGTGGAGAAACCGTCAGCATATGCCGGTGTCACGATCATATCGAACAGGTTGAATCCTTGCTGCTGGGTACAGCCTCCCAAGGATCCACCTTTCGCAAGAGCGTCCAGACCGGACTTGATATTCGCGACCTCTTCCGGGGTCAGTTCTTTGCCGAGAAGATACCTGTCGATGAAGCCACCCGGCTCGATCGCCTCCTTGATACCATTTCCGACAGCCCGCAGGCTGTTGCTAGAGAGATAGAAATCGAGATCGACATGCTTGTCTTTCGTGATCTCCCAAGCTTTGTCGGGATCACGGTTGAGTTCATCAAGCGGACGCGTGGATGTACCATCCTGTTCGAGTGCGGCCTGCTGGCCCTGATCGCGAATGACGATTTCACCTGCGCCGATGGTGGCCCGAACGGTCTGGCGAGTATCGTCGAGCTGGTAGGAGCCCTCCAGTGTGTGGTTGGTGGTGGAATTGCCGTTCTCATCTTTGCCATTGGAAAGGTCGATGCCGAGATCGATACTGAAACCCTCGTATCCTTTCCGCCCATCGAAGTTGTCGTAAGTCAACGTGCCGGTATCAAGTTTGAGGTCTCCCGATTCGGAGACAATTTTTCCGGCGCCCAGATGGGTATTGCCGCCGACCGTGACGTCCATCGTTCCATTGGAGAGGAGGCCCGACTGCTCCGTGATCCAGTTCGTTTCGCCAGAACCGCGGCCACCGCCGATCTGCACGCCGGAAAGAAGCTGCCCGCCGCCAAGGCTAAAACCACCGGAAGCGGATTGGTTGGAACTTGTCCCCGTGTCGGGAACCGAGAGAATTGTGAGATCGCCACCGACTTCTGCAGTCACTGTGTCACCGGAGACAACCGCACCTGCGAGACGCGTATCGTTTCCGGATTTCAGGGTGACATCACCGGAACCGTTGACGTGGCTATTGACCTGGGTGGTGCCATCAGTGTTGGATTTACCGACCGATGCATTAGCGCTGCCCGTGAGGCCGGAACTGATACCTTTGATACCAAGGCCGGCGGAAACGCCCAAGCTTGCACCTGCGGACTTGCTGCTCATCGACGAACTATCGGTCGCCTGTGCACTTTCGAGAATGATATCCTTGCCGGCCCTCAGCGTAATATCACCCGCTTTGTCATCATCGGAGATAACGACATCGCCATCAGCATCGTAACCCGCAGCGATTTGTGCTCCATGACTCGTGAGATCCCCGGAGATTGCCTCGATCGTTACAGACCGCCCTCCGCGTATGTCTGTCAGGACCGGAGCAGAGGTTTGCGCCGCCTCCTTTTCCTTCTGATAAGTGAATCCTACTGTGAGCGACGCCGACGCGACGTTGCCACCCTTTGCAATCTTGTCGAGCGCATCATAGGCCTTGAGTGAGGCAAAGGCGGCGTTTGCTGCGGAATACCCATCAGAGATATTTGCAAGATTCTGCGCCGCGCCGCTCACGCTGTCAGCCGCGCTTATCAAGGAGGTTGAGACCGACAGGCTGATACCCGCGAAGAACTCTTCATGCAGGTGTTCGTAGTTGGTCTGGTCTTGCGCCGAGAACAGATTGACGTCGCGTTCAGCAGTGATCGCAACATCACGATCGGCCGAGATATCGGCGGCCTGCAGATTGGCGTCGCGTCCGGCCTTGATCGTCAGGTCGTTGCCGGCGGAAAGGGTGGCCATCGCGTTGGTCTGCGAACCTTGTTTCGTAGTGTCGGCGACCGACGACATGCCGATGCCAACCGAGAAGCCCCCACTGCTCGAGCCGAATGAAATGCCGAAGCCGGAGCGTTTCTCTTTTTCCTCGGAAGAAGCGCTCTTGGCGCCCGGCGTGATATTGACATCGCGGGCCGCATCGAGGGTGATGTTGTTGGTCGCAGAGATCTGCGAGCCGAGGATGTGGACGTCGGTCTCGCGCGACTTGAGTGCCACATCCGTTCCGGCAGACAGCACCGATGCCACGTTGAGCTCGGAGGCCTGCTTACCGCTGTTCTGCTGACTGCCGTAGATCGAAATAAACCCACCGCCGCCGCCGACGCCGAAGCCGGATTTCTTGCGCTGCTCCTCAAGCTCGTGCGTCTCCTGCGCTCCGATGATGGAGACACTGTCGCCCTCGACGGAAATCGAGCCGTCCGCATCTGCCGTGGAGCCAGCGATCACCGCCGCGCCGCCGGCATCCAGTTTGATATCGCCGGATGCGCCAAGCTCGGAGGCGACCGTCGTCTCATCGTAGCTCTTGTGGCTGGACGAGCCCTTGGACAGGAAGCCGCTGCGCGAGCCCTTGTCGTCCTTGGCACTGGTGTCCTTGCCGGAGGCGATGATCAGGTCACCCTTGGTGGTGATGTTCAGATCGGCATCATGGTCCTCGTCGCCGGCCTCGATCTTCGAGGCCGAGATGACCGTGTCCTTGCCGGAGGTGATGTCGACACCGCCGCCGCCTGATATGGCGGAGCCGACGGCCGTCGTCGTTTCCAGATGGGTGGTCGTCTTCTCGCTTCCGCCGAGGAACCCGCCCTTGATGCTGAGCCTGGTGTCGAGGGTCGCGGTGTCGGTGGCTTCGGCGATCGTCACGTCGCCGTCGGCCTTGAGAGCGAGCTTGCCGTCGGCGGCAAGCTGGCTGCCGACGATGTTGAGGTCGTGATCGCCGCTGCCGTTGCCTGCGGTCACCGAGAGGTCGCCGCCGGCCGATATCTCCGAGCCGACATGAGTGATCGACGAGGCGGATTTCTTGCCGAAGGTCGATGCGGAATGCTCCTGGGCGGCCGTGATGTTGATGTCGTCGCCGGCGGTCAGCGCGACATTGCCGTCAGCCTTGACGGAGGAGCCGGAGAGCAGGATGTCGTCGCCTGATTTGATCGTCGCATTTGTACCGGCGGAAAGCTGCGATTGCTGCTGGTCGGTGGAAAGGGTTCTGGTGTAGCCGGATTGGTTGTCGCGGGCGACATCGGTCGACACGACGGCCACCGAGCCGTTGTCAGCGGTCACATCGAGCGTCGTGCCCGCCTTGGCGGAGCTGCCGATGATATTGACATTGTCGGTGGCCTTGATCGTCAAGGCTCCGCCGCTGGTGACCTGGCTGCCAGTGGCATTCTCAGCGTGACCGCCTGCGGTCATCGCGGGCTGGCCGTCGTTTTCGACCTTGGCGGCATCCAGCGTTACATTTTTGCCGGAGAGCGTGGCGTCGCCTGTGGCATTGACCTTGACGCCCTTCAGTGCGAGGTCGCCGCTGCCGCCGGCAAGCTGCAGAGCGCCGCCTGCCGTCACGCCGGCATTGGTGTTGACGACGTTCTGGCCGCCGATCGTCATGGTCTGGGCGGCGAGCGTGATGCCGTTGGTGGCGTTGAGCGCCGTGTCGCCGCGCGACAGGAACGTGCCGCTGCCCTCAATGGCGCTGCCGGAGACGGCAAGGCTGCCGGCCGACGCGATCAGGCCGGAATTGTCGAGATTGTCGGCATTCATGTCGACCGAGCCGCCTGCGATGGCGGCGCCGGCGCTGGAAAGCTTCTGCCGGTCGGCGGCGGCGACGTAGACGACGGGTGCAAGCACCTGGACGCCGTTGACGGTCTGGAACTGATAGAGGACGATCGACTTGGTGAGGGCCGCCGCCTGCTCAGGCGTGAGGCCTTGGCCGACGGCCAGGTGGTGATCCTTGGCATAGGTCACGCCGTTGTCGAGCAGCGTCTTCATCTGCTCGATGGCGCTGTCGCCGGCGATAAAGGTGCTTCTGCCAAGCCCTTCGCCGACGAGCTGCCGCAACTGCGTGTCGATCAGCTGGTTCTCGAAATAGGCATCGCCGAGGAAGGGAACCGTCGTCTCCGGCTGATAGCCGATGCGGTCCATGAAATAGCCGGAGCCATAGAACTTGCCGACATCGAGATAGGCTGTGCGGGTTTCGAACAGGAAGACCTGTCCCGCTATGTTGCCGCCGAAGCCGCCGGAGTTCGGGTTGGCGGGAGGCGCAAGGGCGGCACCGCCGAGCCCCGAATTGACGTTGAACAGCGCGCCGCCGGCGGTCAGGCCTGTGAGAGCCGAGAGCGGGTCGCCGGGATTGCCTGTTGCCGCCACACTGGCGCCGCCGGCCATCGATCCGGCCGCCGACGTGTTGCTGACGCTGCCGAAATCGACGGAGAGCGCGCCGCCGGCCTTGATGTTGGCCGATACGCCGCCGATCGCCTCGACCGAGCTGACGATCGTCGTGCCGTTGGCGATGTTCTTCGAGGGATTGGCGGTGCCGTTGGCATTATAGGCGGTGCAGGCGCCCTGGGCATGGCAGGTCGTCGTCGTCGTGCGGAAAAGGCTGACGCCGGTATTGTCAAGCGTCGAGCCCTTCAGCGTCGCGTCGCCGGCGGCCTCGATCGAGCTGTAGGCATTGCTGAGACTGGTGGCGTCGATGCTGAGGTCGCCGCCCGCCCGGATCGTCGCTTCCGGGCTGAGCGTGCCGACCAGGCGGTCCTCGTAGACCGACTGGCTGAGATGGGACGACCAATCCCAGGTGTAGGTGGTGCTCTCGTCCGAGCCGCTGAAATTGACCTCGTCGACGATGAAATAGCGCGACGGATTGTTGGGATCGACGACGGGATTGCCGTTCGCGTCCCTCGGCACCCGGGCCCTGATCCAGTCGATGATCGGGCCGACCTTTTCCGGGCCGTCGGCCGATATCCAGGTCCACGCGCGGTAGGTGGTGCCGTCGGCAAGCGTCGCCTTCGACCAGAGCAGCGGCTGATAATCCTGCCACAGCGCCGGATCGACCCCGGCATAGAGCTGGTACATGTTCTGATCGGCGGTCTCGAGGTAGCCGAAAGGCAGGCCGGCGGCGACGGGGTTGAGCGTGAAGCCGGTGACGACGCCTGATGAAACCAGGACGCCGGTCGTCCATTGCGGCGCAGCCGTCCGCTCGTTGGTCAGGTTGCCGGTCAGGATCGACATGTCGTTTCCGGCCTGGATGAGGCCGGAGATATTGGTGACAGTACTGTTTCTCAGTCCCGATGCCGTCCCGGCGATCTCGAGGTCGTGGCCGGCGAGGATGGCGCCCTGATCATTGGTGAGCACGCCGCCGATGAACAGGCGGGCATCGTTGCCGGCATAGGCAAGGCCGGTGGCGCTGTTGGTGACGTTGCCGGAAATGTTGAACGTCAGATCGTGGCCGGCGGCCAATTGCCCGGCATTGGCCAGCGACGGCAGCGTCAGGGTCAGGTCATGGGCGGCGAGCAGCGACGTGCCGGCCGAGGTGGAGAGGCCGCCGGCGTTGATGGCGATGTCGCCCGAACCGCCGGCATTGGTGACGGCGTTGATCCTGGTGCCGCTGAGATCGGCAGCATCTGATAGATTGAGAGTGAGTCCCCCGAGCGTGATGCTGTTGTTGCTGAGATTGGCGCTATCGGCATTGAGCGTCAGCGTGCCGCCGGCGGCGATGTTGCCTGCGCCGCCATTGGAGAGGTCGACATTGGCGGTGGTCAGCGTAAGATCGCCGGCGGTGCTGGTGGGATTGCCGTAGCTGATCTGGCCGGCAGCGGAGAGAACGGCGCTGCCGAGGCTCTGCAGCTTGCTATAGGCGAGATTCTGGCTGGCATCGGCCGAAAGATCGCCGCTGCTCATCAGCGCGTTGGAGACGGTGATCGAACCATTTGCGGCGGCAAGGCTTATGTCGCCCGCCGGCTGCAGCACCAGTGCGGCATTGGCGGATTGGGCGGTGGCGGCGAGATCGACGCCGGAGGCGATCGTCGCGGCTGCGATCGAGCGGCCCGAAGCGGTGACGTCGCCCTCGGCCAGCACATCGCCCGATATGGCGATTTCGGCGCCGGCCGACAGCGTGAGATTGTTGCCGCTGACAAGCGAGGCCGCGGCGATCGCGCCCGATGTCGCGGTCATCGTCAGCGCCTCGGCGCTCTTGACCGCATCGGCGATCTGGATGTCGCCCTCCGCGGCGGACAGGCTGAGCGCCTTGCCGGCCATGACGCTGCCGGCGGCAATACCGGCGGCCGATGTCATCTCAACCTTGGCGGCGCTATTCACTTCGCCGCCGACACTCAACAATCCGCTGCCGCTGGACAGCAGGATATCGTCATCGGCGGCGACCGTATCGAGGGTGATGCCCTGGTCCGCCTGAAGGGAGACTTTGGCCTTCGCGGTGACCTTGGAAGCCGTCACCTTCGCCTTCGAGGAGACCGAAACGCCCTGCTTGCCGGAGACGTTGCCGAGCGAGATCTTGCCGTCGGCCGACAGGGACAGCTCGTTGGTGTTGGCCGCAAGATCGCCGCTCATGCGCACGCCGGCGCCGTGCTCGGTGACAACGATCTTGATGCGGTCGGCCTGCATGGCGCCGAGTGCCGTGCCGTCGATCGCATATTCCGGCGTGCCGGAAATCGGAGCAAGCGCCTGGGCTTGGCCGGTCGCGTAGTCGAATTTGTTGCGTCCGGCGGTCACGCGAAGGTCCTTGCCGTAGACCGGGCCGTTGACGTGAACGGTGCGCGAAACGATGTCGAACAGGTCGACCGCGCCCGGGCCGGCGGCGAAATTGCCGCCGTTCGAGCCGAAGGTCACATCGCCGCCATTGACGGTAAAGCCGTTGAGCTTGCCGTCGGCGCCGATGTCGGGCGCTCCCGTCGTCAATGTGGCATGCGGCGTGTTGATGAAGCCGCAACCGTCGCAGGTGATGCCGTTCGGATTGGCGATGACGACATCGGCGCGCCCGCCGAACACCTCGATTGCGCCGTCCAATGCTGAGCGGTTGCCGCTGGTGACTTCGTTGAGGATGACCGATGCCGGCCCCGATGTGTTGAGATTGGCATTGCCAGGCGTGACGCCGCCGAGACTGGAATTGCCGATCTCGCCCTTGAAGTTGTTGAGGATCAGCCCAGGCGTGCCGACGTTGAAATTGTCGTATTTGTTGTGCGACAGACCCTTGCTGTTCGGCGTGACGATGTCGATGAGCGGCACGCCGTTCGGCGCCGCACCGACGCCCGGCTGGTTGGCCGCCGGCGCCGTGCTGCTGGCCGATACCGACTGGGCATTGGCAAGCATCGGTTGGAAGACCAGCAGCGCGCTGAGCACCATGGCAAGCGAGCGATGGGCGAAATTGACGAGCCTGTAAGCAAGGCCCTTGCCGTTCGAACCAAGATCGGATTTTTCACGCATCGTTTCGTCTTTCCATACGCCCAACTGGTTTTGTGTCTCGACGTCGATCATGGCTCGGCGCCGCCTTTGCCGCGGCAGCGCCTCGCCCTGTTGCGGTCCTATTTCTGGGTAAGCCAGGTCTTCACGTTGCGGGTGAAGGATTTGGACAGGCGCTGCGCCATGATGTCAGGCGCACCTGATGTCGTCGCCGCATTGACGGCGACGGCGATGATCACGCCGTAACCGCTTCCGCGCATGGAGAGGTCTTCACCATGGATATTTTGCGCTTCGGCGATCAATTGTCCGGTCTTGGCATCCTCCAGCCGGACGGTCCCATCGATCATGCTGTCGTGACCGCCGATGATCCGGGCCTGCTTGGTGGTGACGTCAAACACATGCAGCGTGACGACCAGCCTGCCCCGGTTGGGGCCGCCCGGCACGCCGATCAGTTCCTTCGTCATCGCAGCCTGAAGGGTGTGAACCGCCTCCTGGACCTGCTGGTCCGGCTTGTCGCCGAAGCCGAATGTCTTGACGTCAGGAGCCAGCTCGATCCGGATCTCGCGCACGGACGTCCGCTGAAGGGCGGCGATCAGACGGGGGTCTGTCCTCGTGGTGACGCAGGATGCCAACGTCGTCGCCAGCAGCAGAAGGGTTGGAAAACGCACGATGCGCATAAGCAACTCCGTCGACCTTGAAAGGGTTTTGACGGGCTTGTTCGTCGAGATGCTGCGGATGGTCATTTTCCTGCTTTCGTTACCAATGCGTGGATGCGTTGAAATAAAAGAGCCCGCCGTCGACACCGTCGAGGCTGCTTGCAACAATGTCGGAATATCCGAGGTCGGCGCTGATATTGCCGCCGACCATCCTGATGCCGGCCGTCCAGCTGGCGAGATCACCGCCCGATATATCGAGGCGCTGCTGCGCATAGATGTGGCCGTAATCGAAGCCGAGATAGGGGCGCAGCTCGCCGAATGCTTTCGCAGCCGCGCCGCCGCCCTGGTTGGACCCCGTTCGCCAGACGATCTCGTTGTGGCTGAACACGCCGTTATTGCCGAAGAGCACGCTTTCGCGGGTGCCGCGGACATTGCTGTAGCCGCCGAGCGACATCTGTTCGGCACCGAGGAGATTGTCGCGGGAATATTGGCCGCTGACGAGCGAGGTCAGTTCGAACTGCCGGCCGAGGGCCTGGAACGGCTGCGTGACGCTGATGGTGGCATTGAATTTCGAAAATCGCGGATCGGCATTGCCGGCGCCGGGGTCCCCCGGCTGCACCGCATCGAAGAGGCCGAGCCCCTTGTCGTAGCTGGCGTCGAACATCCAGATGCCGCCGAACATGCGCCGCGAATGGGAAATGCCGATATCGCCGACCGTATAGCGGCGGCTGCCGACCTCGATCAGATTGCCGAGCAGGAAGTTGTTGGTCTGCTTGTAGGTCAGGCCGCCGCGGACGGTGGTGATCGAATCCTGGTCGCGGAAGACGACGCGATCGATGCCGACACCCGCCTGCCCCGAATTGCCGGAGGTTTCGAGCGTGCTGAAGTTTCCTTCGACCGCACTTTCATACTGATACCAGGAGCCGTTCAGCGACACCGTGGAATAACCGTACGGGACGCTGACGCTGCCGGAATAGCTGTTGCCATAGCCGTTTCCGTCATTCTCCCAGGGATAGTCCGGACCGCTATGCTCGTATGAGAAGTTCCACTGGTCGTTGATGCCGAGCAGATCGTCATAGCCGAGCGAGGCCGAGCTGCGGGAAAAACCGGTGCTCTCCTGCCCCATATTGTTGTTGCCGAAGGAGACGTGCCAGGGCCGTCCCGGGTGGTTTTCGATATTGAGGATCGACGTTCCGTCCTTCGGGCCGGGCAGCATGGCCGACTTGGCGTCGTTGGCCTGCAGCCGGTTCATCTGGTCGAGTCCCTGCTCGATATCGC
The DNA here is from genome assembly GCF_017357225.1 of Rhizobium binae. Taxonomy (NCBI): domain Bacteria; kingdom Pseudomonadati; phylum Pseudomonadota; class Alphaproteobacteria; order Hyphomicrobiales; family Rhizobiaceae; genus Rhizobium; species Rhizobium binae. The sequence goes on along the minus strand of NZ_CP071607.1, from coordinate 278,118 downwards.
GGATATTGACGACGCGGCCAATCAGACCGGGAAAGGCTGTCGCCAGCGAAGCGTTGCCGGCGACTTTCTGGCCGTTGAGATAGATGTCCGACAGCGTGCCTTCGACAACGAGCAGGCGCAGGATCCTGGTCTTGCGGATATCCTGCTGCGGCACATAGGCGCGCGAGGTGACATAACCGTGGTCGATATAGAGATGGGTGACATCCCTCAGCACGGCATTGATCTCGGCGAGGCCGACGCAGCGATTGCCGTATGGCGCCGTCACCTTGCCGATCTCCTGCGCCGACAGCAGGTTCGCCCCCTCGATCTCGACCCGCGCGATGTCGAAGCAGGCGCCGTTGCCGCCGCCGGCGGGCAAAGCGCCGTTTTCCGTCTGCGCGCCACCGCCCGGTGTGGCCTGCCGAAGGGCATCCAGCCGCTGCCTCTGCGACTGCTCCTCCTGGCGGCGGTTGAAGTCGTCGGCAGGCGTTTGCGCGTAGGAAGGGGCGATAGCCCCTACGAGGGCAGCCCCGGCAACCAGAAGATATCGAATTTCTATGGTCATCTGTGAAATTCGGCTACTTCGCGGCGATGGACTGAAGTCGGTCGAGGGCCGGTTTCAGCCCTTTCAGCGAGAACCGGATATTGACGTCCTGGCCGTTCATCAGCCGCACCAGCGCTTCGGCACCTGCGCCCTTCTTCAGCGCCGCAGCCGTCCTGTTATCCAGCGCCAACTGCGCCCAGCATCCGGTGTGGTTGCAGTTGCGGTAGTCGAACTTGGCGACGAGCTTGCCGTCCGCCTTGATCGACAGGCCCGAGGGCAGGAAGACGTTGAGCGGCAGGAGGGCGGTCAGCACCAGCCGCGGCTTGCCCTTGTCGGCCGGTCCGGCCGGCGGCGCCGATATCGCCAGCGTCAGGACATTGACCGGCTTGCCGTCCTTGGCGACTTGCGCGACCTGTGCGACTTCGCACGCCTCGGCACCGTCAGAGCCGGTGCAGCGATAATACCAGTCGTCGAATTTCTGCGATTTCATCGCCGGCGGCGCCGGCTTGGCCTGCACCTGTTCCGGTTCCTGAGCCGCAGGCGCCGGAGATTGCGCAAAAGACGGATTGGCACAAGCAATGAACATCGGAACCGGGGCGATCATCCGGATGCCCCGCTTCATGCCGCTTTTCAAAAGTTTTTTCATTTAAAATGCAACTTCAGGAAGTTTTTATTCTGTTGAATCGTCATATCTTTGCAGTCCGCACTTCGGTCAACCCTAACGTGTTAGCACGGTAAAGTTTGCGTTAGGTATTTGGTTCGCGTTTCGGGAGATGAGGTCCAGCCTGCCCGAGATTGCTATGCCAACAGAATCGCCAGCAGATTCCGGAATTTGACTAAACCGGCTGGCGAGGGACAAGAGACGCCGCGCAACTTACGCGAGGCTGGTCGTCTGCTCGTTTTCATTGCAAATCATCAGCATAGACGGATAGGATGAATAATCGGAAACCCGGAAAAGTTCGTGGAAAGATGAGCCGAACTCATTTTGAAGAAGAAGCGTTCCGAAAGGCCTGCATCGCTCCTCAACGCCGCCCATAAATACAGAGATGTATTCGCGAGATTCATTACACCGCCGGTTGATACTATTATCTCTGCCGGAATAGAGAGGACAACCGTTTGGCGATACGGCAATCCACCGGCGCCGCCCGGACCGGAATCGACGAAAACCATTCGGGAAAACCTGGCATGGAGGCGAATCGGCAACGAACTCCGCCCCGTCAAAGGCGAGGCCGCCGTAAACGGCTTCACGCGCCGCGCCGTCGCGGGACTGTCATTTTCGAGATGACATCCGCGCCGTTCTCTGCGAAAAAGAGCACGATGAGAGACAGGGGCGTTCGTCGACAGACGGGCTGAGAAGCACCCTTCGAACCTGAACCGGATAATGCCGGCGGAGGGAGTCGCTCGGGGATCGCCGTACACGCTGCCCCGCGCCTGCCCCGCCTGAAAGGGGCGATATGCAAAGCAAGACCACCTCGGGAGCCATGCTGGAGGCGATGCGCGAAAAGCCGCCGCTCGTCCACTGCATCACCAACTACGTCGCCATGAACATCGCCGCCAATGTCCTGCTTGCCTCCGGCGCCTCGCCCGCCATGGTGCATGCGGCTGAGGAAGCCGGCGAATTCGCCGGCATCGCGAGCGCACTGACCGTCAATATCGGCACGCTGTCGACGCAATGGCTCGACGGCATGCGGGCGGCGGCGAAGGCAGCGGCCTCAGCCGGCAAACCCTGGGTGCTCGATCCGGTGGCGCATTATGCGACGGCCTTTCGCCGCCAAGCGGTTGCCGATCTGCTGGCGCTGAAGCCCACGATCATTCGCGGCAATGCTTCCGAGATCATCGCGCTTGCCGGCGGGGAGAGCCGCGGCCAGGGCGTCGACAGTCGCGATCCGGTCGAGCAGGCGGAGGATTCGGCCCGCCGGCTCGCGGAGCGGCAGCAGGCCATCGTCGCCGTCACCGGCGCCGTCGATTTCGTGACCGACGGCGCGAGATCGGTGCGCATCAAGGGCGGATCGGTGCTGATGCCGCAGGTCACCGCGCTCGGCTGCTCGCTCACCTGCCTCGTTGGCGCCTTCGCCGCCACTGCGCCCGGGGATCTGTTCGGGGCGACGGTCGCTGCGCTCGCAACCTTTGCCGTCGCCGGCGAAGATGCCGCACTCGGGGCGGCCGGTCCCGGCTCGTTCGCCTGGCGCTTCCTCGATGCGCTGGCCGTACTCGACGGTGAAGCGCTGGATGCGAGAGCCAGGGTATCGATCGCATGAAGGCTTTCGACCTTTCGCTCTATCTCGTCCTCGATCCGGATCTCTGCGCCCCGATCGGCATGGTCGAGACCGCCCGGCTTGCCGTTGCCGGTGGCGCGACGATGGTGCAACTGCGCGACAAACGGGCCGGCACGCCGGGGATGATCGAGACCGGCCGCGCCTTGAAGCAGGCGCTCGATGGCACCGGCACCCGCCTCATCGTCAATGACGACATCGAAGCGGCGATCGCCATCGGCGCTGATGGCCTGCATATCGGCCAGGACGACATGGATGCGCGCACCGCGCGCGCGATGATCGGTCCCGACATGATCCTCGGCCTCTCGGTCGAAACCGAGGCGCTGGCAGCCGCTGTCGATCCCGATCTCGTCGACTACACCGGCGTCGGCCCGGTCTTTGCGACGCCGACCAAGGCCGACCACAAGCAGCCGATCGGCTTTGACGGCCTGGCACGGCTGGTGCAGGCCTCGCCGGTGCCCTCGGTCGCCATCGGCGGCCTCAAGGGGGAGCATGTAGCAGAAGTGTTTGCCGCCGGCGCCAAGGGGCTTGCCGTCGTCTCCGCAATCTGCGGCACCCCGGACCCCGAAGCCGCCACACGCCGCATCGCCGCAGAAATCCGAAAGGTCCCGGCATGATCCGCAACGTCCTCTCCATCGCCGGCTCCGATCCCTCGGGCGGCGCCGGCATCCAGGCCGATCTGAAGGCCTTTTCCGCCCGCGGCGTCTACGGCATGGCGGTGCTGACGGCGCTGACGGCGCAGAACACCCAAGGGGTGAGCGGCGTGCATCTGGTGCCGCCTCCATTCGTCGCCGATCAGATCGATGCCGTCTTTGCCGATGTGCGCGTCGATGCCGTCAAGATCGGCATGATTGCCAATGCGGCCATCGCCGAAGCCGTCGCCGCCGCACTTTCTACCGCCAAAGGTCGCAGCGTTCCCGTCGTCCTCGATCCGGTCATGATCGCCAAAGGCGGCGCCGCCCTGCTCGCGCCCGAAGCGGTCGACATGCTGACCCTCCGGCTGCTGCCGCTTGCCACGCTACTGACCCCGAACCTGCCGGAGGCCGCAGCACTGCTGCATCAGCCGGTCGCGACGAACCGGACGGAGATGGCGGCGCAGGCCGAACAGTTGCGCGCCCTCGGCCCGGCCTCTGTACTGGTCAAGGGCGGCCATCTCGACAGCGACGAGAGCCCCGACGTGTTGGCCGCCGTCGACGGGCTGCACTGGTTCGAAGCCCGGCGCGTGCCGACCAAGAATACGCACGGCACCGGCTGCACGTTATCGAGCGCGCTGGCGGCCGAGCTTGCCAAGGGCGCCTCGGCGCCAGAGGCCGTCGCCATCGCCAAGGACTATCTTGCCGGCGCGGTCGCGGCGGCCGGACACCTCACTGTCGGCTCAGGCCACGGGCCGGTGCAGCATTTTCATGCACTCTGGAAAGACGGCGCATAAGCGCTGAACTCGACGAACAGCTACATCGAACGGCCCGGTCTCCCCGGGCCGTTTTCGCGTATGCAACCCTGCGTTGATAACGCAACCAAAGCGGCTGAATCACTGGTGCTGATTGAAAAACCCTGTTGACAAAGCCCGACGAGATGGCAAGTCTATGACATACGAGGGGTATATATTCCACAAAACCGGAATAATCGGAGGAGTGTCGGGTGCCGGACCTGGTTGTGAGCCTTTACTCCACGCAGCTCGCCGAGCTGAAACACCGAGCCGATCACGTCGGCGCCTCCATCCGCCCGGCCCTCCCCCCGGAACTGCATCTCGTCGTCAACTGGGTTCGCGAACACTTCAGCGAGAACTGGGCAAGCGAGGTCTCGGTCGCCTTCTCCCGCCAGCCCGTCGCCTGCCTGGTCGCCGTCGCTGGCGGAATGCTCAAAGGCTTTGCCTGCTATGACACGACGGCGCGCGGCTTCTTCGGCCCGACCGGCGTTGATCCGCAAGCGCGCGGCAAGGGGATCGGGCTCGCGCTGTTTTCCGCCTGCCTTCAGACGATGAAGACGCTCGGCCATGCCTATGCCTTTATCGGCGATGCCGGCCCGGTCGAATTTTACGCCAGGACCGCAGGCGCCATCATCATCCCGGCCCCCGACAAGGGCATTTACGAACGCATGCTGAGAAGCATGCCGAAATGACCATCTGATACCGGAGTTATAGAATTGTCCTCGACCCCCCTCGCCCTTTTTGTCGGCCTTCCCAATCCGGTTCTGTCGGACGACGAATTCGCGCTGTTTCGCGAGACGAACCCGCTCGGCCTCTTCGTCGGCAGGCGCAATCAGCGCGAGCCGGAGCAGACGAAGCGGCTGATCGAACGCTTCCGGCAAGCCGTCGGCCGCGACGACGCCCCCGTCTTCACCGATCAGGAGGGCGGCCGCGTCCAGCACCTCGATGCCGGCCCCTGGCCGCTCTTCCGCAGCTTCGGCCAGTTTGCCGAACTGGCGCGCCGTGATTTCGAGCTCGGCAAAAAAGCATTGCGCCTTTCCTCCCAGGCCATGGGCGCGATGATGACGGAACTCGGCCTTTCGAGCGGCTGCTCGCCCGTTCTCGACCTCGTCTTCGAGACGACGAGCGCGGTCATCGGCGCCCGCTCCTTCGGCCCCGATCCCGATGTCATCGCTGCCCTCGGCCGCGAGGTGGTCGACGGCCTGCTGGAGACCGGCAACATGCCCGTGATGAAGCATATTCCCGGGCATGGCCGGGCGGCGCTCGATTCCCACAAGGAGCGGCCGGTCGTCGACGCCAGTCGCGAAACGCTCACCGCCACCGATTTCAAACCCTTCGTCGCGCTGAAGGATACGCCCTGGGCCATGGTCGCCCACGTCGTCTACCCGGCCTTCGACGCGGAGCTACCGGCCTCCGTCTCGCCTGTCATGCACGACCTCATCCGCAACGATCTCGGCTATGACGGCGTGCTGATCTCCGACTGCATCTTCATGGAATCGCTTTCCGGCACCCTGCCGGAGCGAGTCGAACAGGTGCTCGATGCCGGCTTCGACATCGCGCTCCACAGCCATGGCGATCTCAGGGAAAGCGAAGCCGCCGCCAAAGCCGCCCGGCCACTGACGGACGCCGCGCTCAAGCGCATCGCCGCCGGCCAGGCCCGCCTCGGCAATCTCAAGGTCAACTTCCGCGCCGCCCACCGCCAAGTCGAAGACATGTTTGCCAACGCCTCGGTCTCCTGACCGGCGCGCCATCTCTCACCGCATAAGAAAAAGGGGAATAAAACATGAAAAAATATCTTCTAGCAGCCGCTGCCCTGACACTGCTTTCCGGTTCTGCCATGGCGCAGACGATCCTGACGGCCAATATCGAACCGGCGACGACCTGGGTGCGCAACTTCAATCCGTTCAACCAGACCTCGGCGCGCCAGTCGACGCTCGATTTCATCTATGAGCCGCTGGTCATCTTCAATCGTTTCGACAGCAACAAGCCGGTCTATCGCCTGGCCGAAAGCTTCAAGCTTTCCGACGACCTGAAGAGCATCGATTTCAAGCTGCGCCCCGACCTGAAATGGTCGGATGGCAAGCCGCTGACCTCAGCCGACGTCACCTTTACCTATGCCTACCTGAAGAAATTCCCGGCGCTCGATTTCGTCAGCATCTGGAGCTTCGTCACCGATGTCAAAGCCGTCGATGCCCAGACGGTGCGCTTCACGCTCGCCAATCCGAGCTCGCTCGCCGCCGAGCAGATCTCCCAGCTGCCGATCGTTCCCGAACATGTCTGGAAGGATGTCGCCGATCCCGTCACCTTCGCCAACGAAAACCCGGTCGGCAGCGGACCGCTGACCGAGGTCCCGCGTTTCACCGGCCAGACCTACGACCAGTGCCGCAACCCGAACTATTGGGACAATGCGCATCTGAAGGTCGATTGCATTCGCTTCCCGCAGCTTGCCGACAACAATCAGATGCTGACGGCAACGGCCGACGGCACGCTCGACTGGGGCGTCTCCTTCATTCCCGATATCGACAATGTCTATGTCTCCAAGGACCCGGCGCATTTCCACTATTGGTATTCGCCGAGCAGCATGGTCGCCTTCCTGTTCAACCTGGAAACGGCAAACGAGAACAACAGGAAGGCTTTCAACGACCTCAAATTCCGCCGCGCCGTCTCGATGGCGCTCGACCGCAAGACAATGATCGACGTCGCCGGCTACGGCTATCCGACGCTGAACGAAGACCCCGGCCTGATGGGCGAGCTTTACAAGAGCTGGGCGGACCCGTCGGTCAAGGCCGACTTCGGCAAATTCGCCACCTACGACGCCGATGCCGCCAAGGCGCTACTCGACGAGGCCGGCTATAAGGACAAGGACGGCGACGGCTTCCGCGACAATCCCGACGGCAGCAAGATCGCCTTCTCGATCATCGTCCCGAGCGCCTGGACGGACTGGATCGACACCGTCAACATCGCCGTCGAAGGCATGCAGGCGGTCGGCATCGACGCCAAGATCGAAACGCCAGAGGAAGCCGTCTGGACCGGCAACCTCATCAACGGCACCTTCGATGCGGCGATCAACAGCCTGCCGGCATCGGCCTCGCCCTACTATCCCTACAAGCGCGCCTTCAGCGCCTCGGACAAGGGCAAGACCCGCTTCACCGCGCAACGCTGGTTCAATCCTGAGGTCGAAAAGCTCGTCACCGCGTTCACCCAGACCGCCGACCTCGCCAAACAGAAGGACGCGATGAACAAGGCGCAACGTATCGTCGCCGAAAACATGCCCGTCATTCCGGTGTTCAACAATCCGAACTGGTATCAGTACAACACCAAGCGCTTCACCGGCTGGTCGACCAAGGAAAATCCCTTCGTCAATCCGTCGATCTCGCGCACCAATCCGGCACGCCTCTTGAACCTGCTCGCCCTAGAGCCAGTCAAGTGAGGCATTGATCTCGGGAGCGGCGCCTTCAGCGCCGCTCCCGTCACGACGGAGTCCACATGGCTTTCCTGTTTCGCCGCCTCGTCTTCTACATGGCAGCCTTCATCGCAGCAGCGACGATCAATTTCTTCCTGCCGCGTCTGATGCCGGGCGATCCCGTGCAGATCATGTTTTCGAGCGCCGGCACCGAATTGCCGCCGGAAAGCCTGCAGGCGCTGAAGCTGACCTTCGGTTTCGTCGACGGGCCGCTCTGGCAGCAATATCTCACCTATCTGGGCAGCATCTTCACCGGCGATCTCGGCCGCTCGATCAAATATTTCCCGCTGCCGGTCACCTCGGTGCTCGGCCATGCCCTCGTCTGGACCGTCGCCCTGATGGGAACGGCGACGATCGTCAGCTTCGCGCTCGGCACCTTCCTCGGCATCCTTGCGGCCTGGCGCCGCGGCAGCAGGTTCGATGTCGTCGTTTCCGTCGGCGCGATCTTCGCCACCTCGGTGCCCGCCGTCGTCACCTCGCTGATCGTGCTCTTCATCTTCGGCTTCACGCTCGGCTGGTTCCCGAACGGCTATGCCGCCGATCCATCGCTCGATCCGGCCTTCAGCCTGCAATATCTCGGCAGCGTCGCCTATCACGGTATCCTGCCGATGGTCACGCTCTGCACCGTGCTGATCGGCGGCTTTACCGTCACCATGCGCAACAACATGATCAACCTGCTCGGCGAGGACTATATCGTCATGGCCCGCGCCAAGGGCCTGTCCGACAGGCATGTGATGCTCTGGTATGCGGCGCGCAACGCCCTGCTGCCGACCGTCTCCAGCCTTGCCATCGCCATCGGCACCATCCTCGGCGGCTCGCTGGTGACCGAGGTCGTCTATAATTATCCCGGCCTCGGCAACATCCTCTATCAGGCGATCCTCGCCCGCGATTATCCCGTCATCCAAGGCCAGTTGCTCATCATGACCGCGACCATGCTGGTCGCCAATTTCATCGTGGATGTCAGCTATGTCCTGCTTGACCCGCGGCTGAAGGGAGCGTGAAATGAAGAGCCTGCTTCGGAATCGCAAGGCGCTCGCCGGCCTGGTCATCATCGCCTTCATCGTCATCGTCGCGGTCGCAGCACCGCTGTTGACGCTATACGACCCCGCCGCCCGCACCGGCCGGCCGCATCAGCCGCCCTCCTTCGACCATATTCTCGGCACCACCCGCATCGGCCAGGACGTCTTCGCCCGGCTGATCTATGGCGCCCGCACCTCGCTCGCCGTCGGCTTCGGCGCCGGCCTGCTGATCACGCTCGCCGGCACGGCGCTCGGCATCATCGCCGGCTATCGCGGCGGCAAGACCGACGAGGTCATCAGCTTCTTCACCAACATGGTGCTCGTCGTTCCCAACCTGCCGCTGCTGCTGGTGCTCGCCGCCTTCATCGGCCAGGCGAGCCCGCTGGTCATCGCGCTGATCCTCGGCGCCACCTCCTGGGCCTGGGGCGCCCGCGTCACCCGCGCCGAGACGCTCTCGGTCAAGCACAAGGACTTCGTCAAATCGGCCGAGATGATGGGCGAGCCGCAATGGCGGATCATGACATTCGAGATCTTCCCCAACGTGATATCCATCGTCGGCATCAATTTCATCGGTAGCGTCATCTTCGCGATCATTACCGAGGCAACGCTGGAATTCCTCGGCCTCGGGGATCCCCGCGCGATCTCCTGGGGCACCATGCTCTACAATGCGCAGAAGGCCTCGGCGCTTTCGGTCGGCGCCTGGTGGGATATTCTCACCCCCTGCTTTGCGCTCGCTTTCCTCGGCATCGGCATGTCGCTCCTGAATTTCGCCGTCGATGAGATCGCCAATCCGCGGTTGCGCACCGGCAATCATCTGAAGCGCTGGTCCCTGCTCGTCCGTTCCGGGGAGGGCCGCCTGTGACGCAGCCGCTGCTTTCGGTGAGAAACCTTTCGATCGACTATATCGGCGAGGAGAAGGATTTCCGCGCCGTCGACGATGTCAGCTTCGATGTCGCGCCCGGCGAGGTCTTCGGCCTTGCCGGCGAATCCGGCTGCGGCAAGAGCACCATCGCCTTCGCCGTCAGCCGTCTGCACAGACCGCCGGCGCTGATCCGCAAGGAGAGCCGCATCCTGCTCGACGGCCGCGACGTGCTTGGCCTCGACCGGCAAGCGCTCGCCGCCTTCCGCTGGCGCGAGGTCGCCATGGTCTTCCAGAGTGCCATGAATTCGCTGAACCCGGTACTGCGCATCGAGGCGCAGTTCTACGATGTATTACGTACCCACAAGAACATGAGCCGCGCGCAAGCCCGCGAGCGCACCGCCGAGATGCTGACGCTGGTCGACATCGCGCCGGATCGCATGCGCGACTATCCGCATCAGTTTTCCGGCGGCATGCGCCAGCGCATCGTCATCGCCATCTGCATGGCGCTCGACCCGAAGCTCGTCATCATGGACGAACCGACGACGGCACTCGACGTCGTCGTTCAGCGCGAGATCCTGCAGCGCATCAATGAACTGCGCCGCCGCTTCGGCTTCTCCGTCCTCTTCATCACCCATGATCTGGGGCTGATGGTGCAATTCTGCGACCGCATCGGCATCATGCTGGCCGGCAGGCTGGTGGAGCAGAACACCGCCGAGGCGATCTACAGGACGCCTGAGCACGACTACACGAAGAAGCTCTGGGGCTCCTTCCCCTCGCTGCATGGAGGCGTGCTGCTGTGACAGATACTATCCTTGCGCTCGACGCAGTGACGAAGACGTTCGGCCACGGCGCCTCTGCGGTTCATGCTGCCCGCTCGATCTCCTTTTCGCTGCGCGCAGGCCGGGCGCTGGCGCTGGTCGGCGAATCCGGCAGCGGCAAGACCACCTGCGCCCGCATGGCGATGCGCGAATATCGGCCGACATCGGGCCGCATCCTCTACAAGGGCCGGCCGGTCGAGACGGCGAATTCCGCTGAAATCGCCCGCTACCGCCGCTCGGTGCAGATGATCTTCCAGGATCCCTTCGCCTCGCTGAACCCCGCCCATACCATCGCGCACCACCTCCGGCGGCCGCTGAAACTGCATCGCCCGGACATCAAGGGGGCGGAGATCGACGTCACCATCCGCGAACTGATGCAGCGCGTCAGGCTCGATCCCGATCTCGTCGCGCCGAAATATCCGCATGAGCTCTCCGGCGGCCAGCGCCAGCGCGTCAACATCGCCCGCGCCCTTGCCGTCAAACCGGAGGTGATCGTCGCCGACGAGCCGACCTCGATGCTCGACGTTTCGGTGCGCCTCGGCGTGCTCAACCTGTTGAACGAGATGAAGCAGGAGATGAATCTCGGCCTGCTCTACATCACCCATGATATCGCCACCGCCCGGTATGTCGCCGAAGACATCGCTGTGATGTATGCGGGCCAGATCGTCGAATGGGGCAGCACCGCCCGGGTGATCGACAATCCGCTGCATCCCTATACCAGGTTGCTGCTCTCGGCCGTGCCGGACCCCGACGTCCGTTTCGAGGATCCGAAGGCGCGGCTGAGGCCCGACGAGGTCGACGATATCCGCCGCCGTTCGGCCGCGCCGCGGGACGATGTCGTCGAAGCGGAGCCGGAGCACTTCATGCGGATGGTCTGACGCCGGTTTGCTGGTTTCGCTCCTCTGCCTGTGTTAGGGGACGGCTCTTTCATGTGAGGCGATCATCATGCTGCCCTGGATTCAGCTCGATTCCGCGACCATTCCCGGCGAAGGCGGCGAGTTGCGCCTCAAGCAGCGCGGCAGCGAGTTCTCGATCATGCTCGGCGCCAACGAACTGATGAACAGCCGCCTCAGCGGCTCGGAAGAAGCTCTCGCCACGCTTTCCTGGGAGCGGATCAAGACGCATCCGAAGCCTAGGATGCTGATCGGTGGGCTCGGCATGGGTTTTACCCTGCGCGCCGCTCTCGCCGTCCTTCCCGATGATGCCGACGTCACCGTCGCGGAACTGGTGCCGGCCGTCGTCGCCTGGGCGCGCGGGCCGATGGCCGAGGTGTTCAAGGGCTGCCTCGACGATCCCCGCGTCGGCATCCATCAGGGCGATGTCGGCGAGGAGATCCGCGCCGGCAAGAGCGCCTATGATGCGATCCTGCTCGATGTCGACAATGGACCGGATGGGCTGACCCGCAAATCCAACGACCGGCTCTATGATTTCGCCGGCCTGCGCGCCGCCCGCGACGCGCTTCGCCCCGGCGGCGTGCTCGCCGTCTGGTCGTCCGGGCCCGATCCCGATTTTACACGCCGCCTCAAGGACAGCGGCTTTGCCGTCGATGTCGTCAATAGCCGCGCCGGCCGCAAACGCGGCGCCCGCCACGTCATCTGGCTGGGGGTTAAATCGACTCGCTGACGAAGTTCAGCTGCCCGAAGCGATCCTGCGGGCGGCATTGATGGCGCGGCGGGCGCCGGCGCGTAGCTGTAGGGTCTCGGCGCCGGCGATGACCAGATCAAAGCCGAACTTCAGCAGTTCGCCGGCCCGCTCGCCATCGCCGGCATAGGCGCAGGCGAATTTGCCGTGAGCGCGGCAACGCGCAACCGCGTGCTGCATGGCGCTGTCGATCTCGGCCGCATTCGGCGCCACCTGGTCGCCGTTCGACAGCGCAATCGAAAGGTCGGCGGGGCCGACGAAAATGCCATCGATGCCGGTGACGCCAAGAATGCCGTCAATCGCATCGAGCGCCGCGCGGGTCTCGACCATGGCGATGGCGACTGTGAGGTCGTTGGCAGTCTTCAGATAGGCATCGGCCGACAGGCCGCTATGGTTCAGCGCCAGGGACGGTCCCCAGCTGCGCTCGCCGAGCGGCGGATATTTCGTCGTCCGGACGAGGGCTCGCGCATCCTCGGCCGAATTGATCATCGGCGCAATGATGCCGGAGGCCCCGGCATCGAGCAGCCGCGAAGCGGAGGCGAAATCGCCGACCGGAATGCGCGCGATGGCCGGCTTACCGGCAAGACGCGCCTGGGCAACGGCATTAGCCGCCGACTGCATGTCCCACATACCATGCTGCATATCCAGCACGACGGCATCGAAAGCTTCCTGCGCCAGATGGTTGACGAGCATAGCGTCGGGGATGCCGACCCAGGCCGAGATCATACCGCCCTGGTGCTTCCTGATACGGTCGGCAAAACCGTCGATTTCAGCTGCGCTCATGCCATTCTCCTCATTTCGATAGGCCGCCAGCGGCCGGATTGCCGCCAAACGGCGGCAGCAATTCATCCTCTCCGGCGAAGCCGCGAGATGATGATCGTCACGACGATGCCCGCCGCCGCCAGAACGGCGCCCCAGAACATCCAGATCTTTTGGGCAATCATGAAACTCGATGCCGGATAAGGAAAATAGCCGCTTCCCTGCCCGATCCAGATCAGGCCGAACACGACCATGAGCAGTCCGATGACATATCCGATGGTTCGCACGCTTCAGCCCCTTCGCGATGGATTCGATCCCACAATGTCGATCGTCATCGCCGATGACAAGGCTTCTCCTGGGCACAAACGTCGTCGTTGAGGCGTGGTGAGCCGCAAGGCTGCTGCTGGCCACCCAGATCCGCGGGCATCCATGTGGCGCTTTTGAAATCCCCGTATAGACCAGGAGAACGAAATACACCCGCTCCCTTATCGAATGCCCTCTCCGTTACTCATGTTGCATAGATCGCTCGCAAGCCACGATCCAGTACGGGAGGAAGAACTTCATCGAACCTTGCAAATCCGAAGTAACCACAACTCTCTGACATCACTCGATTCTTTTTGAGGCAGCCCCTCATGCGCTGCAGCAATCCAGCCATGGTCATAGTGATTATTGCCGTACACCCAATGAATGACTTTAGCTTCATGAAAATATCAATCACTATGAGCCGCGTACAATGGCAACCAACGAGTCCAAGGCCGAACCATATTGCTTGGCTTTTCTTTGGTCTCTGATGATGTTGCACGCGAATTCTGTTGGGTAGAGCACGCCGGACATTGCCGTGCTGGAGTTTCGATGAAAAAGGTGGCGCCATGACCCATGTTGCACTTCGCTCCCTAGCCAAGGGACTGGGTTCCTTTGTCCTTCCGCAACTGCGAAATACGCACGTAGAAGGGGGCACTGCTTCTGCGCGCCACTGTTATGACCTTTTCTTTCGCCACTACGGTCACCTAGCGCCCTGGCTGAACGGCAAAAGACCTGAAGTATTGGTCGAGGTCGGCCCCGGAAGTTCGCTTGGTGTTGGGCTTGCCGCACTGCTTGCGGGCGTCGACACGTACATCGGGCTCGATTTGCAAGAGCACCGGAGCATCGAGCACGATCTTGAAGTCCTGGACGGTTTGATTGAACTCTTCGGCGAGCGGGCCGCATTTTGGGATAACACCGTATCGGGTGACATCTTTTTTCCGCCGTCACCGACAAACTTCGCCTGGGATCGGATAGATGGGATCGTGCAACAGCGGCTCAGTGCGGAGGCAATCGACGCACTGAAGGCGGACCTCGTGAATGGCAGCGAACGATTAAAGTTCGTCGCGCCATGGACCGATTTCAACGTACTGCAGGCGGGCGTGGCTGACTGGCTGATGACGCATTCAGTCATGGAGCACGTGGACAACCTCGTTGATACCTATGTCGCTATTGCCCGGTGGCTGAAGCCAGGAGGGTTTGCGACGCACCTGATCGACTTCCAATCTCACGGTCTGTCAAGCGACTGGAATGGGCACTGGGTTCTGAGCGCGCCCACGTGGACGATGATGCGTGGACGACGACCCTACCTGATAAATCGGAAGTGGCGCAGCCATCACATCAGTCTGATGCAGGAGAGCGGCTTCGAAATCCTTGCGGAACTCCAGTACATCCGTACGGACGGACTAGGACGCAAGGAATTTCGAGCACCGTTCACGTCAATGCCAAATGGTGACGAAAAAGTTGCGATGAGTTTCTTTGTGACGAGAAAAATCGGCTAAGACTCGGATTCGAAAAGGCTTCAACTATATCCATACCTTGCGAGGCGTCTGGTGAGCATTCGGATGTGGCGGTGGTTATCTGGGATAACCGCCGTCAGAGCCTTTCCACCATGCGGCGCGGTCGAGCTAGCCGACCTTCCCCGCCTCGTTCATCAGCCACGTGCTGAGCTTCTCGCTTTGGGCGCTTGCCGATCGCGGCGGTACCAGCCAGTAACCGCGGTCGGCTGCATCCAGTGACGGCCCGGCTTCCAGCAACATGCCTGCCGAAAGGAGTGTGTCGACGAGCCCCTTCCAGCCGAGCGCCACGCCCTGCTCGCTCAACGCCGACTGAACGACCAATGAATAGGTGTTGAAGCTGATATCACCGCGGCCGGCAGGGGCGTCGCGCAGGATGGAGAATTCGGCAAAATAAGTGCGCCAGTCGAACCAGGGCGATGGCAACGGCGCGTCGAGATGGATCAGCCTTGAGCCAGCCAATTGCCTTGGATCGTCGAAGGGTCCGTTGCGATCGAGGAATCCCCGCGTGCAGACGGGCACGACCCTCTCCGGCAACAGAAGGGTGCCGACCGCGTCGAACTCGGCGCGCGTACCGAAAACCACCGCAACATCGGCTTCGTCGCGAAATCCGGCCGCAAGCCTCTGCGTCGCGACGATCTGTATGTCCGTTTCCGGATGCAGACGTCGAAAGCCATCCATGCGGGGGATCAGCCAAAGCGCCGAGAAAGCATAGTCGGTTCTGAGCCTGACGACCGGTCTCTGGGCTTCGGCGCGGAAACTGCGGGCGAGCGCATCGATGTCGCCGACCGCCCTTGCCGCAACCTCCAGAAGCCGCTCGCCTTCTGCCGTCAATTCGACGCCACGATGCTGGCGGCGCAGCAGGCCGACGCCGAACTGCTGTTCCAGCCGGCGGATCTGGTAGCTGACGGCCGGTTGGGTCAGCCCGAGAAGCGTTGCCGACGCCGAAAAGCTCCCGAGCCGCGCAACCTCGACGAACAGGCGCATCCATCCGAGCTCAGGAGGGCGATCTGACATAAAAATTCCTTTGAGCAGCCATCGAAAGAAGCTGTCTTTACAGCTCTCATGATAGGCGTTTCAATAAAATCTTCAAATAGCAATAGGGGAATCGACATGGCGCGCCCAAACATCCTCATTCTGATGGTGGACCAGTTGAACGGAACCTTCTTTCCCGATGGGCCCGCCGATTTTCTTCACGCGCCGCACCTGAAATCATTGGCCCGCCGCTCCGTGCGTTTCGCCAATACCTATACGGCAAGCCCGCTCTGCGCGCCGGCGCGAGCCTCTTTCATGTCCGGACAATTGCCGAGCCGGACGCGCGTCTATGACAATGCGGCAGAATTTGCCTCCGATATCCCGACCTATGCGCATCACCTGCGCGCAGCCGGATATCAGACGGCGCTGTCAGGCAAGATGCATTTCGTCGGTCCTGACCAGCTTCACGGCTTCGAGGAGCGCCTGACGACGGATATTTACCCCGCCGATTTCGGCTGGACGCCCGATTATACCAAGCCCGGCGAGCGCATCGACTGGTGGTATCACAATCTCGGCTCGGTCACCGGCGCCGGCGTTGCCGAGATCACCAACCAGATGGAATATGACGACGAGGTCGCCTACCACGCCACCCGCAAGCTCTTCGATCTGTCGCGCGGTCATGATGAGCGGCCCTGGTGCCTGACCGTCAGCTTCACCCATCCGCACGATCCCTATGTCGCGCGCCGCAAATTCTGGGATCTCTATGAGGACTGTGTAGCCCTCGACCCGGCCATAGCGCCGATCCCTTTCGAGCAGCAGGATCCTCATTCTCAGCGTCTGATGAAAGCTTGCGAGCACGATGCGTTCGACATCAGCAACGAGCAGATCAGGCGGGCAAGACGCGGCTATTTCGCCAATATCTCCTATATCGACGAAAAGATCGGCGAGCTTCTCGACGTCCTGGAACGCAGCCGCATGGCCGAGAACACCATCGTCCTCTTCGTGTCCGACCATGGCGACATGCTGGGCGATCGCGGCCTCTGGTTCAAGATGAACTTCTTCGAAGGATCGTCCCGCGTGCCGCTGATGATCGCAGCCCCCGGCTGGACGCCGAAGCGCATCGAGCAGCCCGTCTCGACCCTTGATGTGACGCCGACGCTTGCCGGTCTCGCCGGCATCGATATCGCGTCGTTGAAGCCTTGGACCGAAGGCCAAGATCTCGCGGCCCTTGCGAAGGGCACCGGCAGCCGCGGCCCGGTACCGATGGAATATGCCGCGGAAGGCTCCGAGGCGCCGCTCGTCTGCTTGAGGGACGGGCGCTACAAGCTCTCGCTTTGCGAGAAGGACCCGCCGATGCTGTTCGATCTCGAGGCCGATCCGCAAGAGCGCGAAAATCTGGCAGCCGACCCGGCGCATGCCGACATTCTGGCATG
Organism: Rhizobium binae; assembly: GCF_017357225.1. Taxonomy (NCBI): domain Bacteria; kingdom Pseudomonadati; phylum Pseudomonadota; class Alphaproteobacteria; order Hyphomicrobiales; family Rhizobiaceae; genus Rhizobium; species Rhizobium binae. Next base: position 261,109 of record NZ_CP071607.1, on the reverse strand, counting down.
GCTTGTCGAGCAAGCCGGCCGGCGCTGGAACCTTGCCGATTTCGACGCGGCCGTGCGCGAAAGCCAGGCCCGCCGCTGGGTGGTCTACGCGGCGCTGCGCAACGGCGCCTATTATCCATGGGATTATCAGCCGCTGCAGAAAGCATCGGAGCGCTATATGCGCAACCACATGGATCTGAACGTGCTGGAGGAAAGCCAGCGGTTCCCGCGACACGATTAACGGGAACGCTTTGGTTCAAACCGTCCGGCGCGCCGGCGCCCCGCTGAGAAAATCCTCGATGAAGGTCTTTTGCAGCAGGATGCCATCCCATTCGTCGGCGAAGAAAGGCGAATCATAGATCAGCGTGAAGGGACCGGTGTAACCGGCCCTTTCGCACATCTCCAGGCACTGGCGGTAATCGTCTGCATCGAGGCCGCCGGCATTGTAATCGGCCTTGGCGTGGCAGATTTCCGCCCGCCGCATGATATCGGCCAGGCCCGCATATTTCTCGGGTGCCGACCAGTTGCCGAGGTCGCCATTGAGCCCGACCTTGCCATCCAGCCGATCGAGCAGCCAGTTCATTTCGACCGGGGACGGTAAGAGGTCGAACCAGTTCTCGACGACGACACGCACGCCGCTGCCCTCCGCTTTGTCGGCCAGCCAGGTCAGGTGGCGGGCGGCTCGGCCAAGATTCTCCTCAGTCGGCTGCTGCTTGCCGGCGATGATGCGCATTCTCTGCGCTCCGAGGGCGGCGGCAATGCCGATCCACTCCGCCATCCAACCAACGTCGCGCTCGGCCGTCCCGGCATGACTGGGATCGCCGTCCTCGACGAGCAGGGTCTGGAACAGCACGTTCGACGCCGTCATCGCGTCACGAAGTTCGCTGAGATAGCCGGCATCGAGGCTCGGCAGGTGGAAAGAACAGATCTCCAGCCGGTTGATGCCGCGCGCCGCCAGCATCGCCGGCACGTCGATCAGCGCCGCGCTGCCGGGGCCGTAGGGCTCCTTCGGCGCCGCGCTTTTGTCGGGGTCGGGGCTATAGGCATGGACCGCGCCGAGCAAACGATGCAGCGACCATGTCGAAACTGCGAAACGTCCGCTTTGCAAAAGCTGCATCTGCCGTCCTCCCAGGATCTCCTGATGCCATCAATGGCAATAAACGCCCATCGGTTCAATTGTCGATCAGGCGAAATCGCCGCGGATGATCGGTTCGGCGGCAAGAGCTGCCCCAAGCAGCGTCTCGTCGCGGCGCGCCGTTGCCGACAACAGCAGGCCGATCGGCATGCCGGCCTCGCCGGTGCCGCAGGGCACGGAGACACCGCACCAGTCGAGGAAGTTGCCGAACATGGTGTTGCGCAGCGTCTTGTTGTTCGTGGCGAAGAAGAGCTCGTCATCCTGTTCCAGCGGCGCGATCAGCGGAGCCACGTGGGCGACCGTCGGAAAGGCGATCAGGCGGTCGCCGACGAAGCGGTCGACATCGACGATCATCCGGCTGCGCGCTTCGAGGAGGGCCATGTAATGCGGCGCAGTCGTCCTCGCTCCCAAGCGGGTGCGCATGACGACACGATGATCCATGCGGTCCGCTTCCGGCCCCGACAGCCTCTCCTGATGAAGAGCATAGGCTTGCGCCGTCACCAGGGGGCCGTATTTCGTCAGCAGATCGATTATCCGGTCGAAAGCCGGGATGGTGATGCGTGAAATCCGCATACCGACCTTTTGAAGGCGCTCCAGGGCCGCTTCGAACGCCGCGACAACACCCGGTTCGGCCCCATCGAAGACGATGTTTTCAGGCACCAGCAATTCCAGCCCCTGCAACGAGGGCTCCGCGACCTCGGGCGCCGTCAGGCCGCGCATCGCCGCATCGATCCAGACCGCATCCTTGACGGTGCGGCAGAGCGGCCCCAACGAATCCAGGCTTTTCGCCAGCGGATAGACACCGTCCATCGCATAGCGGCCCCGCGTCGCCTTGTAGCCGACGATGCCGTTGAAGGCGGCGGGAATGCGCACCGACCCACCGGTATCCGTGCCCATCGCGACCGGAACCAGTCCAGCGGCGACGGCGACGCCGGCGCCCGAGGAGGAGCCGCCGGGGATGCGCGGACGGTCGGAGCTTCGCGGATTGACCGGCGTGCCGTAATGAGGATTGATACCGAGGCCGGAGAAGGCGAACTCGCTCATATTGGTGCGGCCGATGGCGACCATGCCGGCATTCCTCAGCAAAGCGACGACGGCCGCATCCCGCTTGGCCGGCGCATCCCCTGCCAGGATGCGCGAACCCGCCGTCGTCGTCACACCTTCGATGTCGAAAAGATCTTTCCAGGCGATCGGAATACCGTCCAGCAGTCCGAGCGAGCGCCCCTGCCGCAGCCGTTCGGAAGACGCGCGCGCTTCCTCTATCGCCCGTTCTTCAAGCAGTGTGGTGAAAACGGCCTTGTCGGCGTTATTCGCGATGGCGTCAAAGACGGCCTCGGCCACATCGACCGGATCGGCTGCGCCGCTCTGAATGAGGACGGAAAGCTGGGCGACCGACATGGCGCCGAAGGATATGCTCATGGGACCATCCAGACGAACTTTCCCTCCGGATTAGCGCGTATCGTTTCGATGAGCCAGAGCTTCACGATATTTTGCGTTCATTAGATCGATTTCTTGAACACTGCGTTTGCGCATCGCCCCTTCAATTCCCGCGATTGAAGACACACATGATGCTCGCATTTGGGGCAGGCTTCGGCGCGAGGGTGAGGGTTTGCTCTCGGGACGCGGCTCCTGATGTGTTGCAGGAGTAATTAAGATGACAGATTGTGAAACTTTGAGCCGTCGCCAGGATATGGTGAACGTCCACGTGAAAGAGGACGAAATCGCCGGTGCCGGCGAGCGCGATTATGCGGAACATGTCAGCGCCCAGAAGCTGTCGGGCTTTGAGCGCATTGTCGTTGTCGGCGCATTGCTTGTCTTGAGCTTTACGGGTTTTGCCGCATATTCTTCCGGCAATACCGATCCGATGACGACATCGGCTATTGCCGCTTCCGCTGGCGACAATGCGCCGCTTCATCCGGCCTACGGCCATTGCCGCGACAGCAGCCCCTACGCTGAAAGGGTCTGCTGACAGCCCGGCCACTTCGCCAGGCAGAAAGGTTTCGCCGGGCATGGAGCCCCTTGGCCCAGGCTGCAAAGACAGCAGGAGAAGGGAACCGAACCATGGCCGGTGATATCGACTTTAACCTCGACCGCTTTGTCGAAGCCCAGAACGGCGTCTATCAACAGGCGCTCTCCGAACTGCAGGCCGGGCGCAAGACGTCTCACTGGATGTGGTTCATCTTCCCGCAGATATCGGGTCTCGGCACGTCGGCGATGGCGGAAAAATATGCGATCCGTTCGGCCGAGGAAGCCGCCGCCTATCTCGCCCACCCCATTCTTTCGAGCCGGCTGCTGCGCTGCGTCGAGGCGATCTTATCGGTCGACCGTCGATCGGCGCATGAGATCCTCGGCTCGCCGGACGATCTCAAACTGCGCTCATCGATGACCTTGTTTGCCGCGATCAGCAATCACGGCTCGCCTTTCCACCGGGCGATCGAGCGTTTCTATGACGGAAAATTCGACGAACGGACGATGAAAATCCTCAGCGCTCGCGACTAGCGCATGATGGCGAGGAGTGTGAGCGGTTTTCAGATCAGGCTCTAACTCTCTAGTTTAGAACAGGATTCAGATTGGCCGACAGGGTCTAAAATCATCCTGTTATAAGCCGGCCTGCTTCCAACGCGGCGATCTCGTCGGAGACCTCTCTCAATCGCTGACGGAGATCGCTGTCGGTGCCGTCATCGACCTCTTCCTCGCCGAAACAATAGCGCGCATCGTGAAGCTCCAGCTTGGCTTCCAGCTCGGCGCGTTTCGCATACAGACGCTTGAGATAGACGTGGTTCATCTCTGCCTCCACATCGCCTTCCGGTGATTGAACAACGGCATGGAGGCGGTAAGGTTCCCCCGAGCTCAGGTGAAAGAGGCGATCGCCGCCCTGCAGGCCTTGGCGAAATGCCCGCAACAGCTGGCGGCACCCATCGCCTGGCGGCTGACGCGCGCGCCCTCGAGCAACAGCGTCAGCGTATCGGCAAGAAGTTGAGGTTCGCGCGCACCGGCTGCCGAACAGAGCGCCGCCAGACGATCGCGCTGTTCGGCCTTGTGCCGCTCGATCATCTCGTGGGCGGGATGGCCCTCGCCCTTGAGTTCGATGGCGGCATTGGCGAGATCGCAGCCGGCGGGCTCGCCGTTCAGACACTGCGCCCGCATCTCGACCCAGGCGTCCAACTGGGCGCTCGGATCGCCGGGATGGGCCGCCTCCAGATCCCGCCAGATGGCATCCGCCTTTTCGGAGGCGCGGCGCAGCGTCTCGCAGACGAGCTCGTCCTTCGATCCGAAATGCCGGTAAAGCGTCATCTTGTTGGTCGACGCGGCATCGGCGATGGCATCGACGCCGATGCCGCGAATGCCGTGCTCGCGGAAAAGCTCCGAGGCGGTCGAGACGATACGCTCCCGCGGAGGGATGCGATCTTCTGGGGCTGCGGAGATTTCATTGGAAGTTTCTGATTTTTTTGCGGACGAAGTCCTTGACATCGATGTGACCGATCGGTAACAAATGCATTGTTACTTACCGGTAACACCACAGACCGCCAAAGTCAATGCCGAGGGCTTGGCGGCGCAAGTGGAACACGGGCGACCGCCCACGAAAGGAGGACAAGCCATGAGTAAGACCAGAGACGACCTGACGATATCCGAAGCCCTTCGCGACCCCCTGATCGCCATGGTATTGCGCGCCGACGGCGTGAAGCTTGAAGATTTCAAGCAACTCCTGGAGTCGGCTGCCGGCAAACGCGAGCCGCGCCCGACGCCGGTCGGCAAAATGATCGGAGCACTCGCCAGCCGTGCCAACCTGCCGGCGATTCCCTGCTTCGGCTGAAGCGACCATCTGAATACCGGGGGATCTCTCCCTGCCCCCAACAAGGGCTGCCGTCATAAAGAGGCGGCGGCCCTTGCTGCGTGATCGTAGTGGCCGGAGCGTCGCCGCCACGGCCGACGTCGCTGCCGGATCGAGCCCGAGCTCCCTGAGCGAATACACCAGCAGGGCTTCGCGCACCGTCCGATATTTCAGGCAGGTTGCCAAGCCCTTGTCGGCCTGACTTTCGGCAATGCCGTCTATCAAGATTAATGCTCGCAGCCGGCGACGCCGTGATCGTCACGACGCCGACCGGCGGTGGCTACGGCAGGCTGCACTGAAGCGCGTCGCATGAAACTTGATCGACACTCTTCTGTTCCTTGATTCCACGCATGTCTTTGACCCGGAACCGCCAATTCCAAGCGACCTGCATCAAAGGATCGGCTTGCCGCCGGTGACCGCGATTGTCGTGCCGGAGACATAGCTCGACAAAGGATCGGCCAGCATCACGTAGGCTGTTGCCAGCTCGGCCGGCTGGCCCGGCCGTTTCATCGGCACCTGCTTGCCGAAATTGCTGACGCTGTCCTCGGGCAGCGTCGAAGGGATGAGCGGCGTCCAGATCGGACCCGGTGCCACGGCGTTGGCGCGAATGCCTTTCTCGGCCAGAAGCTGGGCGAGGCCGGCGGTGAAATTCTGGATCGCACCCTTGGTCGTCGCATAGGCGAGCAATGTCGGATTCGGACTGTCTGAATTGATCGAGGCCGTATTGATGATGGCGCTGCCGGGCTTCATATGCGGGACGGCCGCCTTGGTCAGGTAGAACATCGCATGGATATTGACCTTGAAGGTCAGTTCCCACTCCTCATCGCTGATCTCGTCGATGCTCTTGAAGCTTGCCTGATGTGCGGCATTGTTGACGAGAATATCGATACCGCCGAGTTCCTTGACCGCCGTCTCGACGATCTGCCGGCAGAGAGCCGGATCCTGGATATCGCCGCTGACAAGAACGGCCTTGCGGCCGGCCTGCTCGACAAGCCGCTTCGTCTCGGCGGCATCCTCATGCTCGTCGAGATAGGAAATGACAATATCGGCGCCTTCCCTGGCATAGGCGATCGCCACCGCCCGGCCAATGCCGCTATCGCCGCCCGTGATGATCGCCCGCTTGCCTTTCAACCTGTCGGAGCCTCGATAGCTTTCCTCACCATGATCGGGAACAGGATCCATCCGCGCGGTAAATCCCGGCATCGGCTGTTTCTGGGACGGGAAAGGCGGTGTCGGATAATTCGTCATCATGTCCTCCTGAATTCAGGGTCAAACTCAGGCTGCGGCTTGTTGTTCCAAATTTTGCGATGGAGGTTTTCCTGAGCGGCCCGACCGCGCTGAGGTGAAGGCAGCCGTCGCACCCGCCGACATGATCAACCTACAAAATGTTGCGATTTGCCACAGCGACCGCTATGCCATAGTAATGTAACATGATCGCAGTGTTAATGAGGTGCATGGAATTGGACGGAAAGACATCACCCGCAGTTTACTCCGAAGAGGAGGGCCATGCCGACGAAGCCGCCGGCAAGGGCGCGCGCCGCGCGCGCGTCAGCGGCATCGACCGGGCGCTTCAGGTGATCGATCATCTCTATGAGACGGGATCGCCTGCCGGCGTCTATGCCATCGCCAAGGCAGTGAAGGCGCCGCTTTCGACCGTCTACGTCATCGTCGACGATCTGGTCGAGAAGAACATGCTGACGCGCCAGGCGGACGGCTCGATCTGGCTCGGCGCCCGGCTTTATCACTACGGCCTCGCCTATGCCCGGTCGCTGGATTTCATGAGCATCGCCACCCACGAGATGCACGATCTCTGCCGCCAGGCCGGCGAGACCGTGCAGGTCTGCGGCCGCGACGGCGATTATATGCTGGTGCTCGCCATGGCCGATGGCCCGAGCCACTTCCAGGTGGCGTCGCGCGTCGGCACCAGGGTGCCGCTGAACTGGACGGCGTCGGGCCGCCTGCTCGTCGGCCATCTGCCCGAAGAGGAGCGCATCGAGCTGTTCAAGCGTTGCGCCCGCTCGTCGCCAACCGGCCGCGCCGAGATCGATCCAAGCACGCTATCGGAAGCCGCCGCCAAGGCCTTTGAGGCGCGCCTGTCGATCCAGGCAGGGGAATCGGATTATGCAGTTGCCTGCATCGCCTCACCGATCTGCGACCGCGACGGCCACTGCGTCGCCACGATTTCCATCGTGCTGCCGGAGCAGAAAGCCTTCTCCGACGAGAACCACTATACTGCGCATGTCCGCAATTCGGCGGAGCGGATCGAAAAGCTGATGGGCTGGCGCAACCGCTAATCATGCCTGCGTCGGCAGATCCTACCGGTACGAATAGCCATGGCTATGCCGCACGAGCTTGCGCGCTCGCGGCAGATAGCGACTGGCGGTAACGGCGTCGGCGCCCATCACCGCATAGCGCGGCTCGAACATCTTGTTCAAGACCGAGACTTCGCCGTTGGAATCCGTCGCTTCGAGGTCGGAATCGACCAGGTCGAAGATGGTGAACTCCGCCTGCGCGCCGACCGAAAGCCGGTTCTCCATCGACAGCTTGATGACGGATGCCGGGGCATGGGTGACGGCCTCGACCACCTTGTCGAAGGGCATGCCGACGCTGAGCAGCTTCGACATCGTCGTCGCCAGATCCCAGACCGGGAAATTCATCGAATGGCCGTGCAGGTCGGTCGAGATCGAGAAGGGCAGCAGACCGCGGGCGATCGCCGCTTCGGCGACCTTGAAGGAGAAGGAGGCACCGCCATGGCCGATGTCGAGGCGGATGCCCTCCGAAGCGCAGCGTTCGGCGAGATTGAAAAGATCCTCGTCCTCCATGATGCTCGAACCGGCCTTGCCGTTGAAGCAGTGGGTGACGACGTCGCCGGGGCCGAGGATTTCGAGCACTTCGTCGTAGAGCGCCGGCGGCTCGCCGACATGGACCATCATCGGCACCTTGAGGATCTTGGCGATCTTCTTGCCGAGCTTGACGGGCGTGACTCCCCAGGAGCCGGTAATGACGTGGCTGGCGCGCACCTTGATGCCGACGATGTGCTCGCTGTTTTCGGCATAGACTTCGAGGATGCGGTCAAGGTCGATATCTCTGATATCCCTCAGTTCGGCGACACGGTTGCAGGCGACGAGACCGATCGAGCCAAGATTCAGGAAGGCCTTGATGCGCTCGCGCGAGGGCTCGATGATGTATTCGCGGAAACCGTGGAAATTCGCCTCGCCGGCAGACCCGGCATCGACAAGCGTCGTCACCCCGCGCTCGAGACCGCATTCGGAGGGGCGGATCGAAATGTCGGTGCCGCCATGCCAGATATGCACATGCAGGTCGATCCAGCCGGGCGAGACGAAGGCACCCTTGCCGTCGATGCGCGTGACATCTTGAGAGACCGCGAGCGACGGGCCGATCTCGGTGATTCTGCCTTCGGCATCGACGAGAATGTCGATCACCCCTTCGCCTGCGCCGGCCCCGAAAGCCACCGGTTTGACATTGGTAAGGAGAAGCGGCTTCTTCGCCTGGTCGCCGGACATGGTATGCTTTCCTTTCGAGGTCTCGAAACCTGTCTGCAGGTACGCTGAGAGGCAATGGGGGGTGGGGGACCACCTGCATCACACTTGCGACAATTCCACAGTTATGATACATGAGGCTTTATAATAGAATAAGAGCGGGAGCGTGGCTGTCAAGAAAAATGACGCTCGCTTGTGGCCCGTTAATCGGACGCGGCGCGCCTCCTGCGAAGCGCGCCGGTTTCAAAGAACCGCAATTTGTTCAATCCCGCAGGATCGAAAAGTCGAGCCGTTCCAGCTGATCCGGGTCGGCGACGGCATCGATCGCGACGATCCTCCCCTCATCGATCGTCAGCGTTACAGCGACGCGGATCTGGCCGCCAATGTGCACGACAAAGCCGAGCTCACCATCGATAATGGCCATTTCCGCCGCCTGCGCCCGGCCCTTGAAGGCCGCAGCGACGTCGGTCGCGCCGCGCATGGCGCCGATGCCATACCGGGCGGCCGTCGCATCCGGCCGGAAGACGACGTCGGGAGCGAGCACCGCAATCAGCGCCTCCAGATCGCCATTGCGCGACGCCGTCAGAAAGGCCGCGGCGATCGTCCGTTTGCGGCCAAGATCAACCTCAGGCGCCTCGTCCATGCCCTGCACCCGGCGGCGGGCGCGGCTCGCAAGCTGCCGGGTGGCGGCGGACGAGCGGCCGATGATCGGCGCGATCTCATCGAACGGCAGATCGAACATGTCGTGCAGAACGAAAGCGACACGTTCGGCGGGCGCCAGCGTCTGCAGCACCACGAGCAGCGCCAGACCGACGGAATCGGCGAAGGCTGCTTCGCGTTCGGGGTCGCCGGCCGGATCGGCGACCGCTGCATGCGCCGGCATCTCGAGCGGCTCCTCGCGCCGGCTCTTGCGGGCGCGAAGCATGTCGAGGCAGATGCGCGCTACCACAGTCGTCAGCCAACCGCCGAGATTGCCGATGCCGGACGAATCGGTGCGGTTGAGCCGCAACCAGGCTTCCTGAACGGCATCCTCCGCCTCGCTGCGCGAGCCGAGCATGCGGAAGGCCGCCGCCCTGAGATGCGCCCGGTTCGCCTCGAATTCATCGGCCAGCCATTTTTTCTCGTCCATGCGTCACATTCCTCCGCTGCGTTGCGTCAAGGCCATGACGAATGAAGCCCGGCCGGTGTGACAGCGTCGGCGCATCGTCGAAGAGCAAACACGTCAAGGAGACATACCATGCAGGAGAGAATGGGAAATCCCGCCCTCGTCCTTCCCGCGGCCATGCAGGCGCTGACGGCGCTCGGCAAAGTGCCGGCAGAGGCCGGCCTTTCACCGAAGCTGCTCGAACTCGTCAATCTGCGCGCCAGCCAGATCAACGGCTGCAGCGTCTGTATCGACGGGCATCCGCGCATTGCAAAGAAGCTCGGCGAGACGGATGAGAGGCTCTTTGCCGTTGGCGCCTGGCGCGATACCCCCTATTTCAGCGATGCCGAACGGGCAGCCCTGGCGCTGACCGAGGCTGTGACCCGAGTCAGCGACCGCGCCGACCCGGTGCCGGATGAAATCTGGGACGAAGCGACCCGGCATTACGACGGCAGAAGCCTCGCAGCCCTCGTCGTTGCCATCGCCAATATCAATGTCTGGAACCGGCTGAACATCGCCACCCGCCAGATCGCCGGCGCCTGGAAGCCGTAAACGGCAATGGCCGGCAGTGCGTCATCGGCGCTGCTGGCCATCCTTTTATGTTCAGTCTCGATTTCAGATGATGCCGCCGCCGCCGGCAACGGAGGCCGGGCGCTCGGCCGCGACTTGTCTGCGATAGCCGCTGGCGCGATAGGCGGCGATCGGATCGATCGCGCCGCCGGCTCTGCGACGGGCTTCGGCAAGGATCGGCTCGACATCGGCGCGATAGGCGCGCTTTAGAGTTTCCGACGCCATCAGCGCGTCATTGTCGTTCTGATAGCCCTCGAGCGCCTTGCGGTCGACGATCAACGCCTGCGCATAGGCGCGGCGGATTTCGTTGGCGCTGTTGATCAGGCTCTCGATCGGATCGGTGACGTTGTGCGACTGGTCGATCATATGGGCCGGGTTGAAGTCGTTGACGCCGCGCTGCTCGGCATCGACCAGCTCATTGAAGACGAGGAACAGCCGGTAGGGATCGATCACGCCGGCGTCGAGATCATCATCGCCATATTTCGAATCGTTGAAATGGAAACCGCCGAGCTTGCCGAACTGGATCAGGCGGGCGACGATCATCTCGATATTGGTGTTCGGTGCATGGTGGCCGAGATCGACGAGGCAATAGGCCTTCGGACCAAGCGTCTGGGCGATCAGGTAGTTGGTGCCCCAGTCTTGGACGATCGTCGAATAGAAGGCCGGCTCGTACATCTTGTGCTCGGTGAAGAGCTTCCAATCGTCGGGGAGTGCCTTGTAGATATCGGCCATCGAAGCGAGGTAACGCTCGAATGCTCTGGTGAAATTGCTCTGGCCGGGAAAGTTCGAGCCGTCGCCGATCCAGACCGTCAGCGCCTTGGAGCCGATCGCCCTACCGATCTCGATACATTCGAGATTGTGCTCGACCGCCTGCGCCCGCGTTCCCGCGTCGGTATGGCTGAGCGAACCGTATTTGTAGGAATGAGCCTGCCCCGGCGCATCGGAGAAAGTGTTGGAATTCATCGCATCGAAGCCCAGACCAAGCGCATCGCCCTTGGCCTTCAGCTCCTTGGCATCCGCCTTGTCCCAGGGAATATGCAGCGAGACATTCGGCGTTGCCTGCGTCAGCTGGTTGATGACGGCGCAATCGTCGAGCTTGTCGAAGATGCCGCGCGGCTCACCGGCGCCGGGGAAGCGGGCAAAGCGTGTGCCGCCGGTGCCGACACCCCAGGAGGGAACGGCGACGAAGAATTCGGCAACCCTGCGGGTGATTGCTTCGATATCGACGCCGCGACGGTCAAGGGTGGCGCCCAGCGCCTCGTAATCGGCGTTCAGCGCGGTTGCCCGCTTGTCGTTTTCTGTCGCGATGAGATCCTGCGCGATCCTGAACTCGGCCATGTCTTCCTCCCGGTTCTGCAATTTCTACATTGGAACTGGCATGGGGCCGCCCCTCATCCGCCTGCCGGCATCTTCTCCCCGTTCAAAACGGGGAGAAGGGGATATGCCGCGCGGTCTCCGTCCCACTCCAACATTTCGTTGGGCAAGTCCCCTCTCCCCGTCGTGACGGGGAGAGGGTTAGGGTGAGGGGCAGATGCATCCGCCCCAGTCAAAAATCAGCGCGTAAAACTCTGCACGTTACCGGCATCGACGTTGATGATGTTGCCGGTCGATTTTGCCGAAAGGTCCGAGGCCAGGAAATAGATCGCCTCGGCGATATCCTCGGGAAACACGTTGAGCTTCAGCATCGAACGCTTGCGGTAATGTTCCTCGAGCTCGTCCACTTCGATCTTCGAGGAGGCGGCGCGCTGCTCGCGCCACTCGCCGCTCCAGATCTTCGAACCGCGCAGCACGGCATCCGGATTGACGGTGTTGACGCGGATGCCTGCATCCGCGCCCTCCAGCGCCAGGCAGCGGGCGAGATGGATTTCGGCGGCCTTGGCCGTGCAATAGGCCGACGCATTCGGCGAAGCGGCAAGGCCGTTTTTCGAGGCGACGAAGACGATGTTGCCGCCGAGCGCCTGGCGGCGGAACAGTCGGAAGGCCTCGCGCGAAACAAGAAAATAGCCCGTCGCCAGAATATCGATATTGCGGTTCCATGTCGAAAGCTCGGTCGCTTCGATCGGTGCCGAGGAGGCAATGCCGGCATTCGAGACGAGGATATCGACGCCGCCGAATTCGACCGAGGCTTCCGCGAAGGAGGCGATCACCGCATCTTCCTTGGTGACGTCGAGCCGAACGCTGCGCACGGCATCGGCGCCGAATTTCTTGACGAAATCGGCCTCTGTCGATTCAAGCGCCGCCTGATCGATATCGGCAAGCACCACGCAGGCGCCCTCGCCGACGAGGCGCGCGGCCGTCGCCCGGCCGATGCCGCCGGCGCCGCCGGTGACGAAGGCCACCCGGCCGGCCAGGCTCTTCGGCTTCGGCATACGCTGCAGCTTGGCCTCTTCAAGCAGCCAGTATTCGATATCGAAGGCTTCCTGCTCCGGCAGGCCCTGATACTCCGAGACCGTCGAAGCGCCGCGCATGACGTTGATGGCGTTGACGTAGAATTCGCTGGCGATGCGTGATGTCGCCTTGTCGCGGGCAAAGGACAGCATGCCGACGCCGGGAACAAGGAAGATGACGGGATTGGCGTCGCGCATGGCGGGCGAATTGTCATGCTTGCAGTCATTGTAATAGCGGGCGTAATCGGCGCGATATTCTTCCAGCGCCTTGTCGAGGCCGGCGACGATCGCATCGACATCCGGCTTGGCAGGATCAAAATCGACGATCAGCGGCCGGATCTTGGTGCGCAGGAAATGGTCGGGGCAGCTGGTGCCGAGCGCGCCGAGCGGGCGCAGATCTCTGGAATTGACGAATTCGAGCACGGCGTCCTGGTCGTCGAAATGACCGAGCTTGCGCTCCTGCTTGCCGATGCGGCCGCGAATCTCAGGCATCAGCCGGGCGGCGATGGCGCGTCGCTCGGCAACGGGCAGGCTCTGGACGGCAGCGCCGCCGAAAATTGTCTTGCCTTCGGCCTTTTCGGCAAACCAGACAATCGCTTTGTTGATGATCTCAAGCGTCAGCTCGTAGCAAGCCTTGGCATCATCAGCCCAGGTGAAAAGACCGTGGCTTTCGAGCACGACGCCCTTGGCGTTCGGGTTCGCCTTGACGAAGGCTTCGAGATCGAGGCCGAGCTGGAAACCCGGGCGACGCCAGGGCAGCCAGCCGATCTCGTTGCCGAAGACCTGCTGCGTCAGCTCCCGGGAATTCTTCGACGCCGCGATGGCGATGATCGCGTCGGGGTGCATGTGATCGACATGGGTGAACGGCACGAAACCATGCAGCGGCGTGTCGATCGACGCGGCGCGGCCGTTGAGATTGAAGGTGCAGTGCGGCAGAAAGCCGACCATGCGGTCTTCATCCTCGACGCCCTTGTAGATTGATTTCAGCGATTCCAGCTTGTCCTGATAGAGGGTCGCAAAACCATCGAGCTTGATGGTGCCGACGTCGCCGCCCGAGCCCTTGACCCAAAGGACCTTGACCTTGCCGCCGGTTAGCGGATCGGTTTCCATAACCTTCGCCGAGGTATTGCCGCCGCCGTAATTGGTGATGCGCTTGTCGGCGCCGAGCAGATTGGAGCGATAGAGCAGCTTGCCGGGCTCGTCGAGGCCCGCCGCATAACCATCATCCCACCGGTTTTCCAGAAGCCGGACGTTCGCCGCCATATCATCCTCCCATATAGGCTTGTCAGCACCGCGATCAGCGAGCCCTTTCGCTCACGGTATCGCGCATCACAAATGCGCTTGTCAATCGAAAACGATCAAAATCGCTTATGCTGCATCGCAATATGAAAATTTATGATCGTTTGTGATTGACAGCCTTTAGCGGATACGAAATAAATATGACAAGAGGAGGAGCCCAATGCACGAACGCGAACGCCATCGCATCATTTTAAGCGCCGTTCAGGAAAAGTCCGTCGTTACGATCCAGGACATTTCCGAGCTGACGGAAGCTTCCGAAGCGACAATTCGGCGCGACATTGCGGCTCTGCATGTGCAGGGAAAAATCCGCCGTGTGCGCGGCGGTGCGGAGGCGGTGCATCCGCCGCAGCTCGGCAATCTCGCCGGCCGCCCCTTTCGAGTTTCAGAATCGGTCAACATCGATAAGAAACGCGCAATTGCACGCGCCGCGGTCGATCTGTGCGAAGCGGGCGACGCCATCATCATCAATGGCGGCACGACGACCTTCCAGATGGTGCATTACATGGCCGGCCATCGCATGCAGGTCATGACCAATTCTTTTGCCATTGCTGAGCATCTGGTCAAACATTCCAAGAACACGGTGACGGTTCCCGGTGGCGCGATCTACCGCGAGCAGAGCCTGATCCTGTCGCCCTTCGATAATGACGCAATCCGCAATTTCTATGCGCGGCGCATGTTCATCGGCGCGCAGGGTGTCGGCCCGCTCGGCATCATGGAGGCGGATGCTCTCATCATCCAGAGCGAGCAGAAGCTGATGCACCAGGCCGATGAACTCGTCGTCATGGTCGATTCAAGCAAATTCAATCGCCGGTCGAGCCTTATTCTTTGCGCGCTCGACCGCGTCTCTGTGGTCATTACCGATGACGCGATTTCGGAAGAGGCAGCTCGCATGGTCGAGAATGCCGGCATCCGGCTCGTTGTCGCAAGTCCGGTGACCCAGGCTGTGAGGGAGGATTCCTCGTCGGTCGCATGAGGCGCCGCCGAGGTGTGGAAGTCTAATCTTCAAGGGAGGAAAGTACATGAAAATCGCAAAGACACTTGCGCTCGGCGTCGCGCTCGCCGTCGCTATGATGGCCGGCACCGCCAGCGCCAAGGACATCACGATCGGTCTCGTAGTGAAGTCGCTCGGCAACGGCTTCTTCGATGCCGCCAACAAGGGCGCCCAGGAAGCCGCCAAGGAACTCGGCGGCGTTGAGGTGATCTACACCGGCCCGACATCGACGACCGCCGAAGGCCAGATCGAAGTCATCAACTCGCTGATCGCCCAGGGCGTCGACGCCATCGCCGTTTCGGCCAACGATCCGGATGCGCTGGTTCCGGCTCTGAAAAAGGCGACCCAGCGCGGCATCAAGGTCATCTCGTGGGATTCCGGCGTCGCACCGGAAGGCCGTATCCTGCAACTCAACCCGTCGTCCAACGAGCTGATCGGCAAGATGTGCCTGACGCTCGCCAAGGATCATCTCGAAGGCGGCAAGGGCGACTTCGCCATCCTGTCGGCAACGACCACCTCGACCAACCAGAACATCTGGATCGACCAGATGAAGAAGCAGCTCAAGGATTTCCCGGGCCTCAACCTCGTCACCACGGTTTACGGCGACGACCTCTCGGACAAGTCCTATCGTGAAGCCGAAGGCCTCCTGAAGTCGAACCCGAACGTCAAGGTCATCGTCGCCCCGACGACGGTCGGCGTTCTCGCCGCCTCCAAGGTTGTCGAAGACAAGGGCCTTGTCGGCAAGGTCTACGTCACCGGCCTCGGCCTGCCGTCCGAAATGGCCGGCGCGATCAAGTCGGGCGCGACGAAGGAATTCGCCATTTGGAACCCGATCGACCTCGGCTACTCCGCAACCCAGATCGCCTACCGCCTCGTCAAGGGCGAGACCGACGGCAAGCCGGGCAGCGAAATCAATGCTGGCCGCATGGGCAAGATCAAGGTCGGTGACAACGGCGAAGCCGCTATGGCCGATCCCTTCGTCTACAATGCTTCGAACATCGACCAGTTCTCCAAGGTCTTCTGATCCTGAGCCGACGTTCAAGAGCCCGGCGGCCCGATGGCCGCCGGGGTTTCCCTTCGACACTGGTAGAAATCTGATGCACGCCGCCTTTCAACAACCCGTCACGGACAGCAAAACCGGCGATGCCCCCGCCATTCTGGAAATGCGCGGCATCTCCCAGATCTTTCCTGGTGTGAAGGCGCTGGACAATGTCAGCATTGCCCTTCATCCCGGCACGGTCACCGCTTTGATCGGCGAAAACGGCGCCGGCAAATCGACGCTCGTCAAGATCCTGACCGGCATCTACCGCCCGAACGAAGGCGAGATTCTGGTCGACGGCCGGCCGACGACCTTTGCCAGCGCCCAGGCCGCGATCGATGCCGGCGTCACCGCCATCCATCAGGAAACCGTGCTTTTCGACGAGCTGACGGTGGCCGAAAACATTTTCCTCGGCCACGCGCCGCGCACGCGCTTTCGCACCATCGACTGGCAGACGATGAACAGCCGGTCGAAGGCGCTGCTGACCGCGCTCGAAAGCAATATCGATCCGACCATCCGGCTGAAGGACCTGTCGATCGCGCAGCGTCACCTGGTGGCGATCGCGCGCGCTTTGTCGATCGAGGCCCGCATCGTCATCATGGACGAGCCGACCGCCGCCCTCTCCCGCAAGGAAATCGATGATCTCTTCCGCATTGTCCGGGGCCTGAAAGAACAGGGCAAGGCGATCCTCTTCATCAGCCACAAGTTCGACGAGCTTTACGAAATCGCCGATGATTTCGTCGTCTTCCGCGACGGTCGCGCCGTCGGTCAGGGGCGGCTCAAGGAAACGCCGCAGGACGAGATCGTCCGGATGATGGTCGGCCGCGACGTCGAGAACGTCTTTCCGAAGATCGACGTCGCCATCGGCGGCCCGGTCCTGGAGATCCGCAATTACAGCCACCGCACCGAATTCCGCGACATTTCCTTCACGTTGCGCAAGGGCGAGATTCTCGGCGTTTACGGCCTGATCGGCGCCGGCCGCTCGGAACTATCGCAATCGCTCTTCGGCATCACCAAGCCGCTTTCCGGCAAGATGGTGCTCGAAGGCCAGGAGATCACCATCCATTCGCCGCAGGATGCGATCCGCGCCGGCATCGTCTACGTGCCGGAGGAGCGCGGCCGCCATGGCCTGGCGCTGCCGATGCCGATCTTCCAGAACATGACGCTGCCTTCGCTCGCCCGCACCTCGCGCCGCGGTTTCCTGCGGGCCGCGAACGAATTCGCGCTCGCGCGCAAATATGCCGAGCGGCTGGATCTGCGCGCCGCCGCCCTTTCCGTGCCGGCCGGCACGCTCTCTGGCGGTAACCAGCAGAAGGTCGTCATTGGCAAATGGCTGGCGACGGCGCCGAAGGTCATCATCCTCGACGAGCCGACCAAGGGCATCGACATCGGCTCGAAGGCCGCCGTGCATGGCTTCATCAGCGAACTCGCCGCCGAGGGCCTGTCGATCATCATGGTCTCCTCCGAACTGCCGGAGATCATCGGCATGTCGGATCGCGTTCTGGTCATGAAGGAAGGCCTGTCGGCGGGGATTTTCGAACGCGCCGAACTGTCTCCGGAAGCGCTGGTGCGCGCCGCCACCGGCAATGCGTGAGGTAAGAGCATGGCAAGACTGATCAGAAAACGCGAAACCCTGCTGTTCCTTATCATCGTCGTGATGATCGCGGTCTTTTCGACGCGGGCTGCGGATTTCGCCACACCCGGCAATCTCGCCGGCATCTTCAACGATACCTCGATCCTGATCATCCTGGCGCTCGCCCAGATGACGGTCATCCTGACGAAATCGATCGACCTGTCGGTCGCCGCCAACCTCGCCTTCACCGGCATGGCGATCGCGATGATGAACGCCGCCCACCCCGATCTGCCGCTCGTCGTGCTGATCCTGACGGCCATCGTCATCGGCGCCTGTCTCGGCGCCATCAACGGCTTTCTCGTCTGGGCGCTGGAAATCCCGCCGATCGTCGTCACCCTCGGTACGCTCACCATCTATCGCGGCATGGCCTTCGTGCTTTCCGGCGGCGCCTGGGTCAACGCGCACCAGATGACGCCGATCTTCCTGTCGGTGCCGCGCACGCCGGTCCTCGGCCTGCCCGTGCTCAGCTGGGTGGGCATCATCATCGTCATCCTGATGTATGTGCTTCTTCGATATACCCAGTTCGGCCGCTCCGCCTATGCGACCGGCGGCAATCCGACCGCTGCCGTCTATGCCGGCATCGATACGGGCTGGACGAAGTTCCTCGCCTTCGTCCTGTCGGGCGCTCTGGCCGGCCTCGCCAGCTATCTCTGGGTATCGCGTTATGCCGTCGCCTATGTCGATATCGCCAACGGCTTCGAGCTCGACAGCGTCGCGGCCTGCGTCATCGGCGGCATCTCGATTGCCGGCGGTGTCGGCTCGGTCGCCGGCACTGTGCTCGGCGCGCTTTTCCTCGGCGTCATCAAAAACGCCCTGCCGGTGATCGGCATTTCACCCTTCACGCAGATGGCGATATCAGGCACTGTCATCATTCTCGCCGTCGCCTTCAACGCCCGGCGCGAGCGCAACCGCGGCCGCATCATCCTGCGTGACCGCGCCGCGGCCGAAATCAAAGCGGAGGCCGCAGCATGAGCACCGTTTCGACGCAGCCCGAAAAGCGCATCATTCCCGACCGGCTCGGTACGCCGTTGCGCCGCATCGCCGCGAGTTGGGAAGTGCTGCTCTTTGCCGTGGCCGTCCTGATCTTCGTTTTCAATTCCCTGGCTTCGCCCTATTTCCTCGATGCCTGGAACCTTTCGGACGCCACGTTCAACTTCACCGAAAAGGCGATGATCGCCTTCGCCATGGCGCTGCTCGTCATTTCAGGCGAGATCGACCTCTCGGTCGCCGCGATCATCGCGCTCGCCTCGACGGCGATGGGGGCAGCAGCCCAGATCGGCATCGGCACGCCGGGTCTCGTGCTGATCGGCATCGGCACCGGCCTTGCCTGCGGCATTTTCAACGGCGTGCTGGTCTCGGTGCTGAAACTGCCGTCGATCGTCGTCACCATCGGCACGATGAGCCTGTTCCGCGGCATCTCCTATATCGTCCTCGGCGACCAGGCCTACGGCAAATATCCTGCTGATTTCGCCTATTTCGGCCAAGGGTATGTCGTCTGGGTGTTCTCGTTCGAATTCGTGCTGTTCATCGCGCTGGCGGTCCTTTTCGCCATCCTGCTGCATGCGACGAATTTCGGCCGGCAGGTCTATGCGATCGGCAATAATGATTTCGCCGCCCGCTTCTCCGGCATCCCGGTCGAGCGCGTCAAATTCATCCTCTTCCTGCTGACCGGTATCATGAGCGGCATCGCCGCCGTCTGCCTGACTTCGCGGCTCGGCTCGACCCGGCCGTCGATCGCCCAAGGCTGGGAACTCGAGGTCGTTACCATGGTCGTGCTCGGCGGCATCTCGATCCTCGGCGGCTCGGGCACGATCGGCGGTGTCGTCATCGCCGCCTTCGTCATGGGCCTCGTCACCTTCGGCCTCGGCCTGTTGAACGTGCCCGGCATCGTCATGTCGATCTTCATCGGCCTTCTGCTCATCATCACCATCGCCATTCCGATTATCGCCCGCCGCATCAAGCTCATGAGCTCCCGATGACATTGGAAAAACACGCCTTCAAGATGCAGCTCAATCCCGGCATGGAAGCCGAATACCGCAAGCGGCATGACGAGATCTGGCCGGAGCTGGTCGATCTGCTGCACCAGTCGGGCGCCAGCGACTATTCGATCCATCTCGACCGCGAGACCAACACGCTGTTCGGCGTGCTGACGCGGCCGAAGGACCACACGATGGCGAGCCTGCCGGACCATCCCGTCATGAAGAAATGGTGGGCGCACATGGCCGACATCATGGCGACGAACCCCGATAATTCGCCCGTCCAGAGCGACCTCGTCACCCTCTTCCATATGCCATGACCGCCAGTTCCTATCGCCGCATCGCCGTCCTCGACATCGGCAAGACCAATGCCAAGGTCGTCGTGCTCGACGCTGGGACAGGCGCCGAGATCGCCTTCCTGAAACGGCCGAACATTGCGATCAAAACCGGTCCCTATCCGCATTACGACATAGAGGCGCTCTGGTCCTTCGCGCTCGATTCGCTGAAGCGCCTTGCGCAGGATCCCGGTTTCGACGCCATTTCGATCACCACCCACGGCGCCGCAGCCGCGCTGCTCGATCGGCACGGCACACTCGCCATGCCTGTGATCGACTACGAACACGAATATCCGCAAGAAATCCGCGATGCCTATACGGCCTTGCGCCCCTCCTTCGACGAAATCTTTTCGCCACGCCTTTCGATGGGCCTCAATGTCGGCGCGCAGTTGCACTACCAGAAGAGCGTCTTTCCCGAGGAATTCGCCAAGGTCGCGACGATCCTCACCTATGCGCAATACTGGACGGCGAGGCTGACGGGTGTGGCCGCCAACGAGCTGACCTCGCTCGGCTGCCACACCGACCTCTGGAACCCCAGGGCGGGCGACTATTCCTCGCTCGTCGACAGGCTCGGCATCCGCGGCCTGATGGCGCCGATCCGCTCCGCCTTCGATGCGATCGGCCCGGTTCTGCCCGAGATCGCCGCGGAGCTTGGACTCGCAGCCCCCGTGCCGGTCTATTGCGGCATTCACGATTCCAATGCCTCGCTGCTGCCGCATCTGGTCCATCGCGAGGCCCCCTTCGCCGTCGTCTCCACCGGCACCTGGGTGATCAATTTCGGCGTCGGCGGCGATCTCGATCACCTCGATCAGAAACGCGATGCGCTCGCCAATGTCGATGCCTATGGCCGGGCCGTTCCCTCCTCGCGCTTTATGGGCGGACGGGAATTCGAGATCCTCTCGGCCGAAATCGGCCCCGTCGACGAACAAGCCGCCCAGGCGGCGATCGGTCCTGTCGTCGAAAAGAGCATAATGCTGCTGCCGAATATCGCCCCCGGTTCCGGCCCCTTCCCTGATAAGGCGAGACTGTGGATCGGTGCTGAACAGGCTAGCCGCGAAGAGCGTCATGCTGCGGCCTGCCTCTATCTCGCCCTGATGACCAACGCCTGCCTCGAACTGATCGGCGCCAAAGGCCCCATCATCGTCGAAGGACCCTTTGCCCTGAACGAGGCCTATCTGAAGCTGCTCGCCGCCCTTGCCGGCCGTGAGGTCCTGGCCCTTCCGGGCACGACTGGCACCAGCCAGGGTGCTGCCCTGCTGACTGGCATCCGGCCGGTCTCGGGGGCAGAGACGCACGTGCCGCCGCAAGATTTTCCGGGACTGGCCGCCTATCGCGATCGCTGGTACGCGGCGATGGCATGGGCCCCCCAGGAATAATCAGAAACGGGCTTGTTCGCCCCCGTCTTGCCGTTAGTGTGCACCTCGAAGATCAGCTCGAGGAGACAGCATGACAGAGACATTCGACCCGCGCGCGCTTGCGGCCGGACTTCACAGCCTGCGCCTAGCCGGAACACAGGAAGAAACGGGTTCTTTCATGCTGCCGCCCGATCTTGATCAGGCGGTGAAAGCGCAGAATTTCCTCGCTGCCGCGGATCGTATTTCCAGCGACGCCTGGAAGGTAACGGTCTCGCCGCAGGGTCAAGCGGTCGCCGCCCCTTTGCATCCTTATGTCGAGGCCGTCTCGGGGGCGAGCATTCCCTGGCACCCTGGACTGAAATTCGAAACGGAGATCGCCGTGCGCCTCGGCAAGGACCTGCCGATCCGCACCAGTACCCCTTATAGCCGCGCCGAGGTGACCGAGGCGGTCTCCGCCGCCTATCTCGGCGCCGAACTTCTGGTCAGCGCCGTCAAAGAAAGCGGCAGCATTTCCTTTCTCCTGTTCCTCGCCGACCGGCTCGGCAACAGAGGCTATGTCCTCGGCCCCGAGATCGACAAAAGCGCCGTCGACACCGCCGGGGGCACGCCGCTCGAGGTCACCCATGCCGGCCGCACGATCTATGATGGCCCTGCAGAACACCCGAAGGGCGACGTCCTCACCTGGCTCGTCGACTACGCCAATGACGGGCTCCGCTCCGAAACATCGCTGAAGGCAGGCGCGCTCATCACAACAGGCACGCTGAGTGGTGCGGTCGAGCTGACCGAACCGGGCGAGATCGACATTCTGTTCGGCGACGTCAGGCTGGGTTTTTCGGTGTCGAAGGGCTGACAGTCGACTCACGGATTGGTGCCGACCGCAAAGCTGAAGTTGACAATCATGGTTTAGTTTTGCAGGGAAAGGGAGGGCTCGCCCTCCCGAGCCCGTTCGCCGTGCCGAACCTGGAGCTGACCATGCCTTCGCCTTTCCTTGCCCTCTCCGGAATTCAATATGCCATCGGGCCGAAATCCATCCTGCAAGGCATCGGCCTGATGCTCGAGCAGGGCCGCATATACGGTCTCGTGGGGCCGAACGGTTCCGGCAAGAGCACGCTTTTGAAGATCATCGCCCGGCAGATCGCGCCTCAAGCCGGCACTATCGCCTTCGACGGCAGGCCGGCGGTTGATTGGGGTGCTCGCGAATTTGCCCGGCACGTGGCGTACATGCCGCAATTCACGCCGGCGACCGACGGAATGACTGTGCGGGAGCTTGTGGCGCTCGGACGCTTCCCCTGGCACGGCACGCTCGGTCGCTTCACCGCAACGGATCGCAAGATGGTCGAGGAAGCGATCATCCGCACCGAGCTCGAGGATTTCGCCGATCGTCTCGTCGCCAATATGTCCGGCGGTGAACGCCAGCGCGCCTGGATCGCCATGATGCTCGCCCAGAACGCCCGTTGCCTGCTGCTTGACGAACCGACATCCGCGCTCGACCTCGCCCATCAGGCAACTGTCCTCTCGCTGGTCAAGGAACTCAGCCGCGAACGCGGGCTGACCGTCGTCATCGTGCTCCACGATATCAACCTCGCCGCACGCTACTGCGACTCGATCGTCGCGCTCAACCGCGGCCGGATCACCGCCGAAGGAACGCCCGCCGAGATCATGCAGGCCGACAAGCTGCAGTCGATTTTCGGCGTCGGCATGGGCGTCTTTCCCCATCCGGTGCGAAATGAACCGGTCAGCTATCTCCTATAGATATTGCCTATGCCTTTTGCCGGAACATCTCAATGATGGCGGAGAAATCCCTCCCGCCATTGCCCTGCTTTTCGAACAGCGCATAAAGCTGCGCCGCTTCCGCACCCATCGGCGTTGAGGCGCCGCTCGCCAGCGCCGCCTCTTGCGACAGCCGGAGATCCTTCAGCATCAGCGCTGCGGCAAAACCCGGTTTGTAGTCGTTATTGGCAGGCGAGGTCGGCACCGGTCCCGGCACCGGGCAATAGGTATTGATCGACCAGCACTGGCCCGACGAGGTCGAGGCGACGTCGAACAGCGCTTGGTGCGAGAGGCCGAGCTTCTCGGCAAGCACGAAGGCTTCGCATACGCCGACCATCGAGATGCCGAGGATCATATTGTTGCAGATCTTCGCCGCCTGGCCGGCGCCCGCCCCGCCGCAATGGACGATCTTCTTGCCCATCGCCTCAAGGATTGGCTTGCCCTTGAGGAAGGCCTCATCCGAGCCGCCCGCCATAAAGGTCAACGTGCCGGCGCTCGCCCCGCCGGTGCCCCCGGAAACCGGTGCGTCGAGCGACAGGCAGCCTGCGGCCTTGGCCATCTCATGCGCCTTGCGGCTGCTGTCGACATCGATGGTCGAGCAATCGATGACCAGCGTGTCCTGCGCCGTCGACTGCAGGATGTCGGTCCAGGCCGTCAGCACATGTTTGCCCTGCGGCAGCATCGATATGACGACCTCGGCATCCTTGACCGCTTGGCTGACATGGCTTGCCGGCTTGACGCCGCTCGCCTCCGCTGCCTTCAGCACCGAAGCCGCGAGATCGAAACCGAGGACCTCGTGACCCGATTTGACGAGATTGGCCGCCATCGGTCCGCCCATATTGCCAAGCCCGATGAATGCGATTCTTGCCATGGTCTTCTCCTATCGATTGTCTTCGAGGATCATCGCCGCCGCCTTTTCGGCAATCATGATCGTCGGCGAATTGGTGTTGCCCGAGGTAATCGACGGCATCACCGAAGCGTCCGCGATCCTGAGCTTGCCGAGCGCCCGGAACCGCAGCCGGGGATCGACGACGCTCTCCCTGTCGGCGCCCATGCGGCAGGTGCCGACGGGATGGAAGATCGTCGTGCCGATATCGCCGGCTGCCCGCTCCAGATCGGCCTCGGTCTGATAGCTCGGCCCCGGCTTGAATTCCTCCGGCCGGAACCTCGCGAAGGATGGCTGCGCGACGATCTTGCGTGTCAACCGTATCGAACGGACAGCTATGTCACGATCGCGCTGCGTCGAGAGGTATTTCGGGCTGATCGTCGGCTGTGCGGCAAAATCCGGGCTCGACAGGTGCACTGAACCGCGGCTTTCCGGCCTCAGATTGCAGACGCTCGCGGTGATCGCCGGGAAGGGATGGACGGTGTCGCCGAATTTTTCCAGCGAGACCGGCTGCACGTGATATTGCAGGTCGGGCGTCGCCCGGTCCGGTCCCGAACGGGTGAAGATGCCGAGTTGGCTCGGCGCCATCGCCATCGGCCCGGAGCGGCGGACGAGATATTCGAGCCCGATCGCCGCCTTGCCGATCAGCTTCGTCGCCTTTTCGTTCAGCGTCGGAACGCCGGTCACCTTATAGGCCAGACGCAGCTGCAGATGATCCTGCAGGTTCTCGCCGACACCCTTGACCTCGGTGACGACATCGATGCCCACCCGCTGCAGCACCTCGCCCCTGCCGATGCCGGAGAGTTCCAGAATATGCGGCGAGCCGATCGAACCGGCAGAAAGGATGGTTTCCTTGCCCGCATAGGCGCGCTTCGCCACGCCCTGGTGCTGAAATTCGACGCCGGCGACGGCGCCCTCCTCCACCAGCAGACGCCGCACCTGCGCCTTGGTAAGCACCGTCAGGTTGGAGCGCTTGCGCGCCGGGCGCAGGAAGGCCTTCGACGTGTTCCAGCGTATGCCCGAGCGCTGGTTGACGTCGAAATAGCCGGAACCTTCATTACTGCCGCGGTTGAAATCTTCCGTCTCCGGGATGCCGGCTTCTCTCGCCGCCTGCTGGAAGGCGTCAAGCACGGCCCAGCGCACCCGCGCCTTCTCGATGCGCCATTCGCCGCCGACGCCATGCATCTCGTCTTCGCCGCGATAAAAATCCTCGGACTTGCGGAAGAAGGGCAGAACATCGTCCCAGCCCCAGCCGCTGCAGCCCATCTGCCGCCAGAGATCGTAGTCGCGCGCCTGGCCGCGCATATAGATCATGCCGTTGATCGAGGAGCAGCCGCCGAGCACCTTGCCACGCGGATAGCTTAGCGCCCGGCCGTTCAACCCCGCTTCCGGCGCTGTGGTGAAACACCAGTCGGTACGCGGATTGTTGATGCAATAGAGATAGCCGACCGGGATATGGATCCAGTGGTAGTTGTCGCTGCCGCCGGCTTCGAGCAGCAGCACGCTGCTCCTGCGATCGGCCGACAGCCGATTGGCAAGCACGCAGCCCGCGCTGCCCGCCCCGATGATGATATAGTCGTAACGATCCATGTGCCCCTGCACGAAACTCCCGATGCCGGCCGCTCCCCTCTCCCCGCGAGACGGGGAGAGGGAGTAATCGCAGCGCCGCCGCCCGCCCCTTCTTCCGGTAGAAACAAGCTCTTCCCGGGAAAAGAGAGGTCCGCCCGTTCAGCGGCGATAGACGAAGCCCAGTTTCCGCCCCAGCCGGGAGGCGTAGAATTCGCCGATGATGCCGCGCCGGAAGATCAGCACGCAGACCATGAAGACGACGCCGGTGATGATCGTCACCGGAAATTCCGAGGTGGCGAGGTAGTTTTCCAGCGCCACCACCAACCCCGCGCCGAAAAGCGGGCCGATCAGCGTGCCGATGCCGCCGAGCAGCGTCATCAGGATCACCTCGCCCGACATCTGCCAGGCGACGTCGGTCAGCGTCGCGAACTGGAAGACGATCGATTTGACCGCGCCGGCGAGCCCGGCAAGCGCTGCCGACATGACGAAAGCGCCGAGCTTGTAGCGCGCGACGGAATAACCGAGCGAGATCGCCCGCTGCTCGTTCTCGCGGATCGATTTCAGGATCATGCCGAAAGGCGAATTGATGAAGCGCCAGATGATCAAGATACCAACGAGGAACACGGCCAGTACGAAATAATACATGTTGGTCGAGTTGTTCAGATCGATGAAGCCGAAGAGATGGCCGCGCGGCACCGACTGGATGCCATCCTCGCCCTCGGTGAACTCCGCCTGCAGGCAGAAGAAGAAGAACATCTGCGACAGCGCCAGGGTGATCATCGCAAAATAGATGCCCTGGCGGCGGATGGCGAAGAAGCCCATGACGAGGCCGAGAAAGGCCGCACCCGCGACGCCGATCAGGATGCCGAGTTCCGGCGGCAGGCCCCATGATTTCACCGTATAGGCGGTGAAATAGGCCGCGCCGCCGAAGAAGGTGGCGTGACCGAAGGACAGTAGGCCGGTATAGCCGAGCAGCAGGTTGAAGGCGCAGGCAAACAGCGCGAAGCACAGCAGCTTCATCAGGAAGATCGGATAGAAGAAGAACGGCGCGAGCAGCAGGAGCAGCAGGCCTGCGAGCACGAAGCCGGCTTGGACCGAAAGGGCGGTCCGGCTCTTTTCCGTGCGGATGGTGTCGGTGATGTCAGCCATGTCAAGCGTCCCGGCCGAAGAGGCCCGCGGGCCTGATGAGAAGCACGATCGCCATGATGACGAAGATCACGATGTTGGAGGCCTCTGGATAGAAGACCTTTGTCAGGCCCTCGGCGATGCCAAGCACATAACCGGTGATGATCGCCCCCATGATCGATCCCATGCCGCCGACCACGACGACGGCGAAGACGACGATGATCATGTTCGAGCCCATCAGCGGCGAGACCTGGTAGATCGGTGCGGCCAGCACCCCGGCAAAGGCGGCAAGACCGGCGCCGAGCGCGTAGGTCAGCGTCAAGAGCACCGGCACGTTGACGCCGAAGACTTGCACCAGCACGGCGTTTTCGGTGGCCGCCCTGAGATACGCGCCGAGCTTGGTCTTTTCGATCAGCAGCCATGTGCCGAGGCAGGTGACCAGCGAGACGACGACGACCCAGCCGCGATAGATCGGCAGGAACATGAAGCCGAGATTGGCGCCGCCAGCAAGGGCCGTCGGCGTCGCATAGGGCTGGCCGGAGGAGCCGTAGAGATAGCGGAAGGTGCCCTCGACCGCGAGTGCCAGCCCGAAGGTGAAGAGCAGGCCGTAGAGCGGATCGAGATCGTAGAGCCGGCGCAGGAACAGCCGCTCGATGATCGCCCCGGCAAGGCCGACGATGACGGGCGCCAGGATCAGTGACGGCCAGTAGCCGATGCCGGCATAGGTCAGCAGCAGATAGGCGACGAAGGCGCCGAGCATATATTGCGCGCCATGGGCAAAGTTGATCACCCGGAGCAGGCCGAATATGATGGCGAGGCCGAGGCTGAGCAGTGCATAGAACGAACCGTTGATCAGGCCAATCAGGAGCTGGCCGAGCAGCGCCTGCAGGGGAATGCCGAAGATCATCATCATCTGGTCATACTCCCAGAACCTTGTGCAGCGTATCCATGCGCTGCGGCAGTTCACCGACCGGGAATTCCGACACCATTTGCCCATGATCCATCAGATAGAAGCGATCGGCAATACGGCTGGCGAAGCGGAAGTTCTGCTCGACGAGCAGGATTGTCATGCCGCGTCCTTTCAGCGTCTGCAGCACCTCGCCGATGCGCTGGACGATAACAGGGGCAAGCCCCTCGGTCGGCTCGTCGAGAATGAGCAGCCGTACACCTGTGCGCAGAATCCGGGCGATCGCCAGCATCTGCTGCTCGCCGCCTGAGAGTTTGGTACCGGGGCTGCCGCGCCGTTCATAGAGATTGGGGAAGAGCTCGTAGATCTCGTCGAGCGTCATGCCGCCCTTCGCCACGACGGGCGGCAGCAACAGGTTTTCCGACACGGTGAGCGTCGAGAAGATGCCGCGCTCCTCCGGCACGAAGCCGATGCCGCGATGCGCCGTCTTGTGCAGCGGCACCTGCATCATGTCGCTGCCGGCAAAACTGATCCTGCCCTTGCGGGTGCGCACGATGCCGGTGATGGTGCGCAGTGTCGTCGTCTTGCCGACGCCGTTGCGGCCGAGAATGGTGATCGTCTCGCCTTCGGCCACCCGCATATCGACGCCGTGCAGGATGTGGCTTTCGCCGTACCAGGCGTTCAGCTCCTGGACTACGAGCAGATCGGCCATCAATGCTCCTCCGTGCCCATATAGGCGACGCGCACTCGCTCGTCCTGGCTGACCGTGGCATAATCGCCCTCAGCGAGGATCTCGCCGCGCTGCAGCACGGTGACATGCTGGCAGATATTGGCGACGACGGAGAGATTGTGCTCGACCATCAGCACCGCCCGGTCGCGGGCGACGTCGCGGATGATCGCCGAGACGACGCCGACATCCTCCAGCCCCATGCCGGCCATCGGTTCGTCAAGCAGCAGCACCTTGGGATCGAGCGCCAGCGTCGTGGCGATTTCCAGGACGCGCTTGCGGCCATAGGAAAGGTCGGCGGCGATATGATCGCGCTCCTTGGAAAGGCCGACGCTGGCGAGCAACTGCTCGGCCCGCTCGTTCAGCCGGTCGAGCGCCGAAAGAGGCCGCCAGAACTGGGTGGAAAGATTGTTCGGACGCTGGAGAGCCACCCGCACATTGTCGAGAACGGAGAGGTGCGGGAAGACCGCCGAGATCTGGAAGGAGCGCACCAGCCCCATGCGCGCCACCTTGTCGGGCGGCGTATAGGTGATGTCGGTCCCCATCAGGGTGATCGTGCCTGCGGTCGGCTGCAGGAACTTGGTCAGCAGGTTGAAGACCGTGGTCTTGCCGGCACCGTTCGGGCCGATCAGCGCATGCACGCTGGCGTCATGGACGTCGAGATCGACGTTCTTCACGGCCGTGAAGCCGCCGAAATCGCGGCACAGGCCGCGGGCGGAGAGCACCACCCGCGGCTTGGCCTGCGTTTCAATCGCGGAAACCGCCATCGCCCTTACTTCACCAGATCGCAGCCGCTCTTGGCGGGATCGATATAGGCTTCCTTGCCGGGAATGGTGGCGAGCACGTTGAAATAGTCCCACGGCTCCTTGCTGTCGGCCGGCTTCTTGACCTGCAAGAGGTACATGTCGTGGATCATCCGGCCATTGGCGCCGACCGTGCCGCCGCGGCCGAAGACGTCGTCGACGGGCATCTCATGTAGCGTTTTGGCGACGGCTTCCGTCTCGTCGGTGCCGGCCTTCTGCACCGCCTTCAGATATTGCGTCACAGCCGAATAGGTGCCGGTATGGATCATGTTCGGCATCTTGCCGGTGCGGGCGAAGAATTTCTTGGCGAAGGCGCGGCTTTCGTCGTCGCGGTTCCAGTAATAGCCTTCCGTCAGCGTCAGGCCTTGCGCTGCTTCAAGCCCGAGGCCATGGACCTCGGCGAGGGTGAAGAGCAGCGCCGCCAGATGCTGGCCGCCCTGGGTGATGCCGAATTCGGCCGCCTGCTTGATGGCGTTCGAAGTATCGAGGCCGGCATTGGCAAGGCCGATCACCTTGGCGCCGGACGATTGCGCCTGTAGCAGGAAGGAGGAGAAGTCCTGGGTCGACAGCGGATGGCGGACTCCGCCGACGACCGTACCGCCACTCGCCTTGACATAGTCGGTGGTCTGCTGCTCCAGCGAATAGCCGAAGGCATAGTCGGCGGTGAGGAAGAACCAGCTGTCGCCGCCCTGCTTGACCAGCGCGCCGCCGGTGCCGACGGCGAGCGCGTGGGTGTCGTAGGCCCAATGGAAGCCGTAGGGTGAGCAGGCCTTGCCGGTCAGATCGGTCGTCGCTGCACCCGTGACGATGTCGATCTTCTTCTTTTCCTTGGCGATCGCCTGCACGGCGAGCGCCACAGACGAGGTCGTCAGTTCCATGATCGCGTCCACCTGTTCGGTGTCGTACCACTGGCGAGCGATGTTGGAGGCGATATCCGGCTTGTTCTGGTGATCGGCATCGACGATCTCGACCGGCACACCCAGCACCTTGCCGCCGAAATCCTCGACCGCCATCTTGGCGGCTTCGACGGAAGACTTGCCGCCGAAGTCGGCATAGACGCCCGACTGGTCGTTCAGAATGCCGATCTTGACCTTGCCGTCAGTCGCGCTCTGCGCGAGCGCCGCTGTGCTGCCAGCGAGCAAAAATGCAACGGACGCGATGAGATTCTTTCGCATATTCTCTCCTCCCAGAGATTAGCCAGATTACCGATCTGTTCAAATTTGGCCGATCGCACTCCTCAGAACGGCCGGCCCTTGCCTTACGATCACGGAAATTCTCCCCTGAGGCAACGGGTGGCTGACTACTAATTCCAAACAGTATCTGTTCATTTTTGCACAGAAAGAGCTGCACAATTTCGATCCAGGCCCAGGAAGCGCAAGAAGTGAACGCTCAGCGCTAGATTTAGGGCAGTTTCGACGGTTGTGCAGGGATGGCGGCGTCAGACAAAGGACCGATCATCTGCTGATCCTTCGTCTCCGGCACATTCCACGCGCTTCAGCCCGCCGTTATTTCCATCGCGTCCCATTCTCCGCAGCGCAGCCATAGGGAGGCAGGGCGCTGGCGAAGGTTTCCTTCAGCTTGGCGCAGCCCCAGGCATTCAGCGGTCCTGGCATCGATGTGTTGAGCGTGATGCCGACTTCGTCATAAGGACTGTCGGTGTTGGTAACATAGCGATACCAGCGAAAACCGATGACGACGACGAATGCGATCGCGATCGTCAGCAGCAGGCGAACCAATTTTTTCATCAATAGTTCCTCAAACCGAAAACGCGGCCGTGTAGCATTGGTGGGTAACGGCTGAAAGCACCCGCGCCGAGGCATCACAAATTTCTCACCGGCGTCATCTCGAGTTCACCAAGGACCAGCTTTCGCCGGGTCTCCGCCCGCGATCCCCATTCTTTACCTGATGTTAAAACGCAAATAAAAACAACGAATTGTTTAAAAAGCGCAAGACCATGCTATGGGTGTTGCTGTTGAACGAGAGAAATGGCGATGACCAATCCACCGCAGTTTACCTGGGACGATCTGCAGTTCTTCCTCGCCGTCGCCCGCACCGGGCAGCTGTCGACGGCCGCCCGGCAGCTGCGCTCCAGCCATGCCACCGTTTCGCGGCGCATCGACAGGTTGGAATTCACCCTCAAGGTCAAGCTGTTCGAGCGCAATCCGCGCGGCTATGTGCTGACCGCCATGGGCACGCGCTTCGTTGAGACGGCCGAGCGGATGGAGCAGGAGACCGAGCGCCTGCGCACCGACCTCGCCGACGGCTCGATGGCGCAGCGCGGCCTGGTGCGCCTGAGCGCCCCGGAAGGTTTTGCCAATTTCTTCTTCGCCACCGTGCTGCCGCGATTTGCCGCCCGGCATCCGCATCTGGCGCTCGAGCTGGTGACGATCCAGCAGATCATGTCGCTGTCGCGCAAGGAGGCCGATCTGTCCGTCGTGCTCGACGAGCCGAAGGGCGGGCCCTATTTCGCCGAGAAGCTGACCGACTATCATCTGCAGATCTACGGCTCGCGCGACTATCTTGCCAAGGCGCCTGGTATCACCAGCCGCGACGACCTGCTTGAGCACCCCTTCGTCAGCTACATCGAGGAGATGATTTTCGCGCCGGGCCTGGATTATCTCAGCGATGTGCATCCGCGCATCAAGCCGCAGTTCCAGAGCTCCAGCATCTTCGCGCAGCTCACCGCCACCCGAAACGGCCTCGGCCTCTGCATCCTGCCCTATTTCTTCGCCAGCCGTTATCCCGAGCTTGTGCGGGTGCTGCCCGAGGAGATCGACCTCAAGCGCCAGTACTGGATCACCTGCCATCGCGACCTGAAACAGGCGCCGCGCGTGCGCGCTGTCATCGATTTCCTGCGTGAGGCCGTGCGCGGCGAGGACGCGCGTTTCGTGCCGCCCTATATCACTGCCGCCGGCCCGCAGCGCCGATCGGACGCAGAAACGTGATTATTTGAGGAACTCGGCCCGGTGCGGCGTGAACGTATCGATCAACCGGCCGTTTTCCAGTGCCTTGACGCCATGGACGAGATTGGGCGGCACGATGAAACTGCCGCCCTGCTCGAGCACCTCGGTCCGCCCGTCGATCGTCACTTCGAAGCTGCCCTCGGCGACATAGCTCGCCTGGATATGTGGATGCGAATGGGCCGCACCGATGGCGCCGGTTTCGAAGGCCACCTCCACCATCATCATCTCGGGCAGATAGGTCATGATGCGCCTGGTAACGCCGGGCTCGGGATTGACCCATTCGGCGCCTTCGGCCGATACGAACAGATCGCTTGACGACATTTCCGTCTCCTCGTTCCAAAATCGATGGCGGGCAAAGTGGAGCATGCCGGCGCATTTGAAAAGGTGGCGCGCCCTGTCTTTCGACACGGCCGCCGTCTGTTGACGCGGTCGGCTGGCGGGTCTATGCGACCTTCAGCGAGGCAAGCCTGAATCGTGGGTGAGGAGACGCCGCCATGCAGCATACGCGCGAGGTTTTCGACTGGGCCGATCCGTTCCGCCTGGTGGAGCAGCTGACCAACGAGGAGCGCATGGTGCAGGACACCGCCCATGCCTATGCGCAGCAAAAGCTCGCGCCCCGCGTGCTCGACGCCTTCCGCAATGAAAAGACCGATCCCGCAATCTTCCGCGAAATGGGCGAACTCGGTCTGCTCGGCCCGACGATCTCTCCCGAATACGGTGGCGCCGGCCTCGGTTACACTGCCTACGGGCTGATCGCCCGCGAGGTCGAGCGGGTCGATAGCGGCTATCGTTCGATGATGAGCGTGCAGTCCTCGCTGGTGATGGTGCCGATCGACACCTTCGGGTCGGAGGCGCAGAAGCTGAAATACCTGCCGAAACTGGCCGCCGGCGAATGGATCGGCTGCTTCGGCCTGACCGAGCCCGATCACGGCTCCGATCCCGGCTCGATGGCGACACGCGCCAAGAAGGTCGACGGCGGCTACAGCCTCACCGGCTCGAAGACCTGGATCTCGAATGCGCCGATCGCCGATGTCTTCGTCGTCTGGGCCAAGACCGAGGACGGCCTCATCCGCGGCTTCATCCTCGAAAAGGGCTGGAAGGGGCTTTCTGCCCCCGCCATCCACGGCAAGGTCGGCCTGCGCGCCTCGATAACAGGCGAAGTGGTGATGGATGGGGTCTTCGTGCCCGAGGAAAATCTGCTGCCCGGCGTCACCGGCCTCAAGGGGCCGTTCACCTGTCTCAATTCGGCCCGTTTCGGCATCGCCTGGGGCGCGCTCGGGGCTGCTGAGGATTGTTATGCCAGAGCACGGCAATACACGCTCGAGCGCAAGCAGTTCGGCCGGCCGCTCGCCGCCAACCAGCTGATCCAGAAGAAGCTCGCCGACATGGCGGCGGAAATCTCGCTCGGCCTGCAGGGCTGCCTGCGGCTCGGCCGCATGAAGGAGGAAGGCCATCCGCCGGTGGAGCTGACCTCGATCCTCAAGCGCAACAGCTGCGGCAAGGCGCTGGAGATCGCGCGCGCGGCCCGCGACATGCTCGGCGGCAACGGCATCTCCGACGAATTCGGCATCGCCCGCCACCTCGTCAACCTCGAAGTGGTCAACACCTATGAGGGCACGCACGACATCCACGCGCTGATCATCGGCCGGGCAATCACCGGCATCGCCGCCTTTGCGAACTAAAGCCCCGGCGCGGCAAGGCGAATTGCCACGCGCCTGACAATATGCAACCTTCCCTCTCGCGGCACGACGCCGGCAATGAGGGGGATCGCGCATGTTTCTGCTTCTTGCATTGCTGATCGGTGTCATCTCCGGCCTTCGCACCATGACGGCGCCGGCCGCCGTCGCCTGGGGCGCGGCGCGCGGCTGGCTCGATGTCTCGCAGACGCCGCTTGCCTTCATGGGTTACCGCTGGACGCCGTGGATCTTCACGATCCTCGCCGTTGTCGAACTGGTCGCAGACCAGCTGCCGTCGACGCCGTCGCGCAAGGTGCCCATGCAGTTTGCCGCCCGCATCGTCTCCGGGGCGCTTGTTGGTGCGACGATCGGGGCCGCCAGCGGCCTGCTCTTCGGCGGGCTGATCGCCGGCGTGATCGGCGCCGTCATCGGCACCTATGGTGGCGCCGCCATACGCGCCAGGCTTGCCGCTTCCTTCGGGAGAGATCTGCCGGCCGCCTTGATCGAGGATGCCGTCGCCGTCATCGGTGCGGCGCTGATTGTGGGGGTCATGTCATGAAAAACTTCGACGCCATCGTCATCGGCGCCGGCCAGGCCGGCCCCTTTCTTGCCGCCCGCATGGTCGAGAAGGGCATGAAGGTGGCGTTGATCGAGCGCAAATTCCTCGGCGGCACCTGCGTCAATGCCGGCTGCATGCCGACGAAGACGCTGGTCGCCAGCGCCCGTGCCGCCCATGTCGCCAGAAGTGCTGCCGCCTACGGCGTCAATATCGGCGGCGAGATCGCCATCGACATGAAGGTGGTCAGAGCCCGCGCCGAAACGGTGACGATGAATGCCCGCAACGGCCTGATCGGTTGGTTTGCCGGGATGGACGGTATCAGCGTGATCTATGGTCATGCGCGCTTCGAGGGACCGAAGACCGTCAGCGTCAACGGCGAGACCCTGACCGCGCCGCGCATCTTCCTC
The DNA here is from genome assembly GCF_017357225.1 of Rhizobium binae. NCBI lineage: Bacteria > Pseudomonadati > Pseudomonadota > Alphaproteobacteria > Hyphomicrobiales > Rhizobiaceae > Rhizobium > Rhizobium binae. The sequence goes on along the minus strand of NZ_CP071607.1, from coordinate 226,542 downwards.
AATGTCGGCGCGCGACCTGTCATTCCCGAGCTGCCTGGCATCGATGACATCGACTACCTCACCAGCACCTCGATCATTCAACTCGACACGCTGCCGCGGCATCTGGCAGTCATCGGCGGCAGCTATATCGGGCTGGAATTCGCGCAGATGTATCGCCGCTTCGGCGCCGAAGTCAGTGTCATCGAGCACGGCCCGAAGCTCGCTTCGCGCGAGGACGAGGATATATCCGATGCGATCGCCGAGATCCTGCGTTCAGAAGGCATCGGCGTCCATACCGACTCCGGCAACATCGCCTTTGCTGGAAACGGCAAGGGGGTGAGCGTCATCGCCGGCTCGGCGGAGATCGATGCGAGCCATGTGCTGATCGCCACCGGCCGAAAGCCGAATACCGACGATCTCGGCCTCGATGCCGCCGGCGTTGCCACCGACAAGCGCGGCTACATCACGGTCGACGACAAGCTTGCCACCAATGTCGAGGGCATCTTTGCGCTCGGCGACTGCAACGGCCACGGCGCCTTCACTCACACGTCCTACAATGATTTCGAGATCGCCGCCGCCAATCTTCTGGACGGCGACAACCGCAAGCTGTCGAGCCGCATCCCCGCCTATGCCCTCTACATCGACCCGCCGCTCGGCCGCGTCGGCATGACCGAGAAACAGGCGCGCGGGTCTGGACGCCGGATCATGGTCTCGACCCGGCCGATGAGCCGCGTCGGCCGCGCCAATGAGCGCGGCGAGACCAAGGGCTTCATGAAGGTGATCGCCGACGCCGAGACCAAGGAAATTCTCGGCGCGGCGATTTTGGGCATCGAGGGAGACGAGGTGATCCACGGCCTGATCGACGCGATGAATGCCGGCACGCCCTATCCGACGCTGAAATGGTCGGTGCCGATCCACCCGACGGTGTCGGAACTGATCCCGACACTGCTCGGCGATTTGAAGCCCGTTTGACGGTTACCTGACGCTTCGGGAACAGGTGGGGGCGAGCCGTCATGTCTATTGAACTGCTGATCGAGAATTACGGCCTGCTGGCGATCTTCCTGGGTGCGGCCATTGAAGGCGAAACGGCCGCCTTCCTCGGCGGCGTCGTTGCCCATCGCGGGCTGCTGAGCTATTGGGCGGCGGCATCCGCGGCCGTGGCGGGATCCTTCGTCGGCGATCAGTTCTGGTTCTTCGCCGGCCGTTACGCCACTCGATGGGGCTTCGTCCGCCGGCTGATGGAGAAGCCGGCGCTCACCCGCGCAACCCGGCTTCTCGAGAAATATCCGACCGGATTCATTCTTGCGTTTCGTTTCCTGGTGGGATTGCGGACGATCAGCCCTGTCGTCATCGGGACCACACGAATACCGGGCGGCAAATTCGTCGTCCTCAATGCCGTGGCCGCCCTGGCATGGGGGCTGCTCTTTACGGGGCTCGGCTACCTCTTCGGGCACGGCGTCCAGCAGATCTTGGGCCATCTTCCCCTCCACCGCCATCTGCTGATTGCTGCCGGAGCGGCGGCTGTCGTTGCAGCCGCCGCCTTTGCCTTTCGCAAAATGAGACCAAGTGCGCGCCACTCGTAGAGGCGGGCACTTACTCCATGACGATCTGCAGCTTCACGTCGCTCGGCCGGGCCTCGACGGCGCGATCGAAGGCCTTGATCGAATCCTCGAATGTGAAGGTCTCCGATATCAGCGGCTTCAGGTCGACGCGGCCCGAGGCGAGCAGCGCGATCGAGCGCTCATATTGATGCGCGTAACGGAACACCGTCTCGATGCGGATCTCCTTGGTCGTTGCCGTCGAGACGTCGAAACCAACAGGGTTGACCGGCAGGCCGACGGCGACGATGACGCCGCCCGGGCGCGGCAGCGCCATGATCGTCTCCCAGGCCCTCGGCGATCCGGAGCATTCGAAGACGACGTCCGCACCCCAGCCGTCGGTCAGTCGGGCGACTTCCTCGATCAGGTTCTTCTCGCGAATGTTGACCGGGATGACACCCTGGTACTGCGCGGCAATATCGAGCTTCGGCTGGGCGAGATCGGCGACGATCGCCCGGGCACAGCCGCCGGCAAGCGCCGCGATCGCCACCATCGTGCCGATCGGGCCGGCCCCGAGGACGATGGCGGTGTCGCCTGGCGCAATCTTTGCCTTGCTCGCCGCCTGCATGCCGACGGCGAAGGGCTCGACCATGGCGCCTTCGGCGAAGCTGACATTGTCGGGCAGCTTGAACGTATAATTGGCGGGATGCACGACCTCCGGCGTCAGCACGCCATGGATCGGCGGCGTCGCCCAGAAGGTGACGGCGGGATCGATATTGTACAGACCGAGCCGGCTCGCCTTAGAATTCGGATCGGGAATGCCGGGTTCCATGCAGACGCGATCGCCGACTTTCAGATGTGTGACGCCACCCCCGACCTCGACCACCGTGCCAGCCGCCTCATGGCCGAGCACCATCGGCGCGTTGACGACGAAGGGACCGATCTTGCCATGGGTATAATAATGCACATCCGAACCGCAGACGCCGACGGTATGAATCCTGATCTTGACCTGCCCGGGCCCTGTCTCGAGCGGCAGATCGATATCGCGAAGCGCAAGCTCATGCTGGTGCTCCAGCACCAGCGCACGGACTTTGGTCATGATCGGTTTCCTTCCCTTTTGCCCCGCGATTCAGCGGGTGCCGTCGATACGGACTATAAGACCGTAAGCGGCGGCAATTCAATCGCACCAGACAAGCTTTTGCTCAACATGTGATGAAATGCCCATTTTCTATAATCCGAAAGAGTCGCGTTTCCAGACCTCCGCATGATTCCGGCCGGAACCGTTGGGGAGTACAGTCTCAGTTCCAGATCCCCGCAATCAGGACAGGCAAAGAGATGAAGAGCGGCACGACGATATCGAGGTCATTGCGACAATTCTGGCAGCGTCTTGTGGATCTGATCGCCGCGCTGCCGAAAGGCCGTCAGCCGCGGCCGGTGCGCGTTATCGCAAAAACTAGGGATCGAAATCATCCTCCACAGCGTTAAAGTGATGCGTCGGCATGGCGTCGCGGAAGCATGACGGCTCCGGGCACATGCGGATCGGCACGATAAGGAAGACCATCATGAAGTCGATTGTGTCATTCTGTCTGTTTGCCTGCCTTTTCTTCACCGCGGGTGAGGCGTCTGCGGCCCTGGAGCAGGCATCCCTCCCGCCGCCGCAGGAGGAAGAAAGACTGGCGCCGGCCAACCTCGAACTCACCTTCACCGGCCCGGTCGATCTTGCCCGTTCCACGGCCGTGCTGCTCGACGCCGAGGGTACGGTGCTTCCCACAGGCAAGCCGTTTCTCTCCGGCCCCGAGGAATCGATCTTCAAGATTCCGCTCGATCCTGCCATGGCGCCCGGCCTCTATACGGTCGACTGGCGCGTGCTCTCGATGGACGGCCGCAGCGCCGAAGGCAAATACCAGTTCCGGGTCGATCCTTAGCTCGCTTGCGGAAAAGCATTTATAAGATTTTTATATTGATGGCCCTTCGGCCGTCTCGAACCTTTATGCCCTCCGGCTCCATATTCACAGCTGAGAGATCGAACGATCATCTCCACGCCAGAAAGCATGAAAGGCGGCCCTTCCAAAGAGAAGGGCGCCCTTTGTCTTGTCTGACTCCAAGAAAGCAACAGGAGTCACGATCATGATGGATATCATTCTGCTTGGCACCGCGATCATATTCTTCGCGCTGTGCTTTGCCTACACCAGAGCCTGCGACAGGCTGTAACCGGAGAAACGACGATGACCCTCGATTATGTCTTGAGCGGTGCCGTAACCGTGTTTCTTACCGTTTACCTCACCTACGCTCTCCTTCGCCCAGAACGCTTTTGAAGAGAACCGGCGCTTCTGAGATCGCTCATGCGCGACCGGGAGCCAGCCAGGTATTGAAAGTTTACCTCCATGACCCTCAACGGATGGCTTCAGATCCTGCTTTATTGCGGGATCGTCCTCGTGCTCGTCAAACCGCTCGGCGGTTACATGACCCGTGTCTACAACGGCGAGCGCACATTCCTGTCACCCGTCCTCGTTCCGATCGAACGGGGGCTTTACCGCGTTGCCGGCACCAGCGAACGCGAGGAGCAGCATTGGACCTCCTACGCCTTTGCGATGCTGCTATTCAACTTGCTCGGCGTCCTCTTCCTCTACGCGCTCCTGCGCCTGCAGGACATCCTGCCCTATAATCCAGCCGGCATGGCCGCCGTCCCGACGGACCTTTCCTTCAACACCGCCGTCAGCTTTACCACAAATACGAACTGGCAGAATTACGGCGGTGAAAGCACCATGTCGTATCTGGCCCAGATGGCCGGCTTCACGGTGCAGAACTTCCTCTCCGCTGCCACCGGCATGGCCATCGCCGTCGCCTTCATCCGGGCCTTCGCACGGGCGTCCGGCAAGGCGATCGGCAATTTCTGGGTCGATATGATCCGCAGCACGCTTTATATCCTGCTTCCCACCTGCATCGTACTGACGCTCGTCTATGTCTATCTCGGCGTGCCCCAGACACTCGGACCCTATGTCAATGCGACGACGCTCGAAGGCGCGCAGCAGACAATCGCCGTCGGCCCAGTCGCCTCGCAGCTCGCGATCAAAATGCTCGGCACCAATGGCGGCGGCTTCTTCAACGCCAATTCCGCCCATCCGTTCGAAAACCCCGATGCGATATCCAACCTTATCCAGATGGTCTCGATCTTCGCGATCGGCGCGGCGCTGACCAATGTCTTCGGCCGCATGGTCGGTAATCAGCGTCAGGGCTGGGCGATTCTTGCCACGATGGGCGTGCTGTTCGTCGCCGGCGTTATCGTCACCTATTGGGCTGAAGCAGCGGGCAACCCGCTGATGCACGCCTTTGGTCTCGGCGGCGGCAACATGGAGGGCAAGGAAGTCCGCTTCGGCATTGCCCTGTCCTCGCTGTTCGCCGTCATTACCACGTCCGCCTCCTGCGGCGCGGTCAATGCGATGCACGGCAGCTTTACTGCGCTCGGCGGCCTTATCCCGCTGATCAACATGCAGCTCGGCGAGATCATCGTCGGCGGTGTCGGTGCGGGCTTTTACGGTATTCTGCTGTTTATCATCGTCGCCGTCTTCGTCGCCGGCCTGATGGTCGGCCGCACGCCGGAATATCTCGGCAAGAAGATCGAGGCGAAGGAAATGAAGATGGCCGTTCTCGCCATCCTCTGCCTGCCGCTCGCCATGCTGGTCTTCACCGCAATCGCTTCGGTTCTGCCGAGCGCCGTCGCCTCCGTCGGCACGGCCGGCCCGCACGGCTTCTCCGAAATCCTCTATGCCTATACCTCGGCTGCGGCCAATAACGGCTCGGCTTTCGGCGGCCTGACCGGCAACACGCCCTGGTACAACGTGACACTAGGCATCGGCATGCTGATGGGCCGCTTCCTGGTGATCATCCCGGCCCTTGCCATCGCCGGCTCGCTGATCGCCAAGAAGACGGTTCCGGCCTCGGCCGGCACCTTCCCGACCGACGGTCCGCTCTTTGTCGGCCTGCTCGTCGGCACGATCCTGATCGTCGGCGGCCTGACCTTCTTTCCGGCCTTGGCGCTCGGCCCCGTCGTCGAACACCTGGTCGCGATCGCCGGCCAAACCTTCTGAGGCGATGCCGTGATCATCCGCCACAGGCTTCGCCACGCTTCTCTTCCACGTCCCGGCGCGCCGGGACGTGGAGACAGCCCGAGGCTACAGGCCTCCGACATCATTCTGCTGATGACGGCAGGCCTGCTCGTCGCCGCGGCGACCTTCAAGATCTTACAGGGCTAACCGACATCGGTCTGCCATCCTCGTTTCAAAGCTGGAGTCTCTTATGAGCCAGGCAAAATCCGCGAGTATCGTCGATTCTCGCATCCTAATTCCGGCCGTCGGCGCCGCCTTCAAAAAGCTCGACCCGCGCGCACTCGCCAGAAACCCGGTGATGTTCGTCGTGGCCACGGTCTCGGTGCTCACCACCGTGCTTTTCCTGCGCGACCTCGCGGCCGGCAACGGCAATCTCGGCTTCTCCTTCCAGATCAATCTCTGGCTCTGGTTCACCGTGCTCTTTGCCAACTTCGCCGAAGCCGTCGCCGAAGGCCGCGGCAAGGCGCAGGCCGATTCCCTGCGCAAGGCGCGCACTGAAACCCAGGCGAAGCTGCTCACCGGCAACAACGGCAGCGACTATCGTATCGTGCCGGGCACCAGCCTCAAGGTCGGCGACGTCGTTCTCGTCGAGGCGGGCGACATCATCCCGTCGGACGGCGAGGTCATTGAGGGTGTCGCCTCTGTCAATGAAGCAGCGATCACGGGCGAATCCGCCCCCGTCATCCGCGAATCCGGCGGCGACCGCTCGGCAGTGACCGGCGGCACGCAGGTGCTGTCCGACTGGATCCGCGTGCGCATCACCGCGGCGGCCGGCTCCACCTTTCTCGACCGGATGATCTCGCTGGTTGAAGGTGCTCAACGCCAGAAGACGCCGAACGAGATCGCACTCAACATCCTGCTTGCCGGGATGACGCTGATCTTCGTGCTCGCCACCGCGACGATCCCGAGCTTTGCCATCTATGCCGGCGGCTCGATCCCGATCATCGTGCTCGTCGCCCTCTTCGTCACCCTGATTCCGACGACGATCGGCGCGCTGCTGTCGGCGATCGGCATTGCCGGCATGGACCGTCTCGTCCGCTTCAACGTGCTCGCCATGTCCGGCCGTGCCGTCGAAGCTGCCGGCGACGTCGATACGCTGTTGCTCGACAAGACCGGCACGATCACGCTGGGCAATCGCCAGGCGACCAGCTTCCGCCCGGTCCGCGGCGTTTCCGAACAGGAACTTGCCGATGCCGCCCAGCTTGCCTCACTGGCCGACGAAACGCCGGAAGGCCGCTCCATCGTCGTGCTCGCCAAGGAAAAATATGCGATCCGCGGCCGCGACATGGCGAGCCTCAAGGCGACGTTCGTTGCCTTCACCGCCCAAAGCCGCATGAGCGGCGTCGATCTCGAAGGTGCTTCGATCCGCAAGGGTGCGGTCGATGCTGTGCTCGCCTATGTCAACGGCGACACACCCTCGAAGAACGGCAGCGAAGTGATGCGCGATCTGCAGTCGATCGCCGACGAGATCGCCAAATCGGGCGGCACGCCGCTCGCCGTTGCCCGCGACGGCCGGCTGCTCGGTGTCATCCAGCTGAAGGACATCGTCAAGGGCGGCATCCGCGAGCGTTTCACGGAGCTGCGCCGTATGGGCATCCGCACCGTGATGATCACGGGCGACAATCCGCTGACGGCAGCCGCCATCGCCGCCGAGGCCGGCGTCGACGATTTCCTCGCCCAGGCAACGCCGGAGATGAAGCTGGCGCTGATGCGCGAGGAACAGGCCAAGGGCAAGCTCGTCGCCATGTGCGGCGACGGTACCAACGATGCGCCGGCACTCGCCCAGGCCGATGTCGGCGTCGCCATGAACACCGGCACGGTCGCCGCCCGCGAGGCTGGCAACATGGTCGACCTCGACAGCGATCCGACCAAGCTGATCGAGATCGTCGAGATCGGCAAGCAGCTGCTGATGACACGCGGCGCGCTGACGACCTTTTCGATCGCCAACGACATCGCCAAGTATTTCGCCATTATCCCGGCGATGTTCCTGACCTTCTATCCGCAGCTCGGTGTGCTCAACATCATGGGACTGTCGACGCCGCAAAGCGCCATCCTCTCGGCGATTATCTTCAACGCCCTGATCATCATCGCGCTGATCCCGCTATCCTTGAAGGGCGTGCGCTATCGTCCGATCGGCGCCGGGGCGCTTCTGTCACGCAACCTGCTGATCTACGGCCTCGGCGGCATCCTCGTGCCCTTCGTCTTCATCAAGGCCATCGACTTGGCCGTCGCCGCCCTCGGCCTCGCCTGACATCAAGGAGTTGACAACAATGTTGAAAGAATTTCGCCCGGCGATCGTCATGATCGTCGCCACCACCGCCATAACAGGCCTTCTCTACCCGCTTGCCATGACCGGTGCGGCCCAGGCGCTCTTCCCCACCCAGGCGAATGGCAGCCTGATCGAGAAGAATGGCCAGGTGATCGGCTCGGCGCTGATCGGCCAGGCCTTCACGACAGACAAATATTTCCACGGCCGCCCGTCGGCTGCCGGCGACGGCTACGATGCCGCTGCCTCCAGCGGCTCGAACCTCGGCCCGACCAGCCAGAAGCTGATCGACCGCGTCAAGGGTGACTATCAGGCCGCGAAAGCCACGAACCCGGACGCGGAGGTGCCCGCCGATCTCGTTACGGCCTCCGGCAGTGGCCTCGATCCCGATATTTCGCCCGAAGCCGCCTACTTCCAGGTGGCCCGCGTCGCCAAGGCACGAAACCTTGACGAAGCCAAGGTCAAAGCGCTGGTCGACGGCGCCGTCCAGGCCCGCGAACTGGGAATTCTCGGCGAACCCACCGTCAATGTTCTGGCGTTGAATCGGAGCCTTGATGCTTCTATGACTGAGTGAGTTTGGCAGCTTCACTACGGGCTTGGCGAAAAGGCCAACTCCACTCTCCGTCATCCTCGGGCTTGACCCGAGGATCCATGCCGCAGCTACCAGTGGATGCGGCTGTGGATGCTCGGCTCAAGGCCGAGCATGACGGAGGGTGGGGCGGGCGTATGCACCATTTACGGCGCGGACTCCCGTGTCAGGGCACGCCATCCACCAATTGAACCAAACAATGCCGGGATCTCGGCTGCACTGAGTTGATGAGGGATACGGAGACGTAGCGCATTCTCGGTAGCCGTTCGCAGAAAGACCACACGCATGCCAGACGACAATCGCGACCAGGCCGGCAGGCCCTCGCCCGACGCGCTTCTCGAAAAAGCCCGGGCGGAGATGCGCGGCCGTCTGAAGATCTTCCTTGGCGCCGCTCCCGGCGTCGGCAAGACCTATGAGATGCTGATCTCCGGCCGCGCCAAGCTCGCCGACGGGCTCGACGTCGTCATCGGCGTCGTCGAAACCCATGGCCGCAAAGAGACCGAGGCGCTGGTCGCCGGCTTCGAGATCATCCCGCGCGTCCAGATCGATTATAAGGGCCGGGCGCTCGAGGAGATGGACCTTGACGGCATCCTTGCCCGCAGACCGGATCTCGTGCTGGTCGACGAACTCGCACATACCAACGCCGAGGGCAGCCGCCATCCGAAGCGTTACCTCGACGTCAAGGAATTGCTCGATCGCGGCATCGACGTCTATACGACGCTGAACATTCAGCATGTCGAGAGCCTGAACGACGTCGTCTCGCAGATCACCCGTATCCGAGTGCGCGAGACGGTGCCGGACTCGATCATCGATCTCGCCGACGATGTCGAGATCATCGATCTGACCCCGGATGATCTGATCAAGCGTCTGCATGACGGCAAGGTCTACATGCCGCGCACCGCCGAGCGGGCACTGACCAATTATTTCACCCCGGGCAATCTGACGGCGTTGCGGGAACTGGCGCTGCGCAAGACCGCCCAGCGCGTCGACGACCAACTGCTGACCCATATGCAGGCCCACGCCATCTCCGGCCCCTGGGCGGCGGGCGAACGCGTCCTCGTCTCGGTCGATCATCACCCGCGCTCGGCCTCGCTGGTGCGCTACGCCGCCCGCATGGCCTCGCGCCTGCGCGCACCCTGGGCCGCCGTCTATATCGAGACCAACCGCTCGATCAACCTCAGCGAAGCCGAGCGCGATACGATCGCCTCGACGCTGCGACTTGCCGAACAGCTAGGCGGCGAGGCGATCACCATTCCCGGCCGCGAGGTGGCGGAGGAACTCGTCCGCCATGCCACCGCCAACAACGTCACCCACATCGTCATCGGGGCGCCGAAGAAGCCGACATGGCGCGACTGGTGGAACCGCTCGATTACCGACGAACTGATCCGCAAGACCGGCGAGATCAGCGTCCATGTCATCTCGGGCAACGAGAGGGACGGCACCACCGCGCGCGGCATCAAGGCCGCCGCCACTGCACCGAAGCTGGATTTCAGAGCCTATCTGCTGGCGACCGTCTATGTCGCCGTCGCGCTCGGCGTCAGTATCGTGCTCGACCAGGTGCTTGACGTGCGCAACCTCGCGCTGGTCTTCCTGATGGCGGTGCTGAGCTCCGCCGTCCTGCATGGGTTGCGGCCGGCGCTCTACAGCTGCATTCTCGGCGCGCTGTCCTTCAACTTCTTCTTCCTGCCCCCGCGCTACACGCTGACAATCAGCGATCCGGAAAGCGTGCTCGCCTTGTTCTTCTTCCTGGGCGTTGCCATCATCGCCAGTAACCTGACCGCGACCGTGCAGCGTCAGGCCGCCGCCGCCCGGCAGCGGGCGCGCACGACCGAAGATCTCTATCTCTTCTCGAAGAAGCTCGCCGGCACCGGCACGCTCGACGACGTGCTCTGGGCGACCGCCTTTCAGCTTGCCTCGATGCTGAAGGTCCGCGTCGTGCTGCTGCTGCCCGAGGAAGGCAGCATCGCCGTCAAGGCCGGTTATCCCCCTGACGACACGCTCGACGAGGCCGATATCGCCGCCGCCCGCTGGGCCTGGGAGCACAATCACGCCGCCGGCCGCGGCGCCGATACCCTGCCCGGCGCCAAACGCCTCTACGTGCCGCTCAGAACCGGGCGCGCTGCCGTCGGCGTCATCGGCCTCGACAGCGACCGCCGCGACGGGCCGCTTCTGACGCCCGAGCAGCAGCGCCTCCTCGACGCGCTGGCCGACCAGGCGGCCCTTGCCATCGAACGCGTCCAGCTCGTCGCCGATGTCGACCGGGCAAGGCTGGCGGCCGAAGCCGACCGGCTGCGTTCGGCCCTGCTCACCTCGATCTCGCACGACCTGAAGACACCGCTTGCCGCAATCCTCGGCGCCGCCGGCACGCTGCGCGATTATTTCGCCTCGATGCCGGAGGAAGATCGCAGCGACCTGCTGTCCACCGTTGTCGACGAATCGGAGCGCCTCAACCGTTTCATCGCCAATCTGCTCGACATGACCAAGATCGAATCCGGCGCAATGGAGCCGAATTCTGCGCCGCACTATGCCGGCGACATCGTCGGCACGGCGCTGGCCCGCGCCGCCAAGATCCTCGAACACCACAAGACCGAGATGAGCATTCCCGCCGACCTGCCGATGGTGCGGGTCGACCCGGTGCTGTTCGAGCAGGTGATCTTCAACCTGCTCGACAATGCCGCCAAATACGCGCCCGAGGGATCTGTCATCCACATCGAAGGCTGGGCCGATGCCGACAATGTCGTTGTGCAGGTTTCGGACGAGGGCCCCGGCATCCCGCCGGCCGACCTTGCCCGCGTCTTCGACACCTTCTACCGGGTGCGCAAGGGCGATCAGGTGCGCGCCGGCACCGGCCTCGGCCTGTCCATCTGCCGCGGGTTCACAGAGGCGATGGGTGGCACGATCACCGCCGGCAACCGGAGGGGCCGCACGGGCGCCGTCTTCACTATCCGGCTGCCGATACCCAACGACATTCCGAAACTGGATGAACTCAAATGACCGGTTCAGCCGTCAAAATTCTCGTCGTCGACGACGAGCCGCCGATCCGCAAGCTGCTCCGCGTCGGCCTGACCGCGCAGGGCTATGAGGTGCAGGAGGCGCCGAACGCCGAAAGCGCCCGCCAGTCGGTCGCCGATCACATTCCCGACCTCGTCGTGCTCGACCTTGGCCTGCCCGACACACCGGGCTATGACCTCTTGCAGCAGTGGCGCGACGGCGGGCTTTCAATGCCCGTCGTAATCCTCTCCAGCCGCACCGACGAGGCCGGGATCGTCAAGGCGCTGGAAAGCGGCGCCGACGACTACGTCACCAAGCCTTTCGGTATCAATGAGCTCGGCGCCCGCATCCGCGTGGCGCTGCGTCACCGGCTGCAGCAGCGAGGCGAAAAGGCGATCTTCCAGACCGGCGGGCTTTCGATTGACCTTGTCAAGCGTATCGTCAAGGTCGACGGCGAGGAACTCAAACTGTCGCCGAAGGAATACGACATCCTGCGCGTGCTAGCCCAGCATGCGGGCAAGGTGCTGACACACCAGTTTCTTTTGAAGCAGGTATGGGGGCCGGCAGCCGACGTGCAATATCTGCGCGTCTACATCAGACAAATCAGGCAAAAAATCGAGAAGATACCGGATCAGCCGCACTATATAACCACCGAGACCGGCGTCGGCTACCGGCTCCGGGAACCGGACTGATATCCCCCTCCCCCGTTGCCGACCTTCGAGCCGATTATATCGAGAATGACATGAACCTTCCCAACATCATCCGGCCGGAACACACTTTCGTTGGCGTGTCGGCTCCGACGAAATGGCGGGCGCTGCAGACCATTGCGGACAAGGCGGCCATCGCCTTTTCGGTCGACGCGCAGATCATCCTGAAGGCGCTCGAAGCCCGCGAGAAGCTCGGCTCCACCGGGATCGGCAACGGCATCGCCATTCCGCATGCGGCGATCGACGGCATGAGCAGCCCGCGCGGTCTGCTCCTCCGCTTTTCCCGGCCGCTGGATTTCGAGGCAATCGACGATATCCCCGCCGACATCGCCGTGGTGCTGCTTTTCGGGGAGAACAACCGCGGCGAATATCTGAACGTGTTGTCGGCCATCGCGCGGCGGCTGCAATCGGACGGCGTGCTTGCCGCCATGCGCAAGGCAAGGACGGCCGACGAATTCTATTCCGATTTCATCGCCGATTCCCGGGTATGAAAAAGGCGCGGCCGAAGGTCGCGCCCGCTCGTCTGCGATCAGACGATCTTAGAAATCGCGCTGGAAGCGCAGGAAGCCGAACACTTCGTCGTCGCCTTCATCCTCATCGTGATACTGCACGCTGAGCTTCGAGCGCAGGTCGTCGACGATCCGGTAGTCGATCGTGACGCCTGTGGTGTAGGCGCTGCCGCCGGTGAAGCCGTTGCCGTCGTCCTCAAGGGCGATGTTTTCGAAGTACTGGAAGCCGGGGGTGACCGACCACTTGTCGTTGATCTTCAAGGCGTATTCCGCTGCGATCGTCCACTCGGACTCTTCGTAGTAGTAGTTGGCGCCGCTTGCCCAGACGCCGGCGATGCCGAGCGTGCCCGGGCCGATATCGGCGTAGACGATACCACGCACCGCGACTTCGCTGGTGTCGGTGTCGTAACCGGCAAGCAGGTAAGCGCTGATGGCGCCGGCCTTGTAGGAGACCTGGCCCGCGACACCGAAGTTATTCGGGCCTTCGCCGGGTTTGGTGGCGTAGTCGTCTTCCAGTTCGTCGACCGAGAGACCGGCGGCGAAAGCGCCGTTCTCGTACTGGTAACGGATCGAGTTGTGGGTCGTTTCGTTGCTGGCGAGCGTATCGGTCTCGCCGCTCATGTCGTCATCCCACCAGCTGTAGAGCTTACCGACGCGGAAACCGGCGACGTCGATGTAGCCTTCATCCAGCAGCGCCTCCTGATCGGAAGCATTGTCGACGTTGTAGCGCAGCGTGATGACGCCGGTCAGCGTGCCGTATTCGGTGTCGTTCTTGGCCTGGAAGGTGACCTGGCCGCGAGTCCAGAAGTCTACGTCGGAATCGCCGGAGATATGGTCACCGAACCGCACTTCCGTACGGATGTAACCGCCGATCGAAAGGCATGTTTCCGTTCCCGGAATATAAAAATAGCCGGTGCCGTAGGCGTCGCAAACGCGAACATATTCCACGGGCTCGGGTTCCGCCGCCACGATGGCGTCGGCCGCACGTGCTCCGGTGGCCGCGGCAAGGGCGGCAACGGAGGCAAAAAGGATAGTTCTGATATTCATTTGAATGGCCCTAACAGGTTGGAATGCGAGGCGCATTTCAAGGGATGCCCCCACGTAGCGGTCGGCAAATACGACCGCACCGGCGCCATATAGGAATCCGCAAGTGTCATCGCGGCAAAATGCGGGCAAAAATCAGCATCGCTGGCGTTGCTTGAGAGGGAACTGTGGCCAAAAAAACACGGTTGTGCGGCAGGACGGCGGCGGCCGGGCGATTGGCCGCGGCCAACTTCGGCACGTCTATTTCAAAATTTCTCCCTAAATGGAATGATATTCCAACCACCCGGCAGAAGGCGGAAGATGTTTCGTTTCATTATGCGACTAACTTGATAGAGTTAAGACAGTAAACAGGAGGGTCCCCATGCAGACACAAAGGTTCACCCGGCTCCTCGCGGCCGCGGTCGTGGCAGGCAGCTTCGTCGTCGGGAGCATTGCTCCTGTATTGGCAGATCAGGCGCTGCTCAACGTCTCCTATGATCCGACCCGCGAATTGTATAAGGATTTCAATGCCGCCTTTGCCGCCAAGTGGCAGAAGGACACCGGCGAAGCCGTGACGATCAAGGCCTCGCATGGCGGTTCCGGCGCCCAGGCCCGTTCGGTCATCGACGGCCTCGACGCCGACGTCGTCACGCTGGCGCTCGAGGGCGACATCGACGCGATCTCCAAGGCGACCGGCAAGATCCCCGCCGACTGGAAGACGAAGTTTCCGAACAATTCGACGCCCTACACCTCGACCATCGTCTTCCTGGTCCGCAAGGGTAACCCGAAGGGCATCGAGGATTGGGCCGACCTGGTGAAGGACGATGTCCAGGTGATCACGCCGAACCCGAAGACCTCGGGCGGCGCCCGCTGGAATTTCCTCGCCGCCTGGGCATGGGCCAAGCAGGCCAATGGCGGCGATGACGCCAGGGCGCAGGATTACGTGACGAAGCTGCTGCAGCATGTGCCGGTTCTCGACACCGGCGCACGCGGCGCAACGACCACCTTCGTTCAGCGCGGTCTCGGCGACGTCCTGCTTGCCTGGGAAAACGAAGCCTATCTCTCGCTCGAAGAGCTTGGTCCCGACCAGTTCGAGATCGTAACGCCGAGCTTCTCCATTCGCGCCGACCCGCCGGTCGCCGTCGTCGACGGCAATGTCGACAAGAAGGGGACGCGCAAGGTCGCCGAAGCCTATCTCAGCTACCTCTATTCGGACGAAGGCCAGAAGATCGCCGCCAAGCACTATTACCGGCCGATCAAGCCTGATGCCGCCGATCCGGCCGACATCGCCCGCTTTCCGAAGCTGACCCTCGCCACTATCGATGACTTCGGCGGCTGGAAGGAAGCGCAGCCGAAATTCTTCGGCGATGGCGGGGTATTTGACCAAATCTACAAGCCGGCCCAATAATAGATTTCATGAGAGCACATAGCCCCACTCGGTGGCGGTTCAGGCGGCCGAGCGTCATTCCGGGTTTCGGAATGACGCTCGGCCTTACCTTGACCTGGCTTACCCTTCTGATCCTCATTCCGCTCTCCGGCCTTGCCGTCCGGTCGAGCGCGCTCGGCTGGGAGAAATTCTGGTCGATCGCGCTCGATCCGCGCACGCTGAACGCACTGCGCATGAGCTTCGGCACCGCCTTCATCGCCGCGGTCGTCAATGCCGTGTTCGGCATCATCCTCGCCTGGGTGCTGGTGCGTTACCGCTTTCCGGGCAAGCGCGTCATCGATGCGATGGTAGACCTGCCCTTCGCACTGCCGACCGCGGTCGCCGGCATCGCGCTGACGACGCTTTATGCGCCGAACGGCTGGATCGGCCAGTTCCTGACTCCGCTCGGCATCAAGATCGCCTTCACGCCGGCCGGCATTGTCGTGGCTCTGATCTTCGTCGGCCTGCCCTTCGTGGTGCGCACGGTGCAGCCGGTCATGGAGGAGATCGACAAGGAAGTCGAGGAGGCCGCCGCGACACTCGGCGCGAACCGCTTCCAGACGATTTTCCGCGTGCTGCTGCCGGGGCTGGCGCCGGCGGTGCTCACCGGTTTTGCGCTCGCCTTTGCCCGCGGCGTCGGGGAATATGGTTCGGTCATCTTCATCGCCGGCAACCTGCCGTTCAAATCGGAGATCGCACCGCTGCTGATCGTCATCAAACTCGAAGAATATAATTACGCGGCGGCGACCGGCATTGCGGCTATCATGCTGATCCTTTCCTTCGCCATGCTGCTCGTCATTAACCTCATCCAGAGCTGGAGCAGGCGGAGGTACGGCTATGGCGCTTGATACGAACGCGCGACCCATCAAGCTGCGTTCGGTGACCACGGAACACCGGATCGCGCGCTACAGCCTGATCATCCTGTCGCTGGTCTTCCTGCTACTGATCCTGCTGCTGCCGCTTGCCGCCGTCTTCGTGGAAGCCTTCCGCAAGGGCGCCGGTCCCTTCATCGAAGCGCTGCAGGATGCAGAGACCTTCTCGGCGATCCGCCTGACGCTGATCGTCGCCGGCATCAGCGTGCCGCTCAATCTCGTCTTCGGAGTTACCGCCGCCTGGGCGATCGCCAAGTTCGAGTTCAAGGGCAAGGCCTTCCTGACCACGCTGATCGACCTGCCGTTCTCGGTCTCCCCCGTCATCTCCGGCCTGGTCTTCGTGCTCCTCTTCGGCGCCAATACCTGGCTCGGCCAGTGGCTCAGCGCCAACGACATCAAAATCCTGTTCGCCGTTCCGGGGCTTGTCCTGGCCACCATGTTCGTCACCTTCCCCTTCGTCGCCCGCGAATTGATCCCGCTGATGCAGGAACAGGGAACGGCCGACGAGGAGGCAGCGCTGTCGCTCGGCGCCAGCGGCTGGCAGACCTTCTGGCATGTGACGCTGCCGAACATCAAATGGGGCCTGCTCTATGGCGTGCTGCTCTGCAACGCCCGCGCCATGGGCGAGTTCGGCGCCGTCTCGGTGGTCTCGGGCCATATTCGCGGCCTGACCAACACCATGCCGCTGCAGGTCGAGATTCTCTATAACGAGTACAATTTTACCGGCGCTTTCGCCGTGGCCACGCTTCTGGCCCTGCTGGCGCTCGTCACCCTGGTTTTGAAGACGCTCCTGGAAATGCGTTACAGCGCGGAGATTTCCGCCAGCCGGCGGCACTGAAGGATTTGCAATGGAAGTACGCGTTCAAAACATTCGCAAGGAATTCGAGCGGTTTCCGGCGCTGCACGATGTCTCGCTCGACATCCGCTCCGGCGAGCTGATCGCCCTGCTCGGCCCTTCGGGTTCCGGCAAGACGACATTGCTGCGCCTGATCGCCGGCCTGGAAAGCCCGACGGAAGGGCAGATCTTCTTCGGCGACGAGGATGCCTCGAAAAAGACCGTGCAGCAGCGCAATATCGGCTTCGTCTTCCAGCACTATGCCCTCTTCCGCTACATGACGGTGCTCGACAACGTCACCTTCGGGTTGAGGGTCAGAAAAGGTGCGCGGCGTCCTGCCAAGGCCGACATCCGCCGGCGGGCGCTGGAACTGCTCGACCTTGTGCAGCTTTCCGGCCTCGAGGCGCGTTATCCGGCACAGCTTTCCGGCGGCCAGCGTCAGCGCGTGGCGCTTGCCCGCGCCATGGCGGTCGAACCGAACGTGCTGCTGCTTGATGAACCCTTCGGCGCGCTGGACGCTCAGGTGCGCAAGGACCTGCGCAAATGGCTGCGAGAGATCCACGACCGCACCGGCCACACCACCGTCTTCGTCACCCACGACCAGGACGAGGCTCTGGAACTCGCCGACCGCGTCGTCGTCATGAGCCAGGGTGCGATCGAGCAGGTCGGTACACCCGATGAAGTCTACGATTACCCGAATTCTCCCTTCGTCTTCGGCTTCATCGGTCAATCGAACTGCCTGCAGGTCGAAATCGCCGACGGCGACATCCGCTTCGACGGCCGGTCGCTCGGCCTGAATGCCGAGGGCGAGCCGGACGGTCCCGCTCAGCTTTATTTCCGCCCGCACGATGTCAGGCTCTGCGAATCAGCGGAAAATTGTATTGCCGGCCAGCCGGTCTCCAGCCGCCGCGTCGCCGGCACGCGCCATATCGAGCTGGATATAGGCAGTGACCGACCAAATATCGAAATCGAGCTGCCGCCGAGCGAGGCCGACAGGCTCGACCGCAACCGCGTCGCGTTCAAGCCGACTCGGTGGAAGCTGTTTCGCACCTGATCTCGATTGCGCGCGTCTGCTGACGCAAGCACCGGCCCGGCTTAATAATTCGTTAACCCTCCGGATTTATGCAGCACGTGGTCGCACGGATCAGCCGGAATCACCCTTGGCGGGAGTCCATCTGGCTTATTGTGATCTGAGGTTGTTTGTATTTCAGTCATGTGACGAGTAAAAGATTGTGCGCGTTAATCATAAAGGGCTGGACTAATCCCATAGGAGGCACCTGGCGTTGAGGGCGGAGATTTCCTTTGGAAAATCCCTGATCGGGATTTTATTCGTAGGACTGGCAGCCGCAGGCTGCACCACAACACCGAAGCCGGCGACGACGCCGGCAAAGACCAAGACGACACAGGCTAAACCGGCGAAAGTCACTTTCAATTATACCGCTAAGGATCGCGACTGCCTGAAGCGCGCGATGTATTTCGAGTCGCAGCATTCCGACGAGGATGGCTATCTGGCCGTCGGCACCGTCGTCATGAACAGACTGACGTCAGGTGCCTATCCTCAATCCATCTGCGGCGTCGTCGCCCAGGAAAGGCAGTTTGCGCCCGGTGTCATGACGCGCGAAGTCAAGCCACAGGCCGAGCCCGAGCTTGCCACCGCGGCCGATGCGATCTTGCTGAAGGGTGCGCGCCATCCGGCAGTGAAGGATGCGATGTTCTTCCACACCGACGGGCTGAAATTTCCCTACGACAACATGCACTATGTGGCGGTCGCCGGCGGCAATGCCTTCTACGAGAAGCGCGACTCCAACGGCATGCTCGAAACGCCACCGCCGCTGCCCTCCTACGAAGTGGCGATGAATTACGTGCCCGGCGAAAGCATGCTGCCACCTCAATTCGAGGCGCTGATCCCGTCGGCCGTTCCCGTTCCTCTGCCGGCGCCCGATCCCATGGCCACGGCGAGCACGGCGCCGATGCGGATAACCGCGCCGGTGACCGCACCGGTGACGCCGCCGGAACCCTCGATCGCGCCCGAACCGGGAATGCCGATCGCCATCCCCACGCCCCGCCCCGCCTATGACAGCGTCATGCTGCGCGGAAGCATCGCGACAAACGGCGGCTAGGCCCGCCGTTCCCCAGAACCGACCTCGGTCGCGCTTGAATGTATTGCAGCCGTCCTGGCGGCGACGCGACCGCCGAGGCCTCCCTGCTTTCCCTGGACGGGTTGATCGGGGATGAACCGCCAGTACTTGCCCCTGAGAAACGCGTCGGGCTGCGGATCGAGCGCTTATCCGATTCAGACGCCTCTTAAGCGCGCTCTTCCCAGACCCTCGCAAGCTCAACGATCGTTTTGACGGCCTTTTCCATGTCCTGGCGGCTGACCCATTCGAGCGGTGAGTGGAAGGCATGGCCGCCGGCGAATATGTTCGGGCATGGCAGCCCCATGAAGGAGAGGCGCGAACCGTCGGTACCACCGCGGATGCTGCCGCGCACCGGTGTCATGCCGGCTCGGCGCACGGCTTCAAGCGCGTTTTCGACGATCTCCGGGTGACGGTCGAGCACCGTCTTCATGTTGCGGTACTGCTCCGTCACTTGGAAATGAGAGGTCGAGCCGGGATAGGCAGCCATCACCTCCTTGACGATGGCTTGGAGCATGGCCTCCTTTTCAGCCAGCCCCTCCTCGGAGAAATCGCGGATGATAAAGCTCAGCGATGCCTTTTCCATCGAGCCGGTCACGCCGACCGGATGAATGAAGCCCTGCTTGCCTTCGGTGGTCTCCGGCGCCACCTCCTTCGGCAGCCGATCGATGATAGCGCCGGCGATCCTTATGGCGTTCTCCATCCGGTCCTTGGCAAAGCCCGGATGGATCGCCACGCCTGAAATGCTGATCTCGACGCCATCGGCCGAAAAGGTCTCGTCCTCGATATGGCCGGCCGTCTCGCCGTCCATCGTATAGGCGAAGTCGGCGCCGAGTTTCTTCAAGTCGACCTTGTTGACGCCGCGGCCGACCTCCTCGTCGGGCGTGAACAGGATCTTGATCGTCCCGTGCCGGATATCGGGATTATCGACGAGAATCTGGGCCGCGGTCATGATTTCTGCCAGCCCGGCCTTGTCGTCGGCGCCGAGCAATGTCGTTCCGTCGGTCGTGACGATGTCGTTGCCGATCTGGTTGTTAAGCTCGGGATGCTCGGCGACACGGATGACCCGGCTCGGATCACCGATAAGCTCGATATCGCCGCCGGCGTAGTTCCGCACGATCTGCGGCTTGACGCCCGTGCCGGTAAAATCGGGCGCCGTATCCATATGCGAGCAGAAACAGATGACTGGCACCGCCTTCTCGCTATTTCCGGGAATAGTCGCATAGACATAACCATGTTCATCGAGATGCGCATCTGCAAGGCCGATCGTCAGCAGTTCGTCGACCAGAAGCCGGCCAAGATCCTTCTGCTTTTCGGTGGTCGGCTGCATCGACGAGGCGGGATCGGATTGGGTGTCGATAACGACATAACGGAGAAAGCGGTCGAGAACAGTGTCGGTCATGGCATCCAGTCCAGTACAATCATCTGACGATATAGCCCTCGCGGGCGAAGCGGCAAAAGTTTTTTCCGCTCGGCGAATGCTTCTAGCGCCGCAGCCGTTGATAGGCGATCATATTTGGCGGGGACGGACAGTCCCCGTCCGTGCCGGCTGGCGGCAAGCGCCCCTGCCTTTTCAGGGATTTGGCCATCGCTCGGCATTGGAACAACGATGACCGCTATTTCGTTTGAGGACCGAATATCCGGGAACAGCCATGGCCAGCGACAAGCTATCGAGCTACCGATCGAAACGCGATTTTCAGAAGACTGCTGAGCCCAGCGGTGAGCGGCGCATCAAAAAGAGCAACCGCCGCCGCTTTGTCATTCAGAAGCACGATGCGACACGTCTGCACTACGACCTGCGGCTCGAGCTCGACGGCGTGTTCAAGAGCTGGGCTGTCACCAAGGGCCCGTCGCTCGATCCGCACGACAAGCGGCTGGCGGTCGAGGTCGAGGACCATCCACTCGATTATGGCGATTTCGAAGGCACGATTCCGAAAGGTCAGTATGGCGGCGGCACAGTCATGCTGTGGGATCGCGGCTATTGGGAGCCGGAGGGAAGGATGAGCCCTGAGCAAGCCCTTCGCAAGGGCGATTTCAAGTTCACGCTTGACGGCGAGCGCTTGCACGGGAGCTTCGTGCTAGTGCGCATGCGTAGCGATCGCGAGCGCAGCAAGCGCACCAACTGGCTGTTGATCAAGCATCATGACGAGTTCTCGGTGGAAGAGGACGGTGCCGCTATTCTGGAGGACAACCTCACCTCGGTGGCCTCGGGCCGCAGCATGGAAACGATCGCAGCCGGCAAGGGGAGCAAACCGCAACCCTTCATGGTGGAGGGCGGCAAGGTCGAGGCCGACGCCATCTGGGACAGCAATCACGGACTGGCCGCCGACGGGCGGGAGGCGAGTGGCGGGAAGCGCACCAGCGCTGCGACGGCGGTTGATCTTCCGAGTTTCATCGCGCCGCAGCTTTGCGAGAAGCGGGAGCGGCCGCCTGGCGGGGACGGTTGGATTCATGAGATCAAATTCGATGGATATCGCATCCAGATGCGCGTGCTCGGCGGCGAAGCGACGTTGAAAACCAGGAAAGGTCTCGACTGGACGGCCAAGTACCCCGAAATCGCCCGGGCGGCGTCAGCCCTTCCGGATTGTATCCTCGATGGCGAGATCTGCGCTCTCGACAGGCACGGTGCGCCGGACTTCGCCGCGCTGCAGGCCGCGCTGTCGGAGGGCAAGACCGGCGACCTCGTCTACTTCGGCTTCGACCTGCTCTATGACGGCGGCGAGGATTTTCGCCTCAAGCCCCTTATCGAGCGAAAGACGCGGTTGCAGGAGCTCCTCACGGAGGCCGACAATGATCCCCGTATCCGCTTCGTCGAACATTTTACCGGCGGCGGCGACGCCGTCCTCAGGTCGGCATGCAAGCTCTCGCTGGAAGGCATCGTGTCAAAAAAGGCCGATGCCGCCTACCAGTCCGGTCGAACGGAAAGCTGGGCGAAGTCCAAATGCCGTGCCGGGCACGAGGTGGTCATCGGCGCCTATGCCAAGACCAACGGCAAGTTCCGTTCCCTTCTCGTCGGCGTTTTCAGCGACGATAACTTTGTTTATGTCGGCCGCGTCGGGACCGGCTACGGCGCCAAGAAGGTCGATACGCTGCTTCCGAAACTAAAGGCGCTGGAAACGGCGAAGTCGCCGTTCACTGGAACCGGCGCTCCGAAGAAGCAGGCTGAAGTCGTCTGGGTGAAGCCCGAGCTCGTCGCCGAGATCGAATTCGAGGGCTGGACCGCCGACGGTCTTGTCCGGCAAGCGGCCTTCAAAGGATTGCGCGAAGATAAGCCGGCCAGGGAAGTTGAGGCGGAACGTCCGCCAAGGTCCTCTAAAGCCGAGGTTGCGGCGCCGGCTCCGGGAGCCGAACAGAGATCAACGCGCCGGAAGGGTCAGAGGGCCGATGTCATGGGCGTGCTCATTTCCAACCCCGACAAACCATTGTGGCCGGATGCCAACGACGGTGAGCCGGTAACAAAGGAAG
This sequence comes from Rhizobium binae, assembly GCF_017357225.1. Taxonomy (NCBI): domain Bacteria; kingdom Pseudomonadati; phylum Pseudomonadota; class Alphaproteobacteria; order Hyphomicrobiales; family Rhizobiaceae; genus Rhizobium; species Rhizobium binae. The sequence goes on along the minus strand of NZ_CP071607.1, from coordinate 204,101 downwards.
AATTGGCCCGCTATTACGAGGCGGTCGGCGACTGGATGATCGACCACATCAGGGGCAGGCCCTGCTCTATCATCCGTGCCCCCGATGGAATTGGTGGCGAGCAGTTTTTCCAGCGTCATGCGATGCCGGGGCAATCCAAACTGCTCGAGTTGGTCAAGGTGTTCGGCGACAAGAAGCCATACCTGCAGATCGATCGCATCGAAGGGCTTGCCGCGGTCGCCCAGATCGCGGCGGTCGAGCTTCATCCATGGAACTGCGAACCCGGTCAACCGGAAGTGCCTGGTCGTCTGGTCTTCGATCTGGATCCCGGACCCGATGTTCCCTTTTCCACGGTTGTCGCGGCTGCCCGGGAAATGCGCGACCGGCTGGAGGACCTCGGATTGATCAGCTTCTGCAAGACGACCGGCGGCAAGGGCCTGCATGTCGTGACCCCACTTGCCATCCATAAGCGCAAGCCGTTGTCCTGGCCTGAAGCAAAGGCCTTCGCGCACGACGTCTGCCAGCAGATGGCCCGGAGCAACCCCGATCTCTACCTTATCAAAATGACGAAGAGCCTGCGGGGCGGTCGCATTTTCCTTGATTATCTGCGCAACGACCGCATGGCGACAGCAGTGGCTCCGCTCTCCCCTCGAGCCCGCCCAGGCGCGACCGTGTCCATGCCTCTGACGTGGACGCAGGTGAAGTCAGACCTCGACCCCAAAAGGTTCACGGTCCGAACCGTGCCTGCCTTGTTATCGAAGTCGTCCGCCTGGAAGGATTATTGTGACGGGCAGCGTCCCCTGGAGCAGGCCATCAAGAGGCTCGGCCGCACCGGCAAACATGCCGCCTGACACCGCCAGGAACAGAGGCCTCAGTTGGTGTGTGCGAGATCTTAGAGCCTTTCCGGGCTAGATTGAATCATTCTGTTGGCTCAAGCGGAGTCGGATGGTCGACCGGCCGGCGCGTGTCGTAGCCCAGCCCTACGGCCAAGCCGGCCGGTCGATCAGCCGGCCCGTTTCAGCCAACCCTCCCGCAGATTTGCTCGGCAAATCTGCAAGACTCCAGAATCGCCGGACGCACTTATCGCTTAGCCACGGCGAAGCGGTGCGGCCGGTGGGCCGGGCATGTTTCCGCCAGGATCAGAGGCGATTGGCTCGGACGTACCTGGGGGTATGCCCATCGCCAATCGCCTTTGCCCTGACGAAAACCTGCTCCGGCAGAATGCTTCAATCTAACCCGGAAAGGCTCTAATCGCCCGCGGAACTTCCTGTGGTCGCAGGGGCGTCAGTCAGATCAATGACGGCAGCATTATCCTGGATCTCGCGAAGGCCCTTATATGAGGGGTGGCGGAGGCTGCCCTCGCGCGTCCAGCCGCGAAACTCGATTTCGGCGATGAGGGTCGGCTGGGAAAAGACAAGCCGCTTTCCTTTCAGCGGCACGACAGGTTTTTTCGTTTGGAGACGATTCAACGTCTTGCGCAAATACTCCGCCTCCGTTCGATCGAACCCCGTGCCGACCGCTCCGACATAGATCCAATCTTGACCCTTGCGACCCGCAAGCAAAAGACTGCCGAGCCCGCCGCGGGTGGTGGCGGATTCCTCGTAACCGACGATCATGAAACTGTCGCTCTGAACGCACTTGATCTTCTGCCAGTCCCCGAGGCGACCACTCCGATAAGGGCTGTTACTGCGCTTCGCAATGATGCCTTCCAGGCCAAGATGGCAGGCGTGCTCAAGCAGTTCCTCGCCGCCCAGATCCAGGTCTTGCGAGAACCGAACGGCGCCATCGTCGGTGCCGGGAATCAGATCTTGCAGAAGATGACGGCGGACCGAGAGCTCGGTGCGCGTCAGGTCGTGGCCGTCGAGGTACAGCAGATCGAAGGCGTAGAAGACGGATTCGGTCGAGATCCGCTTGCCGCCCCTGCCGCCGAGCGAGCGCTGCAACGCTCCAAAGTCGGAGCGACCCTCTTCATCGACGACGACGGCTTCTCCGTCGAGAATGCAGCTCGATACACCGAGCTCTCTTGCCCCCGCGGCGATAGTTGGGAATCGGTGGGTCCAGTCATGGCCGCCGCGGGTGAGGATGCGGATGCTCTTTGGCTCGATGTGGATCGCCAATCGGTAGCCGTCCCACTTCACCTCATAAATCCAATCCGGCCCTTGCGGCACCGTTTGCTTCAGCAGCGCCAGGCAGGGCTCCACTCTGGACGGCATTGCATCGAACGGCAGGCTTGGCTGGTCGGGATCACGCCGGCGGACAGGTCGAGATTGTATCGAAGAACTGGACTCGCGAAGGAGGGGGGCCGAGCGCTGCCGTGGTCTGGTCATTGCTCAATTCCTGCCGGATCGGTTCTCGGCATCGACGGATTTGCGCAGCGCTTCCATGATGTTGATGACGTTGCTGGGGGCCGGCTCTGCCTTTTCCCTGCCCTTCGATTTTACCCTGGCCGGCTTCTTCATCAGTTTCTTCTTGGACTCGATGATGTCGAGCAGCCTATCCTGCACGGTGTCGGAGGCCATCTTCGGGTTCCAATGCTGCGTCTGCTTCTTGATGAGCTGCTGAACCAGCGGCATCATCTGGCTGTCCGCCGGTTGATCGTCCACCCGTTCGAAGTAGCTCTCCGCGTCGCGCACTTCGTCACCGTATCGCAGCGTCCAAAGGACGATGCCCTTACCGCGCGGCTCCAGCATGACGGCGCGCTCGCGGCGTGCAATCACCAGCCGCGAGATGCCGACCATGTCCTCAGCCGCCATCGCATCGCGAATCACCGAGAATGCCTCCTGGCCGACCGGATCGTCGGGAGAAAGATAGTAGGGCGTGTCGAGCCAGATCCATTCGACGCTGTTGCGCGGCGCAAATACTCCGATATCGATCGTCTTGGTGCTTTCGAGCGCAACGTTCTCCAGTTCCTCGTCTTCGAGCATGACATATTCGTCCTCGCCACGCTGATAGGCCTTCACTTCGTCTTCATCTTTCACGTCCTTGCCGGTGACGGCATCGACATAGTGGCTGATGACGCGGTTTTGCGTTGCGCGATTGAGCGTGTGAAAACGTACCTTCTCGTTTTCGGAGGTGGCCGGCATCATCTGCACCGGGCAGGTGACGAGCGATAATTTCAGATACCCTTTCCAGTATGGCCGGATCGCCACGGCAACCTCCGATCACCCGGCGCGGCGCTGATGAGCGCCGCCGGGGCTGCGAGATTTCGGCGCCGACGCGCGTGCGGACTTCTGCCTGACCTTGCCGGCATTGGCATTTGCAGCGGTACGCTTCGTCTTCGCCGCGGTCGCCATGCCGGCGCTTTCGCGCAGTGCCTGTAACAGGTCGTTCGGTTTCGCAGCCGGCGCGGCCTTTTTCTTCGGAAGGGTGCGGCCTTCGATCTTGGCCTTCACCAGTTCGGCGACGGCCGCTTCGTAACGGTCGTCGAATTCCTTCGGATCGAACTCGCCCTTCTTGGTGTTGATGATGTGCTTGGCGAGCTCCAACATCTCGCCCTCGATCTTGAGATCCGGCATCTCCTCGAAAGCCTTGTCGGAGGAACGGACTTCATAGTCGAAGTTCAAAGTGGAGCCCACCAGCCCTTTGCCAAGGGGTCGGATGAGAAGCGTCCGCAGGCGCCGGAACAGCACCGTGCGGGCGATGGCCGCAACCTTGGCCTTCTTCATGCCATCCCTCAGGAGCTTGAAAGCGTCGCTGCCCATCGTGTCGGGGGCCAGATAATAAGGCTTGTCGAAATAGACGTCGTCGATCTCGTCACAAGGAATAAACGCCTCCACCTTCAGCGTTTTGTCGCTTTCGGGGATGGCGGCGGCGACCTCCTCGGGCTCGAGGACAACGTAGCGACCATCTTCGATCTCGAAACCCTTGACCTGGTCCTCGCGTTCGACCGGATCGCCGGTCTCGCCGTCCACGAATTCTCGGCGCACCCGATTGCCGGTCTTCCTGTTCAGCGTGTGAAACGCAATCCGCTCGGATGTGGAGGCGGCGGTATAGAGCGCCACGGGAAAAGCCACCTCCCCGAACTTGATAAAGCCTTTCCAATTCGCTCTCGGGGCAACCATTTCGTACGCGCTCCTGCCGCAACCAGTGCGAGTCAACCGAATCACTTTACGATTGGTTCCGAATCAAAACGAATCAAATTTCAATAGCTTAGCCAAAATGATTCACGCGTTTTCCGAGTCTCGATCATCCCCTTGAATCTGATCGATCTTTTTCACGCCGGGTGCTTTCTACGATTGTAACAACCAGGAGACGGGGCCGCCTGAGGAGTGGTTTTGGTCCTCGACGGCTCAATCGATCCGTTGTCCTTCGCCATCGAAAACATGCAGATATTGCGGCGGAAAGGCGACGTCGACGTTCGGCCCCGCCTTCAGCGCATCGCGGTCGAGCGTAAAGATCTTGAACGGCAGGCCGTGAAGGGCGAGGTGCAGGATGATGCCGAAGCCGGTGGGTTCGACGAGCTCGACGTCGGTTGCAAGCCCGGTTCCGTCATTCGTCATTAGCACATGCTCGGGCCGGATGCCGAGCGTCACCCTCGCGCCGTCTTCAAGCGGCAGCGGCTTTGCCAGCGGCACGATGGTGCCGTCCTTCAACTTCACGCCGCCCGCGACATAGCTGGCCTCGAGGAAGTTCATCCCCGGCGAGCCGATGAAACCGGCGACGAAAAGATTGGCGGGGCGGTCATAGAGTTCCAGCGGGCTGCCGACCTGCTGAACGACGCCGCCATGCATGGCAACAATCCGGTCGGCCAGCGTCATCGCCTCGATCTGGTCATGGGTGACGTAGATCGAGGTCGCTTTCAGCTCGCCATGCAGTTTCTTGATTTCGGCGCGCATCTGTTCGCGCAGGCGTGCATCGAGATTGGACAGCGGCTCGTCGAACAGAAAGGCCTTCGGCTGGCGCACGATGGCGCGGCCCATGGCGACGCGCTGGCGCTGGCCGCCGGAAAGCGCCTTCGGCCTGCGTTCGAGCAGCGGATCGAGGCCGAGCTTGGCAGCGGCAGCCGAGACGGCGCTCGCGATCTTCTCCTTGGCCGTTTTCCGGAGTTTCAGGCTGTAGCTCATATTGCCGGCGACATTCATATGCGGATAGAGGGCATAGGACTGAAACACCATGGCAATGTCGCGATCCTTGGGATGCCGCTCGTTCACTCTGGCGCCGGCAATCCGGATTTCGCCCGATGTGACATCCTCCAGCCCGGCAATCATGCGCAGTAGCGTGGACTTGCCGCAGCCGGAGGGGCCGACCAGCACGACGAATTCACCGTCCCGGATTTCGAGGTCGACGCCGTGCAGCACCTGCACATGGCCATAGGCTTTGCGGATATTCTGGATATCGATCGATGCCATTTGTTTAACCTTTGACCGCGCCGGCCGTCAGGCCCTGGACGAGATAACGCTGGATGAGCAGGAAGAAGAGGCCGGCCGGAATGAGCGCCATGACGCCCGCCGCCATCATCTGCCCGAAATCCACCGAGAATTTCGAAACGAAGGTAAGAAGCCCGACCGGGAAGGTCGCTGCATCATTGCCGTTGATCAGCATCAGCGCGAAGAGCAGCTCGCTCCAGGCCGCCGTGAAGACGAAGCCGAGTGTCGCGGCAATTCCCGGCAGGGTCAGCGGCAGGATGATCTGCCGGAAGGCCGTGAACTGCGTCGCCCCGTCGATCATCGCCGCCTCCTCCAAATCCTTGGGGATGCCGTCGAAGAAGGACTGCATCAGGAAGGTGGCGAAGGGCACATTGAAGGCGGTGTAGACGATGACGAGGCCGGTCAGGCTGTTGGTCAGGTGCAAGGGCGACAGGATCTTGAAGATCGGCGCGACCAGCATGACGAGCGGGAACATCTGGGTCAGCAGCATCAAGGCGACGATCCAGTATTTTGCCCTGAAATTGAAGCGCGACAGCGCGTAGCCGGAGAGCGAGGCGCAGATCGTCACGGTCACCGCCGTCGAGACCGAGACGATCAGGCTGTTCTTGAAGAAGGTCGGAAAGGCGCTGTGCTGCAGCACGAAGGCATAATGATCCCAGGTCGTGCGCGACGGCCACATGCGCACGCCTTCGCTATAGAGCAGATCGTTCGGCGTCACCGAGACCTTGAGCAGCCAGAACAGCGGGAAGAGCGCGAAGGCGATATAGCAGAGGATTGCCAGGCGGTGCGCAATGGTGGGAACGGCGGATCGTCTCATCGTCTCAATCCTTGTTCAGCAGCGTCTGCCGCAGCAGGATGATCAGCATCGAATAGGCGAGTAGCAGGGCCAGCAGCACCAGCGCGATCGCCGAGGCATAACCGAAATCGAGCCGCTTGAACGCCGTCGTGAAGATGTAGCTCGCGACGATCTGCGTGCGGTCGGCAGGCCCGCCATTGGTCATGACGACGATCAGATCGGCGAAATTGGAGATCCAGACGGTTCGCAACAGCACGGTGATGGCGATGGTCGGTGCCAGAAACGGCAGGGTGATCGAGCGGAAGCGCTGGAACCAGCCAGCACCGTCGATCGACGCCGCTTCATAAAGATCGCGCGGGATCGCCTGCAGGGCGGCCAGCAGCGTGATGGCGAAGAAGGGAATGCCCCACCAGACATTGGCAACGATCGGCCCCCACATCGCATAATTGGGATCGGAAAGGATATTGCCCGGCTCATGCATCAGCCCGAGGGCGAAAAGCCAGTGCGGGATCGGCCCGATAACAGGATTGAACAGCCAGGCCCAGTTGAGGCCGGCGAGAAAGGAGGGCACCGCCCAGGGCAGGAAGACCAGCGCCTGCGCGATCGCCCGGCCCGGGAACGGTTTGTCGAGCAGCAGCGCCAGGATGAGCCCGAAGACGAACTGCAGGACGACGGAGGCGCCAGTCCACCAGAGCGTGTTTCTCAGCGCCCCGTAGAAGGCGGCATCCGTAGAAAGCTCGCGGAAGTGATCGAGCCCGATGAAACCGCCGGAAAACGGGTTGAGCAGCTGGATGTCGCGGAAGGCGTAGGAAACGCCCAATGTCAGCGGCACCAGCATGACAGCGATGATCAGGATCAGGGCCGGGGCGCTGTAGAGATAGGGCTCCGAAGCGTCGGCAAGACGACGCAGCCACGGCCTGCGGTCGCGACGCATGTCGAGCATATCGGCGGAAATGGTCATCGGATTGCGGTTTCCAAATGTGCGAGTCAAGGCTTCGAATGCGCGTGCGGCCCCCTCCTCCGACCCTACGGGCTACCTTCTCCCCGCTGGGGAGAAGGGAACGGAGACGTTGCGGCATATTCCCTTCTCCACCACGGGGGTCCGAAGGACGGGTCGAGACCAGTGGCTCGACCCAGGTAGAGGTGGCGGCAGCCGGATGAGGGGGCCTCCAGCTCGAAGCCCCCTTCTTCCATTTACTTCTTGCTCAGAAACTTCTGCTGCGCCTTGGTCAGATAGTCCGCCCACTGGTCGGCCAGATCCTTGGCCGAGATATCGCCGAGCAAGGCCTGCTGCGAGGTTTTGATCGCCAGCGAATCCTTGAAGTAGGCGAATTCCTCGAGGTAGGTCGGCATGACCGTCGGCACCGTGTTCGAGTCCGCCAGTTCCTCAAACCAGCCCTTGAACTGGTCACCGGCATAGAACGGGTCCTTCTCGGCCGCGGTATAGGCCGGCAGGGCGCCGATGCGCTTGTTCCACTCGATATTGCCTTCCGGCCCTTCGAGCGTGGCGATCAGCTTCCAGGAGAGATCCTTGTTGGCGCTCGTCGAGAACATCGACCAGCCGCCGTAGCCGATGGTCGGGAAGGACTTGCCATCAGGCCCCTTCGGCAGCGGCATGACGCCGAAATCTTCCTTTTTCATCCGTTCGGCAATGGCGATCAGCGCATCCGGGTCCTGATCGAGGAAGGCGCAGGTGCCGGAATAGAAGCCGGCGACGACTTCGTTGAAGCCCCAGTTGACGCTGTCCTTCGGCGCATAGCCCTTCTTGTAGAGATCGACCATCCATTGGATGCCCTTGGCCCAGCCGGGGCTGTTCATCGTCGAGGTGCCGTCCTCGTTGAAGTATTTGTTCGAGCCGGCCATCGAGGCGGCGAAGATCATCCAGCCGTTGAGGCTGCCCGGCCCGCCGCGCATGCAGTAGCCGTATTTGCCCGGCAGCTTGGACACCTTCTCGGAGGCCGCGGTGAACTCATCCAGAGTCTTCGGCGGTGCCGCAACACCGGCCTCCGAGAGCAGCTTCTTGTTGTAGAACATCGCCCTGAGGTAGAAGCCGTAGGGCAGCATATAGGCGGTGTTCTTGACGTCGCGGCCGAGTTCCAGCGCACGCGGCGTCAGCTCCTTCGTGTGCTCCCACTTTGCGAGATAGGGCTCGAGGCTTTCGAGCATGCCATTATTGGCATAGAGCGACAGCCAGGTATCGGGCATCTCCATCACGTCGGGCACGTCGCCGGCCGACACCATGGTGGCGAACTTCTGGAAGGCTTCGTTCCACGGCAGCGAGATGATGTCGACCTTGGTGCCGGGATTGGCGGCCTCGAACTTGCCGACGATCGATTTCAGTGTTTCGGTGCGCTCCGGGCTGGTGATGACTTCGACAAGTTTCAGCGTCGTATCGGCAAAGGCCGTGCCTGCCATCATCGAAGCAAAGAGCGTCGAGATTATTAGTTTTTTCATGCTCAGTTCCCCCTTTTCGGTTTCTCTCGGGTTTCAGGATAATGAGGCGGCGGCGAGCGCCTCCTCGATGTCTCTCCACAGGGCCTCGGTTCCTTCGAGGCCGACATGGAGGCGTACGGATCGCGCGTGGATGCCGAAGGTTTGCGCGGAGTTCGGCTGTGCCTTCTGCTGCAGCACCACCTCGCCTGGTACGATCAGGCTTTCGTGCCCACCCCAGCTTACACCCAGTTTGAAGAGCTTGAGGTGGTCGGCGAAGGCGCGGATATCGACGCCCTCGCGAAAGATGAAGGAAAACAGGCCCGACGTGCCGTTGAGCCCGGCGGGCAGTCGGTTGGCGAGGCCGGGATGGCAGACCGTCTCCACCATTTCGAGCCGCTGCAGGCGCCTCGCAATCTCGAGCGCGGACGCCTCATGGGCCTTCATGCGCAGCGGCAGCGTACGCAGGCCGCGGATCAGCAGCCATGCGTCGAAAGGCGAAAGCTTGCCGCCGAGATAGGGATAGGCTTCGGCCTTGATGCGCGCGATCATCTCTTTCGAGCCGGCAACGATGCCCGCCACCACATCGCTATGGCCGCCGAGATATTTCGAGGCCGAATGGATGACGAGATCGACACCGAGCGTCAGCGGCCGCTGGAAGAACGGGCTCGCCCAGCTGTTGTCGATCATCGAGACTGCGCCGTGGCGCTTGGCGAGCGCTGCGAGCGCGCCGACATCATGGGCCTCCATCACCCAGCTCGTCGGGCTTTCCAGGTAGAGCAGCTTGGCGCCGGGCAGCGCTTTGGCGACCGACTCCTCGTCGCGCCCGTCGACATAGGTCACCTCGATCTTCATCCGCTTCAGGATGGTGCCGAACAGGCGGAAGGCATCGGGATAGACATGTTTGACTGCGACGATGCGGTCGCCCGGCTCGACGAAGCTCAAAACACTCGACGAGATCGCCGCCATGCCGCTGGCAAAACCCAGCGCATCCTCCGCGCCTTCGAGCTTGGCCAGCATTTCCTCGAAGGCGCGCACCGTCGGGTTCAGCCCGCGCGTATAGGTCGGCCGCACCTTTTCACCGCGATAGACGGTGATCATTTCATCATAATCGGAAAAGGTGAAAAGCGAGGTCTGGAAGATCGGCGGCACGACGGCATCGGCGAAGTTGCCGTCGTCATGGGCGGTGATGATGGAAGCAAGATCGAACGGATCTGCGCCGCTGCTCATTTGGACATCTCCTTGATGTCTTCCTCGACGATATCGAGAATTTTCAACGTTTCGGCGCGCGCCGCCTCGGCATCTCCGGCAGCGATCGCGTTGAAAAGGGTGCGGTGAAAGGGAAAGGACCGGCGGGCGAAATCCTGCCGGTCGAAGGGATGCTCCCAGAAGCGCTCGAAAGTCTCGCGCATCTGTTCGAGCAGCTGGCGAAACAGCGGATTGTGGGTGGCGTCGTAGACGGCGAGATGGAAGGCCAGATCCTCCGGCCCGGATGTACCCTTCTCCAGATGCACCCGCTCCATCTCGTTGAGTTTCTCCTCGATGACGACGAGATCCTTCGCCGTGCGCCGCCGCGCCGCCACCATGCCTGCCTCGCATTCGATGCCGCGGCGAACCTCGAGCGTCTGCAACAGTGCGTCGCGCAGATGCGCCGCATCGAACGACAGCGGCATATGAATCGTCGCCCGGGACACCGGCTTCAGCAGATAGGTGCCGCTGCCCTTGCGCGTCTCGATGACGCCGAGCGCCTGAAAATGGCGGATCGCCTCGCGAATGGTCGAACGCCCGACGGCAAGGGCTGCCATCAGCTCGCGCTCCGCCGGCAGCCGGTCCCCTGCCTGCAGACGGGCGTCTTCGACATAATCCGCCAGCGCATCGGTCACCTGACGGGCGCGGTCGATCGCGGGAAGCGGCCGAATCACCGGCCTGTCGCTGCTGTTTGCCTTCATGGTTCCCCATTTTCTTGTCAGGCAGTCAGGACCCGAAATTGGTCTGACATCTTAGCATTTCTCAAAGATCGGGAGGCGTCAAGGACTGTTTGCGATTACGAATGCGAATCGCCCACAAGGCGGTTCTTCCCAAGGTCAGGCATTGTGCCTTCGATCAGGCCGTGACATGCTCCGAAAGGTTGTAGCCAAAGCATAGGCTCGGAAGCATGCGCGACTACGTGAAAAGCAAGGACTTTCATCGGCACATGCGGTCGCTGCTGGCTTCGCGATTTCAGGAGCTTGGCTGGGAATCGCAAGCGGCCGGCAAATGCAGCTTTGTCCGAGGTGGGCGGGTCTTCTGGTTACAGGTATCCCGATATTCGAATGGCGTGATCGGCGGCAAATTCACGCTCAACATGACCGAAGGTTCCGGCTCCGCCGGTGACACACGCATATTGCGTCGCCTGAGCGAGGCCGATCGAACCGTTGGCAAGGCTTTGGAAGAGCGCATCATCGCTCGCCTGCCGAGGCCCGATCCCGATCCGGAGATCGAAGTTGTCGGAGACAATGGCGGAACTGTCCTTGTAAAACTCGGCGATCTGGCGAAGGCAAATCCCCGACAATGGGACGGTCCGTCCGACGTTTGGTTGCCTTACTTCGGCAAGAACGATCTCGACGACTGGGCCGCATTTCTCGTGCCGCGTCTTGACCGGCTGGTCGCGAGGTCCTCGCCTGAAGTGACCGACCCGCGGTTGTGGGTTCAGCGGCTTCGCGATCTCACGGGTTTGTTTCGCTCGAAATGAGCGATGCCGTTTCAGTCGCGCGAATAAATGCTTCCATTGATCAAGAGCTTCTGCGCCCCATCCCAGGGCGCGGACAGCAGTTGCATACCGATTGGATGTCGCGAAATGTCGATCGCACGCAAGACGCGGAATTCATCCGATCTTGCCGGTCAGAGACCACAGGTGCGCAGGTTTCTACGCGGCTGCCGGTTTCAGGTCGACCAGCGCCTTGATCGGCAGATGGTCCGAGGCAATGCGCGCCAGCGGTGTGTCATGCGCTTCCACTTCGGTGATGATCCCCTTGCGGTTGGCGATGATGCGGTCGAGCGCCAGAAGCGGCAGGCCGGCGGGGAAGCTCGGGACGGCGGGCGGCAACTCTCCGAAGGCGGACTGGAACGTGGTCAGCGAGGAGCGGTCGCCGAGGCGCCACTCATTGAGGTCGCCAAGCAGGATGGTCGGCATCTCGCGCCGGTCCCTTATCAGTTCCACCAAAGTGCGGGCCTGCTGGGCTCTGTTGTGGCGCAACAGGCCGAAATGCGCGGCGATGATGCGCAGCACGCCGCCCTCTTCGATCTCGATCTCGGCGACGAGGGCGCCGCGCGGCTCCAGCCCCGGCAGCTTGATCTGATGCACGTCATGCACCAGCCCCTTCTTGAACAGCACGACATTGCCGTGCCAGCCATGCGCCTTGGCCATGCCGGCGACCGGCACCGGGATCAGGCCCGTCTCGCGCTCCAGTCGGCCGAGGTCGAGAATGCCGGTGCGCTCGCCGAAGCGCGTATCGGCCTCCTGCAGCGCGATCACGTCGGCGCCGATTTCATGGATCACCCGGCTGGTGCGCTCTGGGTCGAAGCGGCGGTCGGTGCCGACGCATTTGTGCACATTGTAGGAGGCAATCAGCGTTCCGGCGCTGCGCGGCCTTGCCTCCATATGGGCCGCGTCGAGCCGCTTCTTCCGGCTCCTGATCGAGGCGAGAATGCTGGCGGGAAGGCTGTCTTTTCTGGCGTGCATCGCAACAGCGCACTTATTCGGTTGATCACAAAGGGCTTCACCCGGCAGTATAGGCGGGCAAGCCGAACTTGCCATGTCCGACGATAAAAAATCGCTCAAAGATAGGGCGATCCCAACCACAGCACCTTCTCGAGCAGCCGCACCGGAAAGGGCCGCGCGCGCAAGCCCTCCAGCGTCACCAGCGTCGCCGATTTCAGGGTTTCGTCGATATGCTCGTCGATCTCGGCGGCAAAGCCCTCGTTCAGCACTTCGAGATCAACCTCGAAATTCAGCCTGAGCGAGCGTGGATCGAGATTGGAAGAACCGACATAGGACCAGGTCCCGTCGATCGTCAGCAGCTTCGAGTGGCTGAAGCTGCCGGTCGAGCGCCAGATGCGGCAATAGTTCTTGAGGATCTGATCGAATTGCGCCGTCATCGCCCGGTCGACCAGCATGAGATTGTTGACGTCAGGCACGATGATATCGACTTCGACGCCGCGGCGCGCCGCCGTCACCAGGGCGCTGATCAGTTCGCGGTCCGGCAGGAAATAGGGCGACATGATGCGGATTGATTGGCGCGCGACGGAAAAGGCGCCCATCAGCATCTTGTGGTTGGTTTCAACGCTTCGATCCGGCCCGGAAGCGACGACGCGCATCAGGATGGGATCGCCGGGGTTGCGCTGCGGCGGTTCGATGCGCCAGGCTTCGCCGTTCAACAGCTCTGCGGTGGTGAAGCGCCAGTCTTCGGCGGCAAGGTCGAAGAGGTCGGCGACGACAGGGCCGGTGACGCTGAAATGCGTATCGTGCGCGAAGCTCTCGCCCGTCTCCTGCTCGCTGAAGCCCGCCCTGATATTCATCCCGCCGGTCAGGGCAATGCGGCCGTCGACGATCAGGATCTTGCGGTGGGTGCGCAGATTGGCATAGGGCAGCCGCAGACCGATGATGACGTTGCCGTTGAAGACGGCGACGGTGACGCCACCCTCCTTGAGATAGCCGAGAATGCTCGGCACCGAATAACGCGCGCCGACGGCATCGATCAGCACCCGCACCGCCACGCCGCGCTTGACCGCCGCAATCAGCGCATCGGCGATGCGAAGACCGATGGCGTCGCGGTCGAAAATATAGGTTTCGAGCAGGATGCTGCGGCTCGCCTCGTCGATGGCGGATCTCATCGCCGCATAGGCCTCGTCACCGGTCTCCAGCATGTCGATCGCATTGCCCGAGGTCAGCGGGTTGCGGGTGACCCGGTCGCCGAGCGTCTGCAGCGCCGCGAAGCGGCGGCCGAACTGGCTGATGACGGTCTCGGCCTCGGCGTCGAACCTCTCCAGCTCGTCGATGCCGGGCGCAAGCAGCAGGGCGTCGCGGCGAATGCTCAGCGATTTGCGGCGGATGCGGTTGATGCCGGCAATCGCATAGAGCAGCGCGCCGACGATCGGAGACAGGATGATGACGCCGACCCAGCCGATCGCGGCGCGTACTTCCTCCTTGGTCATGGCGGCATGGATCGCCGCCGCGGCTCCCATGGCGATCGAAACGACAAAGAGGATATGCGGCCAGTAGGTCGATAGGAGATAGAACATCGCCCGCCAATATAGCCGCGAAACGGCCGCGTTCAATTGCTCTCCCATGACGGGAATTTTTTCGCCGCAATCCGTCAGCCTCGCCGGATCGACCGGGGAACAATCCCGGTGGAGAGCGATTGATCCCGAAGAGATGAGGATCACGATCATGAACATCGCCGCAAACATCGGTCCCGCTTTGACCCTCGACGTCGCGGATGCCGAAAGCATTGCGGAACTCCGGCGTCATGCCGAAGGCTGCACCCGCTGTGATCTCTACAGAAACGCCACGCAGCTCGTCTTCGGCGAAGGCCCCGACAAGGCCGAGATCGCGCTTGTCGGCGAGCAGCCGGGCGACCGGGAAGATATCACCGGCAGGCCTTTCGTTGGTCCCGCCGGCCATCTCCTCGATCATTGTCTCGAAGAAGCCGGTCTCGACTGCCAGCGCTGCTATGTCACCAATGCCGTCAAGCACTTCAAGTTCACGCCGCGCGGCAAGCGGCGACTGCACGCAAAGCCGAATGCCGGCGAGATCCGGCGTTGCGCCTGGTGGCTCGGGGCGGAGCTCAACCTCTTGCAGCCGAAACTCGTCGTGGCGCTCGGCGCAACGGCGCTCTACGCGCTGCTCGGGCCGAAAGTGAAACTGACGCCGGAACGCGGCCATATCCTGCAGCCGACGAACCGTCCGCCCGTTCTGGTCACCATCCATCCTTCCTACCTGCTGCGCATCCGTGACGAGGCCGAGCAGCACCGGCAGCGCCGTCAGTTCGTGTCAGATCTGCACAAGGCGGCGGCATTTCAGCTGCGATGAAGGATGATTCTCAACCCTGATATGCTGCGACGCGAAATATTTAGGGTTGCGGCTCGATTTCGCTTGAAACAGCGGCCCTCCTCTGGAACCATCCCAGCAGTATCGCGTTCGAACGACGGCATTCATGTGACTGGAGATCAGCGATGGCAGAAACTCGGGAAGAGTGGATCAAAAAACGTGCATATGCCCTCTGGGAAGAAGAGGGTTATCCGACAGGGCGAGATTCCATCCACTGGGAACAGGCACGGCACGAGCGCGAAGCGCTTGAAGGTTCTGCTGCCGTGTCCAACGGCAAGGAAACCAGGCCCAAAGCCAAGCGCGCCGCAACGGCCACGAAGGGTGCTACAACTGGCGCCAAGACCAATGGCGTCGTCACGCCAGCGCCCAAGCGGAGTGCGAGCCGCAAGACGGCGTCGTGAACACTGGCATACCGAACACTTCAATCAAAGGGCGTCGTCGCGACGCCCTTCGGCCTTTCTTTGTCATATGCCTGAATTAGTTGTGTTTTATGAAGGTTCGGAGGTGGGCTATTTCACGCGGGGGCGAACAGAGGCCGGATGACGCTGCAAGCTTTGAGGCTTTCCAAAAAAGTTGATCCCTCGCCCGATCGCCGGGAACAAGACCAGACCGAGGCTGTTTATGGCGAAACCGGGGAATACGCCATGAACGACAACCTAACCGAGGCTCTCTCCCTTGCCCTTTTCGCGGGCGGCTGCGCCTTTACCGCGGTCGTGTGAGATATGGAGATGTCGCTCCTGCTCGTCGACGCGCTGCTCTATCTCGGTCTCGCCCTCGGATTGATCCTTGTCGTCGACAGGCTCGTCGGACTGGTTTTCCGCGACCCCCGCGCGTCGCCGCAACCGCCTTCCTTCGACATTGGTCGCGCCCTCGCAGCGTCGCAAAAATTATATCGAAAATAACGGCTCGAAGATGACTCGCATTGTCCGTGCAGAGGGTTGAACGCGCAGCGATTCATGATATTTCGAAAGCGCCCTTTCCCTACCCTTGCAAGCGGCCGCCACGATGGTTGGCACCATCGTGATGGTTGGCACCATCGTGATAAACGGGAATGCGCGCGCCGCGCCGGCTGGCCACCACCGCGTCACGGTTGAAACCCCTCTGCAGCAGCCAGTCGCGCGGCACCATCAGCCGGATATCGGCTTCATAGGAATGGCCCGTTCCCACGGTATAGGTGACCGGTGATACCTCCATTCACGTCGATCAGGCCGTTTCCATCCGCTTTGACGAGGTATTTTTCCGCGTTCTCGGCTCCTTGCAATACCAGGCTCATGCAGGCTTACTCTTCGAAAATCTGACAAAACCGGCTTTTGATCCGAAATCCGGGGCAATGACCTTCGAGGGAACTTTTGCGTTCCGCGCCGGTTGGATTCTCCTGCAAACGCATTGCATCCCTTTGCAAACAACAGGAGGCGAAGATGCCGCGAGGAGACAAATCCGACTATACCGACAAGCAGAAGCGCAAGGCCGAGCACATCGAGGAAAGCTACGAGGATCGCGGCGTTTCCGAGAAGGAGGCCGAACGGCGTGCCTGGGCGACGGTCAACAAGGAGAGCGGCGGCGGCAACAAATCAGGGTCTGGCCGCGGCAAGAAGGATACGCATGAATCCTCCAAGAAGGGCGGCCGGGCCGGCGGCGCTGCATCCGCGGCACGCTCGAAGGAGGAACGCTCGGCTTCGGCCAAGAAGGCGGCCGCCACGCGCAAGCGCCACGAACACCACAGTAACCACTAAGTCGATCTCAACGATCCCGAGGTAATTTGGCGATGACGTAACAGGCGGCAGCTCGCCGCCTTCCAGCGTCGCCAGAATTCTATCGAAAATGACGAAGAGGATGAATAGCGGGCGATCAACAATACCTCGATACATAATTTCCTTACTTTCCTGCCATCATCGGCCTTTCTTCGAGAAAAAACTAGCTTGGCCGACTGATTATTTGTCTGGTAAACTGCAATTGTGGCGTGTTCTTAAATCAAATAGGAATCAGGTCAGTAGTAGTTGCTTGCGCTTGCGGGAATGACGGCCGTGACAGTCTGCACCCATGTTCACATGCGGCTTATCTATGCTGCAGATGGCGCGAATCTGTGGTTCCGCCGGTTGACTTCACCTTTTCAGAAAAGGCCACAGGCCTTGTTGGCTTGTCGAGGTCGAAACCTTTGAGCGGCTGGACGGCGTGATGATCATGTCGAACACCGACATAGCCTTTGTGCAGACGTCCCGGTTCGCAATGCGAGGCTCCGGCCGCCGCCCCGGGCGCATCGTCCTTGGAAAGAGCATGTGAGCCGATGGCATCAATTCCGAGCGATATCAGGACTACGGCCGCCGAAGATGGCGGATTGAATCTGTTGGCACCGGAAGCGTGGAAGGCGCTGCTGTCGCGCTATTCCCATATCGTGCTTGTGGCGAATAGCGAAGCGGTCGATCTTGAGCGGCTGCGAAGCGAGTTGCCGGAGACGGCGCTCTATGTCTTCTTCAACAAGGTTTACAAGGTGCTCGACGAGCCCTTCGCCGGCCATGCGGTGCTGGTTGCCCGCAGCGGCGTGATGGGCGCCAATATCGTCCACCGGCGCGAGGTGGGCGATGTTCTGCGCTTCTTTGCCGGCGATGACTTCCTGGGTGTGATCAATATTCGCGTCTCCCCGGAGGAAAACTTCAGCGAGGAAAGCCGCTTCAAGGACGCCAAGGCCCGCCACCTCGACTTGACGCAAATGCTTGGCGATCTCTACCCGACGGGCAGGATCGCCACCAGCGGCTTTGCGATGGCGCTCTGGCTCGCCGATCTGAAGCTGCCGGGCAAGATCCTGCTTGCCGGCTTTTCGGCCAAGAGAAGCGAGAAGTGGAAGGTCTTCGACGTGCACGATTGGACGTTCGAACAGATCTTCCTGCGACTTTTTGCCAGAATGGGCTCGATCTCGATGATGGGCGGCGTCGATGCCAGCCCCTATTCGGCGCTGGCCAAAAGGTTTCCTGACGTCCCGCCGATCGAGATCGCGATGACGGCGGCCGAAGTCTTGTCCGAACGGCTCCACAATGCCAACGGCCAGATCGACAGGCTGATGTCGGTCACCAAATCCATTCGCGCCGTTGAAAACTTCTTCCGGCGCTTCAAGCCGAAAACCCGTAAAGAGCGCTTCCTCGAAAAGTCGAAGGGATGATTGTCGCAAGCCGCGGACAAAGAACGCTGCCTCTATTTTCAACTTAATAATCGGGATACGAGATGAAACTACCAAGCATCCGGATCTTTGTGGGATTCGACTCCAAGGAAGTTGTTGCTTATCACGTCCTAGTGCAGAGCATCATCGAGAAATCCTCGATGCCTGTCGAATTCACACCCATCGTGCTCTCAAATCTGGGTGGAATATTCACGCGCGAGCGCCATGCGCTGCAGTCGACTGAATTCTCCTTCTCGCGCTTCCTGACACCTTATCTCAGCGGTTATCAGGGCTGGAGCATCTTCATGGATTGCGACATGCTGATGCGGGCCGATATTGCAGAGGTTTGGGCCCTGCGCAACGATCGCTATGCCGTCATGTGCGTCAAGCATGACTACCGGCCGAAGATCGAGACGAAATTCCTCGGCCAGATCCAGACCAAGTACGAAAAGAAGAACTGGTCGAGCTTCGTCCTGTTCAACAACAGCAAGTGCCGGGCACTGACGCCCGACTACGTGAACACGGCGACCGGCCTGCAACTGCATCAGTTCAAGTGGCTAGAGAATGACGATCTAATCGGCGAATTACCGCTGACGTGGAACTATCTCGTCAACGAATACGACTACCGCGAAGACGCCAAAAACGTCCATTTCACCAACGGTGGACCGTATTTCGAGAAATATAGGAACGATGATTATGCCGAGGAGTGGTTCGCAGCTCGCGAACGCCTGCTCTTCGTACAGCAGGGCGCCTGAGCCCTCCTGGAGCGGTCGTCGCCACCACCCGCTGTCAAGACGACTCGGAGCGAGAAGCGCGCAAGCGTCTTATGAGGATGTCAGGCGATCGCAAGTCAAACCTATCCTTTGCTTCAACCATCCTGGCCATTGCCCTGCCAAAGCGGTAGGCCGACGTCCTCAGCCACTTGCGGATCGGCCGTGTAGATGGGGTAGCCGCGCCGGACAAGCCTAGCCAAGGTTTCGCTGTCCGTTCGGACATGCTTACGCTCCAGATTGGCGCTATTGTAGACATGCCCGATGGAATGCGGGTTTATTCCAGAGATTATAACGGCCTTCGACCCATTGTAGAGCGCAAAAAGGACTGCGACGATACCATTTGAACACTTGGTTTCGGCGTCGAGCTCCAGGTTCAGGTGCCCGCTGACCTTGTGCACTAGAGCGATCCTCTGATAGCGATCGATGATGTGGGCCTCGGTACAGCGATAGCCGAATGCTTCGAGACCTGCTTCCAAGCGTTCGCGGCCATGGCGCCAGGCCAGCACATAAAGGGAGCCGGTCCTCTTTCCGCCAAGAACGCGCCGCGTTTCCACTGCACTCTTATTGGTGCCTTCGATTTCGTTATAACCCATCAACGTGATGTCGGGCGCGGCGATGCCCCAGGACTGAAGCGCGAGTTGTGATGCGTTCACGGAAATGATGCGATATGTTGCGTCGAGACCTATCGGTTTGTGAGATGCCGGCGCCGACCCCAGCACCACGACCGGCCCAGCAAAAGGCGTAGGGCTCGTTGGCGGCGTGGGGTTCCGCAATAGATATTTGATCCGGCGGAAGATGTATTTTTTTGCGGCCGCGAATGTAGTCAGCATCGCCAATACCACTTTGAGAATTTGCGCGGGTGTAACACAACGCGTTCGAGGAACGCAAGGCGAACACCTGCGGGACTATCGGAAGACTGCGCCACCCTGCATGCTTTGCTCGAGAAGCCCTCATGGTAAACCGAGGAACCTTTGCGCTCCGCCCCAGTTGATTATTTTGCGAACCGGTACGGTGCCCGATTGATCAAGCATTCCGCCGAGAAGACAGGATCACTGCAATTCAAGCCATTTCGCGGCGCCACTTCAATGCTGCCTTTTTTACTTCAATCGCGCCGGCGAGCAGCTGAAAAAATGCGGCGCGTCACCCTTGGGCAAGGGCGCATTGCGGAAGGAGGAGTTGAGCGTGGCATATCAGCTTTATTATTGGGACGGCATTCAGGGACGTGGTGAATTCGTCCGGCTTGCGTTGGAAGAGGCTGGCGCCGACTACGTCGACATTGCCCGTGAACCCGGCCGCGGCACCGGCGCCATGTTCGACATCATCGAAAGCGAAAGCGAAGCGCATATCCCCTTCGCGCCACCCTTCCTGAAGGATGGCGATCTGATTATCCCGCATGTCGCCAACATCCTGTTTTATCTCGGCCCGAGGCTGGGACTTGCGCCCAGGGATGAAGGCCTTCGTCATGTCGCCAACGGCCTGCAACTGACCGTCACCGATCTCGTCGCCGAGGTGCACGACACGCATCACCCGATCGACATGGGACGATATTACGAAGAGCAGAAGCAGGAGGCGAAGGCCCGCTCGGCGGCCTTTATCGGCCAGCGCATTCCGAAGTACCTTGGCTATTTCGAGCGTGTGCTGCGGCAAAACCCCGATGGTTCCGGCCATATCGTCGGCGACGCGCTGACCTATGTCGACCTTTCGCTGTTCCAGGTGATCGAAGGCCTGACCTATGCCTTTCCGAAGGCCATGGCCAGACGCGAGGCCGATTACCCCGCCCTTCTGGCCCTGCATGCTGCGGTGGAAAAGCGGCCGAACATCGCCCGCTATCTCGCCTCCCCTCGCCGCCTCGCCTTCAACGAGGAGGGAATTTTCAGGCATTATCCCGAGCTCGACAGCACGGAATGAGTGCGCCATTCATGGGAGCGGCACGGCCGCATCGAAGAAATCGCCCCAGGGATCGCGCGGCCGGGTTTCCAGCCGCTGCGGCACATTGGCGAGGGTGAATGCGGCCGGACCGCCGAGCTCGTTCAGATCGGACCAGTCGAGCGGCATCGACACCGGGGCACCCGTCCGCGCCCGCGTCGAATAGGGTGCGACCGTCGTGCTGCCGCGGCCGTTGCGGAGATAATCGATATAAATATGCCCGCCGCGTTTTGCCTTCGTCGCCGTTGCCAGATATTTCTCCGGCGCGTCGGCCGACATGCTTTCGGCAAGCGAATGGGCGAAATCCTTGGCCTCGGCCCAGCCGGCCTTCGGCGCAAGCGGCGCCACCACATGCAGCCCCTTGCCGCCTGAGGTCTTGACGAAGGCTGCAAGGCGGCGGGCTTCCAGCCGCGCCTTGACCTCAAGCGCTGCCGCTATCACCGCGCTCCAGACGACATCCTCGCCGGGGTCGAGGTCCATGATGATCATATCGGGTGTTTCCCAATGGTCGGTCGTCGTGCCCCAGAGATGAATTTCAAGGGCCGCCGATTGCACCAGCGCAACAAGCCCGTCGAAATCGGAAATGCGCAGCAGTTTCTCGCTCTGCGCGTCCTGGGGGTCGGCGATCTCCTCGATGCGAGAATTCATGCCCTTCCAGCCATGTTTCTGGAAAAACCGCTGGTGGCTTTTTATCCCGTCCGGCAGGCGCAAAAGCGCCAGCGGCCGATCGACGAGATAGGGCGCCATGAAATGCCAGACGGCGGCGTAATAATCCGCCAGCGTCTGCTTGGTCACGCCCTCGTCCGGCCAGAAAAGCCGGTCGGGATGGGTCAGGGATACGTCCGATGCTGGCGGGGAGCTCATTCCTCGATCTCGCGTGTCAGGAAATCAAGTAGCCTGTTTTCTTCCGCCCGCAAGCCCCGCAGCGGCTCGTTGCCGCCTTCGATCAAAGCATGGTCATTGCCGGCGAGCCCGATGATCGCCGGATGGATGTAGCTCGAGCGTGAGATCGCCGGTGTGTTGTGCAGCGCCTCGGCCGCAGCCTCCGACATTTCCTTGACGGTCGGCCGGCCGCCGCCGGCGATCCGTTCGCGGGCGACACCGAAGGCCGCCAGCGATCCGGCCCAGGTGCGGAACGTCTTGGCGGAAATGGGAATGCCAGATATCTCCGCCAGGTAGGCGTTCAGCCGGCCGGAATCGACCGGTTTCAGCGCACCGCTTTCATCCTTCCAGACGAAGAGCTGGCGCCCGGGCAAGTCCGAAATCTCTTCCAGGATTTTCTGCAGCCTGGGATGCTTGAGACTGCGCTGGACGCGCTTGCCGCCCTTGGCGCGGAACTTCAGCTCGATCCGCCCGTCGACGATTTTCAGATGCCGCTTCAGCAGCGTCGTTGCGCCATAAGTGCCGTTCTCCCGGACATAGGCTTGATTGCCGACCCGCAGATGCGCCTCGTCGAGCAGCGTCGTCAGAGCCGCCAACACGCCGTTGACATCCTCGGCACCGGTGTCGAGATGGCGCAGCACGGTGCGGCGGATCTTCGGCAGTGCCTGACCGAATTCGATCAGCTGGTAGAACTTCCCGGCGCTGCGGAACGATTGCCAGTCCTTGTGATAGCGATATTGTTTGCGCCCGCGCGCATCGATGCCGGTCGCCTGCAGATGACCGTTCTCGTAGAGACATATCCAGACATTCTCATAGGCCGGCGGCAGACCGAGGGCGCCGATGCGCGCCCGCTGCAACTCATCGGAAAGCGTCGTGCCGTCAGGCATGACATAGCTGAAGCCCTTGCCTTTCCTTCGCCTGCGGATGCCCGGTTCGGAATCGCTGACATAGATGAGGCCAAGTTCGGTGATGACTTCGGCATTCATGCTGTTGACGACCTGCTATTTGCCACGGCGCCCGAACTGGAACCATCGGCGACGCTGGGCCTTGCTCGAGCCTTCGGGCGGCCGGGTCTGGCCTGTCGGCGCGAAGACGGCCAGGCTCTGGGTGTAGACCATGACGGGATTGTCCTGAACGTGCACGTCGAAGGCGCCGGTCTCCGCGCCGGTGTCGAGAACCCGGGACCACTCTTTCAGTCCGTTCACGACAGGCAGATGAACCTCGCAGTCACCGCCGGCATTGAAGACGAGGAAGAGGTCGTCCATCGTCTCGGTATCGGGGGCATGCGCGCTTTTCGAGAGATAGACGCCGAGCACTTGCAATCCATTGTCGTTCCAGGCGCCCTCATCCATGAAACTGCCGTCCGGCTTGTACCAGGCGATCTCGATGCGACCATCGTCGCTGGTCTCGCCGGTCAGGAACCGCTCCTGCCTGAGAACCGGATGAGCCTTACGGAAGGCAACGGCCTGCCGGCAGAAATCGAGGAAGGGATCGTCGAGCCCCTCCCACCCCGTCCAGCCGATCTCGTTGTCCTGGCAATAGGCATTGTTGTTGCCGCCCTGGCTGTTGCCGAGTTCGTCGCCAGCCAGGATCATCGGCACACCCTGGGATAGCATCAGCGTCGCCATCATGTTGCGCCGCCGCCGTGCGCGCGCCGCATTGATATCGGGATTATCTGTGGCGCCCTCGACGCCCATATTGTCGGAATGATTTTCCGAATGGCCGTCGCGGTTGTCCTCGCCATTCGCCTCGTTGTGCTTGCCGTCGAAAGAGACGGTGTCCATCAGGGTGAAGCCGTCATGGGCCGACAGCAGATTGATCGAGGAGGTCGCCCCCCGGTCCGAATGGTTGAATTGCAGCGCCGAGCCGGTGATGCGCGCCGCCAGCTCCGACACCATGCCGCCGTCGCCTTTCCAGAAACGGCGCACGTCGTCCCGGAACTTGTCGTTCCACTCGCGGAACGGGTGCGGGAACCCGCCGACCTGATATCCGCCTTCGCCAATATCCCAGGGTTCGGCAATCAGCTTGACGCCGGCCAGGATTGGATCCTGGCGGATCGCGCCGAAGAACAGCCCCTGACGGTCGAACTCCAGATCCTGCCGGCCGAGCGTGCTAGCGAGATCGAAGCGGAAACCGTCGATATGCATGACTCCCACCCAGTAGCGCAGGCTGTCGAGCACCATGCGCATCACCATGGGATGGGCAACGTTCAACGTATTGCCGGTGCCTGTGGTGTCGAATGTGTGGCGGGGATCGTCGGGGGAAAGGATGTAATAGCTTGCATTGTCGAGCCCGCGAAAGGACAGAGTCGGCCCCTTCTCGCTGCCTTCGGCAGTGTGGTTGTAGACCACATCCATGATGACCTCGATGCCGGCGGCATGAAACTTCTTCACCATGGTCTTGATCTCGGTGATCTTGTCGCCGGACATGTAGCGCGATTGCGGCGCAAAGAAGCCGAGGGTCTGGTAACCCCAGTAGTTGCTGAGGTTCTTTTCCAGCAGATAGCGATCGTCGAGGAAATACTGGATCGGCAGGAGTTCGATCGCCGAGATGCCGAGCTTGACCAGATGGTCGATGATCGGATCGCTGCACATGCCGAGAAAGGTGCCGCGCAGCCGGTCGGGCACTTTCGGATGCGTCATCGTCAGGCCGCGCACATGCGCCTCGTAGATGATGGTATCGGGCCAGGGCCGGCGGATTGCCTCTTCACCCGCCCAGTCGAAATCAGGATCCTGCACCACGCTCTTGACCATGAAGGGCGCACTGTCGCGCTCATCGTAGGACAGATCGTCCTCGCCGATCCGGTAGCCGAACAGCCCGTCGTGCCAGTCAAGGTCGCCCGTCACCTGCTTGGCATAGGGATCGAGCAGGAGCTTGTTCGGGTTGAAGCGATGGCCGGCCTGCGGATCATATGGGCCGTGGGCGCGATAGCCGTAGACCGTGCCGGGACCGACCCCGGCAATATAGCCCGACCAGATATCGCCCTCGCGTTTGGGCAGCGGCAGCCGCGCGATCTCTTCCTTTCCGTCGGGCGAGAAGAGGCAAAGTTCGATCTGTTCCGCATGGGCCGAGAAGATGGCGAAGTGGGTGCCTGAACCAATATATTCCGCCCCGAGCTCCGGTTTGAGGAAGTCGAGTTCCGAAAATGAAAAGCTCATGGTGCCCCGCTTGAAAATATGGTCAAGCAGGAAACGTGACGGTGGTTCGAAAGTTCCCTCGGGCGGGCGAAAGGACGAGATCGCCCCGGAGAGAATGGCTTATGGCATCAACTGACCGCCATTGACCTCGATAATCTGACCGGTGATGTAACCCGACAGCGTCGGCGAGGCGAGAAAGAGATAGGCGCCGACGCAATCCTCGGGGGTGCCGACGAAACCCATCGGGATCGACTTGCGCTGCAGCTCCATCTGCTCGTCGTTGGTATAACGCTCGTGAAAAGGTGTCGCGATGACGCCCGGCGCCACGGCGTTGACGCGAATCCTGTCGGCGACGAATTCCTTGGCATGGCCGCGCGTGATCGTCGAGACGAAGCCCTTGGAGGCCGCATAGAGGATCGCGCCACTGCCGCCGCCGTTGCGGGCGGCGATCGAGGTGGTGTTGATGATGAAGCCGCCCTGCTTCTTCAGCCAGGGATGGGCCGCACGCGTCGCCGCCAGCACCGAGCGGGCGTTGAGATCCATGACCGCGGCATAATGCGCGTCGGTATATTCCGATGTCGGCTTGCGCCCCAGCATACCGCCGGCATTGTTGATGAGCCCGTCGAGATGACCGAAGGTCTTCGCCGTCTCTTCGACCACACGCTCCGTCTCACCTTCCCGCGACACGTCGCCCTGGATCAGGTGCACGGTGCCGCCGGCCGCCCGGATCTCCTCGCCGAGCTTTTCCGCCGGCTCGCGGCTGGCATTGTAATGCACGCCGACCTTGGCGCCCTGCGCCGCAAAGGCGCGGGCGAGCGCGGCGCCGATGCCGGTCGAGGCGCCGGTGATCAGCACGGCCTTGCCGGCGAGGTCCGGCAGTTTGATCGATGCGAGCAATTGAGCAAGTTCTGTCATGGCTAAGACAGCCTCCGTAAAACCAAGGACATAGGTGATGAAACAGACAGGGGAAGTCTATCAGCCGAAATCCGAGAAGGGCAATGCACGAAAAGGCGAGAATTGCGTGGTGGGATTGCCGTCGAAAGCGGGAAAGCTTCATGCCGGAAGGCGACAAAGATCAAGGCAGGAGCCAGAATGCCGCCTGCGGCGGCCGCACTTGGCAGGACGCGCCTCCTCCACGTCGAGAACTGGCCGTCGGGCATCTCGCGCTTAATCTAGACCGACCAACTGGAAGAAGATCGCCAGATGCCTTAATGAGCGAGAAGGCACGGAGATCACTCGGCACATCGTCGGTTCAAGCTCATCGAGGCGGAGCCGCTGCGAACGAGCTTCGGCGAGGATCTCTACAGAGATATTTTCGCAACGTCAGCCGGAGGCGCCCGGCAATCGGCCGGCTGACATTGAACGATCCGGCGCCGCCGGCGGCGTTGCGAGCCATGCGACGCGCGAGTACAATGAAGTTCTGTGGACCAGGAGCGATGGAAGCATCGTGGAAGGAGGTCCGACATGAACAATCCGCTCTCGAATGGCAGTCCGCGGAAACCGCCGCCGCGACAGGCTGGCGTCATCTTCGCCGACCATGTGCATGAAGTCACCGTCCATGCCGATGTCCTCGCCTTGCTCCCTGACCCCGCAACTGTACGGTCTTGCCTCGAGATCGCCGAGGATGCCGCAGGTTCCGTCGATGGCACCATGGCTGCCGCCCATGTCGGTGCGGACCCCGAAAAGATGATCGCCGCGCCTGAGGAAATCGACCTGCAGATGCTGAGAGAGCATGATGAAGGCTCGCCGCGTGAGCGGCTGGAGCGAGTCACCCGCGCCTTCGAGGAGTGGAAGCAGGAAAGGCCCGGCCGAAACAGCCTGCTCCTGGACGACTGCCGCGGCGACCTCAATCGCTGCGTGACGACCGAATGCCATGAGACGGCGCTCGTCGTCGCCCCGTGCCATGGCAATTTGGATGCCCGCGACGCGTTTCACGACCTTCTGTTCAACGAACACAAGCTCGTCCTGGCGCCGCCTCGCGGTCCTTACGCGGGAGATCTGCTGGGCCATGTCGTGATCGGCTGGAAACCCCACGAGCATGCGCAGCGCGCCGTCGTCGCGTCGAGACGCTGGCTGGCGGCAGCCGATCGCGTCACCGTTCTCTGCGTCAACGACAAACCCGACGGACGTTATCAATTCACGGCGCGGGAACTGCTCACGCAGCTCGGGCTGGACGGCCACGTTATCGCGGTCAGCTCAGGTAGCCGGTCTGTGGGCGAAACGATCCTCGATTTCGCGACATCCGCGAAGGCTACCTGCCTGCTGATCGGCGCCTTCAAGCACGGGTATTTCCTGGAGCTGTTGCTCGGTCGCGTCACCCGCTATTTGCTGTCGCATAGCGCGCTTCCGATGATGATGAAGCATTAGCCGTTGACTGCACCTCACTTGACGACCAGGACATGGCAGGGCGCGACTTCAGCTGCAGTCCGATTGTGTTGCCCGCGACAGCGCCCATCATGATCTCGACCAGCGCGACGGACATGGCCACGCGGATCGAGATGATTGAGGCAAGCAGGGCCAGCCCAAGCCACATTGCGGAATTCACCAAACGTTTTCCATCGCACGTCTCCATCCGGCGTCGAGCCGGTACCGGTTGTGCGGCGGAGGGCTACGGAAAGCGGGCGGCGCGTTAGCCCCTCCCCTTGTGTGGAGGGGTTGGGTAGGGGTAAAGCGGCAGGAACGAATTTCGCTCATTTCTTCGTCCGAATAGGTCCATTACGGAGCCATGCCGAAAACCGGCTGCGGCTTCTGGCGAGCGAGAGGCGGGAAGGCGAGCGCGATTGCCGCCGCACCCAGCCCGACCATTGCGGAGCCGATGAACAGCCAGGAATAATTGGCGAAGGTGTCGAAGATCCAGCCGCCGATCAGGGGGCCGAAGGCCATGCCGAGGCTGGAGAGCATCGTCGCCGCGCCGAGCACGGTGCCGATGATGCGCTGGCCGAAATATTCCCGCGCTAGGACCGCATAGAGCGGCATCACGCCGCCATAGGCGCTGCCGAAGACGATGGCGAGCGCATAGAACTCCGTCAGCTCGCTGACCAGGAGATAGGTCGCGAGCGCCGCCGCCTGCACGAGGAGGCCGGCAACGAGGACCGGCTTCACGCCGAGCCTGTCGGCGAGGCTGCCATAGAGCAGCCGGCCGCCCAGCCCCGCCAGGCCTTCGACACTGTAGATGCTGACGGCCGCCATCGGGGCGATGCCGCAGATCGTCGCATAGTTCACCATGTGGAAAATCGGTCCGGAATGCGCCGCGCAGCAGGCAAAAAAGGTCAGGCCGAGCACGATGAACTGCGGCGACCGGAAGACTTTCGACAGCTGTGGCCGGGCGCCATCGACCGCAAAACCGGTATCGGTTTCGGCGGCAACAGAGGGCGGACGCCTGACCAGCAAGGCGGCCGGCAGCAGCAGCACCCATACGGCAACGCCGATGATCAGCATCGCCGGACGCCATTCATAGGCGGAAATGAGCCAGCGCGCGAAAGGCGAGATGGTCATCGGCGCCACGCCCATGCCGGCGGAGACGAGCGACACGGCAAGTCCGCGATTTTCGTCGAACCAGGCGGTCGTCGCCGCGATCATCGGCGCGAAAAAAGCGCTGGCGGCCAATCCGACGAGCATCCCGTAGGTCAGCTGGAACTGCGTGAGCGTCTCGGCGCGGCTGGCGAACACCACCGCCAGACCGAGCAGCACGGATCCGATCATCACCACGATCCGCGGACCAAAGCGGTCGCTGGCAGCACCCCAGAGGAAGCCGCCGATACCCATGACGATGAAGTTCAGCGTCATCGCGCTGGCGATCCCGACATGCGACCAGCCGGTCGCGCTGGCGATCGGTTCCTGAAAAATCGCCAGCGAGAACATCGCGCCGATTGCCACGCACGACATCAATGCGCCCACGGCGACAATGACCCAACGATAGGAAACACCCATGGCTTCAAACCTCCTTGCCGACGGAGTGATCGCGAAGCATGCGGCCGGCCGCATCTCGCCTACGATCAAAGACGTTCGAACCGCTGTGATTTCGACAGCGCCGTCACATCTTTTTTCCGTAAGGTGCTACAAGGTGCGAAACATCACCAGTGCGTCGACATAACCTTCGGCTGGATGGAGGAAGACGCCGGGAAGCCGGCCGACAATCTCGAAGCCGAGCGATTGCCAGAGCTCAGCGGCGCGGCGATTGCTGCTGACGACAAAATTGAACTGCATGGCCCGGAAGCCCCTGGCGCGGGCATGATCCAGCGAATGTTCGTGCATGCGGCGGGCGACGCCACGCCCGCTCGCGGCAGAATCGGTCATATAGCCGCAATTGCAGACATGGCGCCCGCCGCCCGCCTGATTGGCCTTGATATAATAGGTGCCGAGGATCACGCCATTCTCTTCGGCGACGAAGGTCTCGCGGTCCGTTCCCAGCCAGTAGGCAAGCGCATCGGTCTCGGAGAGATCGCGATCGAGCGCATAGGTCTCGCCGGCGCGGATCGTCGGACCGATGATCTGCCAAATGGCGGGCCGATCGTCGTTTTTGGCGGGTCGGATCAGCATGCCCGGTTTCTACAGAAGCAGGGCGCGGCGCGCAACCGACCAGGATATGGCTGCACATGGCGGAAGCCCTAGGCTTAACTGGCCTCAGACCTCTTCGAGTGGGCGAGCGCGATGCTATCCCCCGCCCGACGCAGATGAACCCCGCTGCCGGGATGCTGGCCCGACATGGACAGCGGACGAATCAGGCGCACAAAACTCCGCAATCAGGATCAAGTGCCGAAATAGACGCTATGGCAGAACAGGCGAACTGGCTTTCGACCACAGGAGTTTGTCATGAACGCCACAATCCTTTCCGCCCAATGCGAGCACGATGAGGGCGGCCAGCATCGCACGTTTCAATACTATACGAAGCATTCACCCTTCAGCGCGCCGGGCCGTCATTCCGCGCTCCTCGATATGCTGCCGTCCGATCCGTCGGGCGTCGCCCGCACCGTGCAGGCTTTGCTGATCTATGAACATGCCGCAGAAGCACTCTATGGTTACAAGATTCCCGAAGCACGCCGCGCCGAGAGCCATATCCGCCCTATCGAGGAGATGGTTGATGCGTTGCTGGCGCTTGACGATCGCCCGCTCTCCTGCGCCCGGGCGCCCGCGAAGCGCCTGGTCGGGATTTGTCGCCACTACATGTTACTGTCCATCGCAATCCTTCGCCACCACGGCGTTCCCGCTCGCGGCCGGGGAGGGTTCGGCGCCTACTTTAACCCTGGCAAATTCGAAGATCACTGGGTCTGCGAATACTGGAACACGAGTGATGGACGCTGGGCGCTGCTGGACAGCCAGCTCGACGAGGTTTTCATCCGCTACCTTGGAATTGGCTTCGACATTCAAGACGTCCCACGCAACCAGTTCTTGACCGCGTCCGACGCCTGGCGCACATGCCGCCGCGGAGAACTCAATCCGAACTTGTTCGGCATCGAGTTCGCGCAGCTTCGTGGTCTGTGGTTCATCGCCGGTAACCTGATCCGCGACCTCGCCACCCTCAACGGTCACGAAGTCCTCCCGTGGGACGTTTGGGGTGCACAACCCGCACCAAATTCAACGCTTTCAGACTCCGAACTGGATTTCTTTGACGAGATCGCCTTGCTTACGGCGGATCCGGACGCAGACTTCGACGCGTTGAGCCGGCGTTTCTCTGAGGATGACAAACTACGGCTCCCCCAAACCGTCTTTAACTCATTGCGACGGCGTCAGGAAAGCGTGTTCGGGGGCTGAGGCGCGACACCTTCATCTGGAGATGCGGCGCCCTCAAACCCTTTCGAGCGCGATCGCGATCCCCTGCCCGACGCCGATGCACATGGTCGACAGCGAAAATTTTCCGCCGGACTCTCGAAGCTCGAGCGCCGCCGTGCCGGTGATCCGGGCGCCGGACATGCCCAGGGGATGGCCGAGTGCGATCGCGCCGCCATTGCGGTTGACCCGCTGATCGTCGTCGGCAATGCCGAGCGCGCGCAACACCGCCAACCCCTGGCTGGCAAAGGCCTCGTTGAGTTCGATCACGTCGAACTGTTCCTGTTCCATGCCGAGCCTGGCCATCAGCTTGCGCGAGGCCGGGATCGGCCCGACGCCCATCACCCGTGGCGGAACGGCGGCAGATGCGCCGCCGAGGATGCGGGCGATCGGCGTCAGGCCGAATTTTCGCGCCGCCGCTTCGGAAGCGATGATCAATGCGGCAGCCCCGTCATTGACGCCGGAGGCATTGCCTGCCGTCACCGTGCCGCCCTCCTTCTTGAAAGGTGTGGCGAGTTTCGCCAGCGCCTCGATCGTCGTCGCGCGCGGATGCTCGTCCTTGTCGACGACGACGGGATCGCCCTTGCGCTGCGGAATGGTCACCGGGGTGATCTCCTTCGCCAGCCGTCCGTTCGCCTGCGCGGCCGCCGCCTTCGCCTGGCTGCGCACCGCAAAGGCGTCCTGGTCCTCACGGCTGACATGATAATCCTCGGCGACGTTCTCGCCGGTTTCCGGCATGGAATCGACGCCATATTGCTTCTTCATCACAGGATTGACGAAACGCCAGCCGATTGTCGTATCGTGAATCTCGGCCGCCCGCGAAAAGGCGGTCTCGGCCTTCGGCATGACGAAGGGCGCGCGCGACATGCTTTCGACGCCGCCCGCGATCATCAGCTCGGCCTCGCCGGCGCGGATGGCGCGTGCGGCAGTGATCACCGCATCCATGCCGGAGCCGCAGAGCCGATTGATCGTCGTGCCGGGGACGGCGATCGGCAGGCCGGCCAAGAGCGCCGACATGCGCGCCACATTGCGGTTGTCTTCGCCCGCCTGATTGGCGCAGCCGAAAATCACGTCGTCGACGGCTTCCCAGTCGACGGCGCCGTTGCGCCCCATCAGCGCCTTCAGCGGGACGGCGCCGAGATCATCGGCGCGCACCTGGGAAAGCGCGCCGGCAAAACGGCCGATCGGCGTCCTGATATAATCGCAGATAAAGGCTTCGGTCATGGCTTTCCCTTTAGAGCTTCGGAACGATGAGGTCGGCAACCGGCCCCTCGACATGCAGCCGCGCGCCGGTCATGGCCTGCAATTCCTCCTCGGACATCGCAGCCAGCTTCTCGCGCAGGACGAAACGGCCGTTGACGATGTCGATGACGGCGTGGCTCGTGTAGACGCGAGTGATGCAGGCCACACCCGTCAGCGGGAAGCTGCACTTTTCCACCAGCTTCGGCTCGCCGGTCTTGGTGACGTGCTCGGTGATGACGCAGACCTGCTTGGCGCCGTGCACGAGATCCATGGCGCCGCCGACCGCGGGCACGCCCTTGGTGCCCACCCGCCAGTTGGCGAGGTCGCCGTTCTCGGCGACCTGATAGGCGCCGAGGATGGCGACGTCGAGATGGCCGCCACGCACCATGGCGAAGCTGTCTGCGTGATGGAAGAAGGCCGCGCCCGGCTTCAGCGTCACCGCCTTCTTGCCGGCGTTGATCAGATCCCAGTCCTCCTCGCCCTCGGCCGGCGGCTCGCCGAAATTCAGGATGCCGTTTTCGGTATGAAAGATCGCCTGGCGGCCGGGCGGCTGATAGCGCGCGACCATTTCGGGAAAGCCGATGCCGAGATTGACATAGGCGCCGTCGGCGATGTCCTGGGCAGCGCGCCAGGCGATCTGCGCATTGGAGAGCTTGATGTCATCGCGAGTGTTGATGGTCATGCGTAGGCCACTCCGGCTCGGATGAGCTCTTCTTCCTGCTGGGGATCGGGGACGGCGACGACACGGTCGACGAAGATGCCGGGCGTCACCACATGCTCGGGATCGATGCCGCCGGCCGGCACAATCGAAGAGACCTGGGCAATGGTCCTGGCCGCCGCCATGCACATCAGCGGATTAAAATTGCGGCCGGCCTTGTTGTAGGTGAGGTTGCCCTGGATATCGCCAACGGCGGCCTTGACGATCGCGAAATCGGCCTTCAGCCAGCGCTCCTGCACGTAACGGCGGCCGTCGAACTCGGCGATGACCTTGCCCTCGGCCAGTTCGGTGCCGTAGCCGGTCGGGGTGTAGAAGGCCGGAATGCCGGCGCCGCCGGCGCGGATGCGCTCGGCGAGCGTGCCCTGCGGCACCAGCTCGAGCTCGATTTCGCCGGCCAGGTATTTGTCGGTGAAAGCGCGCGGATCGGAGGAGCGCGGGAACGAGCAGATCATTTTCCGGACCAGGCCGGCATCGATCATCGCGGCGATGCCGATGCGGCCGTTGCCGGCATTGTTGTTGACGACGGTCAGGTCCTTGGGGCCCTTGTCGATCAAAGCGTGGATCAATTCGATCGGCGCGCCCGAACCGCCGAAACCGCCGATCATGACGGTCGCGCCGTCACCGATCTCGGAGACGGCCTCGGCCGTGCTCCCGACTGTCTTGTCCATGTGGGCTCTCCTCGCTCGTTCTAGGGTCAGGGATAAAACGCGGTTGCCGCCGCGGCAAGATATTTTGTGCGTTATTTGACATTTGTTCGTATATCGCACAGACTGATGCGTCTGATGGGGACTTGAATCATGCGAGAAACGGATTTTGTCAGCGGCTTTGCCCGCGGCCTGAAGGTCATCGAGTCCTTCGGAGAGACGCGGCAGCGGCTTTCCATCGCCGAGGCCGCGAAGCTGACGGAGCTCGATCGCGCCACGGTGCGCCGTTCGCTGCTGACGCTCGCCGAACTCGGATATGCTGATTATGACGGCAAGTTCTTCACATTGACGCCGAAGATCCTGCGCCTCGGCCATGCCTATCTCTCAGCGACGCCACTGCCGGCGCTGTTGCAGCCGCATCTCGATCATCTCTCGGAACGCGCCGGCCAGAGCGCCTCGGCCTCGGTGCTCGACGGCACCGAAATCGTCTATATCGCCCGCGCCTCGCAGCGCCGGGTGATGTCGATCAATCTCACACCGGGCAGCCGCCTGCCGGCCTATTGCGCCTCGATGGGCCGGGTGCTGCTCGCCGCCCTTCCCGAAAGCGAGGCCTGCGCCGTGCTTGCCCGCAGCGAATTGAAGCGGAACACCGCCAATACCAAGACCGACCCCGAGGAACTCATCGCCGAATTCCGCCGTGTCCGCGCCGAGGGGTATGCCATCATCGATCAGGAGCTGGAAATCGGCCTCTGCTCGATCGCCGTGCCTGTTGAAAACGATCGCGGCGAAACCGTCGCGGCGATCAACATCGGCGCGCCGGCCGCCCTCGTTCCGGCTGCCGACATGAAGGAGCGCTATCTCAAGCTGCTGCAGGAGACGCAGGTCGCATTGCGGCCGCTCCTGCGTCGGTGACGGCAAGTCTTTAGGCGGAGGCCCGGTTCGTGCCGGAGCCGCTCGCAGCCGTCAATGCGTCAGATCGAGCGCGGCGGTGAGGTCGCCCATCGCAGGATGGCCATTGTCGGTCAGCGCCTTGTCGCGGGCGACGAGACCCGGCAGCACCGGGAGATCGTAGCGCTGGGTGATCAGCCGGAGGATCGAGGTCGTGTCGTACTGAGTATGATCGACCGTGCCGCCCTTGGCGAAGGGCGAGATGATGAAGGCCGGAATGCGGTTGCCCGGACCCCAGCGGTCGGCCTTCGGCGGCGCGACATGATCCCAGAAGCCGCCATTCTCGTCATAGGTGACGATGACGAGCATATGGCCCCATTGCGGGCTCTTCTCGAGATGCGAGACGATATCGGCAAGATGCTGGTCGCCGCTCGAAACATCGGCATAACCGCCATGTTCGTTGAGATTGCCCTGCGGCTTGTAGAAAGAAACGGCCGGCAGCTTGCCCGCGTCGATATCCTTCAGGAAGGCTTCGCCGGCAAGGCCGCCGTCCTTCAGATGTTCGGCGCGCGCCGGCGTGCCGGGCGCGAAATTGGCGAAATAGTTGAAGGGCTGATGGTGGAACTGGAAGTTCGGCACCGGTGTGGTGTTCTTGCCGTCCAGCGCCGCCTGCCAGGCGCCGCTATACCAGGCCCAGCTGACGCCTTTCAGCGACAGCAGATCGCCGATGGTGATCGCATGCTGCGGCGGCAGCGTCGTCGCGGCCGCCGGATCGGCCAAGGCCGGATCGCCGTCCTTGGCCGGCGGATTGGCGCTCGGCTGATAGGGCGGCTGCATGGTGTTGACGGCGTAGAAGTCGGGCGTCAGGTTGCCGTCGGAGACGAATTTCGGAGCGCCGTCCAGCGCCGACTTCGGGGCGTTGTCGGCCACTACAAGCGAGGTGCCGCCTGGATCGACCTTGGCAATGGTCGGCTTGGCCGGGCTCTTGTCGGCGTCGGGGTAATAGGGCGCGCAGGCGCAGACCAGCGCGAAGTGGTTGAGGAACGAACCGCCGAAGGCGCCCTGGAAGAAATTGTCGGCGAGGACGTATTTCTTGGCGACCTGCCACATCGGCAGGATCGAGCCGTCATAATGGCCCATGACGAGGCCGCCGGAATCGGCCCAGGCGACGAACTTGTCGTTCTTTCCGCCATCGATCTGCATCTGCTCCTGGTAGAAGCGATGCCACAGGTCGCGGGTGATCACCGAAGGCGCCTGCGCGAAGCCCTTGGGATCGTCGATCGCGAAGCTGGCATTGGCAAGATGAGCCGACTGCGCCTCGGTGATGGCAGGCGTTACGCCCTTGGCAGTCAGGCCGCCCCAGGCCGGCGGCAGTTCGGGGAGCGGCTGGCCATTGCGGTCGAGCTGCCGCGCCTGCTCGGCGCTGACATTGGCAAGGCCGTCGGCACCGGGAAAGCTGCCATAGAGATTATCGAAGCTGCGGTTTTCGGCTTAGATGACGACGATATTGTCGATCTTGTCGTAACCGGCAGGCGCCGCCTGGGCTGATGCCGCCATGGCGAGCGGCACGATCGCCGGTCCGGCGAGACAGATCGAGTTGAGGAGCTTCAGTCTTTTCACGGGCGTGACCTCATGGCTAGGGGCGTTGGCTAGAGGGAGCGGGAGACCTCTCGGGACGCATCGACGCTAGTCCCGCCGTCTATCAACTTTGTGACGCCGGGCTTGCCGCCATGTCGCAGCAGACTCCGTCATCAATTTGTTGCAGCGAGGTTCGATCATGGTGGCAACCAGTGCTAAACTATTGGAATCCCTATCATGACGACAAAGACGTTCAGGCTCCTGCGCCCCCGTCTGGCGATCGGCATCGGTGCGGCGGCGCTTTGTCTGGCCATTCTGCCGCTGCGGCAAAGCAGCGCGGCAGCCGGTGTGCATCCCGGCCCGATGTCGCGCGCCGAAGCCTTTGCCCGGGCCGAAACGCTGGCCGCGCTCGGCCGCAAGATATTCTTCGACCCGTCGCTGTCGGCCTCGGGGCTGCAGGCCTGCGCCTCCTGCCACGACCCGGCGCATG
Organism: Rhizobium binae; assembly: GCF_017357225.1. Classification (NCBI taxonomy): domain Bacteria; kingdom Pseudomonadati; phylum Pseudomonadota; class Alphaproteobacteria; order Hyphomicrobiales; family Rhizobiaceae; genus Rhizobium; species Rhizobium binae. Next base: position 168,247 of record NZ_CP071607.1, on the reverse strand, counting down.
CCTTCGGCTCGGCATCGGCCATGCCGGTCGAGATGGGCGGCGACCAGATGGATCGGCCGGGCCTGCGCGCCGTGCCGACGCTGCGTTATCTGCAGGCGGTGCCGTCCTTCAGCGAGCATTTTTACGATTCCGAGGACGAGGGCGACGAAAGCGTCGACAATGGCCCGACCGGCGGGTTGACCTGGGACGGCCGGGTCGATCACGGCGCCGACCAGGCGAAGATCCCGCTGCTCTCCCCCTTCGAGATGGGCAACAAGGACGCCGCCGAGGTCGCGGCCAAGCTGCGCAGGGCGCCCTACGCCGGCGACATCAAGACGGCCTTCGGCGAGACGGTGTTCGACAACCCGGAAGATTCATTCGACGCCGCCGTCGAGTCGCTCGCCACCTTCGAGCAAAGCGGCCCGGACTTCTATCCCTATTCCAGCCGCTACGACGCCTTCCTTGCCGGCAAGGCGACGCTGAGTGCGCAGGAATTGCGCGGACGCCAGCTGTTCGAGGATCCCGCAAAGGGCAACTGTTCGAGCTGCCATCTCAGCGAACCCGCCAATGACGGCGAGCCGCCGCAGTTTTCCGATTTCGGCTTCCTCGGCCTTGCCGCGCCCCGCAACATGGCAATCCCGGCCAACGCTGATTCCAGCTATCACGATCTCGGCCTCTGCGGCCCTCAGCGTACAGATTTTGCCGGACACAGCGAATATTGCGGCCTCTTCCGCACGCCGACCCTGCGCAATGTCGTGCTGAAGAAGAGCTTCTTCCACAACGGTTATTTCCACTCACTGCGCGACGTCGTCTCTTTCTATGCAACCCGCTACAGCGATCCCGGCCGCTGGTACCCCAAAAATCCCGACGGCACGATCCGCAAGTATGACGACCTGCCGCAGGCTTATTGGGCCAACCTCAACCAGGACCCGCCCTTCGGCAGGAAGCCGGGCGACTCGCCTGTCCTGACCGATCCGGAGATCGACGATATCGTCGCCTTCCTGGGGACGCTGACGGATGCGGATCTGCTGCCGGAGGCGGACTTGCACTAAGGAGATGGGCAAATTTCAAAAGAAATGCCAACCCCGCCGCCTGCGATGGCTTGATGCATCATAATTTCCGATATACATCATTACTTCGGAAACTCTGGGGAAGTGATGGAACGTTCGTTTTTAACGATTGCCGCCGGCGAGAATAGCGAGGCCATTCGGGCGCTTTCGGCGCCGGCGCGCATCGAGATGTTGAAGCTGCTGTGCGCCAAGGGGCCGCTCAACATCAACGATATCGCCCAGGCGCTTTCTCTTCCCCAGTCGACCGTCGCGACCGGTATCCAGATCCTGGAAGATGCGGGGCTGGTGGATTCCAGGCTGGCCAAGGCGCGCAAGGGCAACCAGAAGATCTGCTCGGCCGTCTACAGCGAAATCCTGATCAGCTTCGAGGAAAGCGCGGCGCAAAGGGCCAACAACATCATCGAGGTCGAGATGCCGGTCGGGCTCTATACGAGCTGCGATGTGCACGCGCCCTGTGGCCTGTGCTCGACCGAAAGCGTCATCGGGCCGCTCGATGTGCCGGACTATTTCCTCGATCCGCAACGCATGCAGGCCGGGCTCGTATGGTTCGGCCGCGGTTATGTCGAATATAAATTTCCCAACAATGCCAAGGTGTTGAACAAGGACATCCGGGCGATCGAATTTTCGCTGGAGCTGTCGTCCGAAGTGCCCGGCACCAATCCGGACTGGCCGTCCGACATCACGCTCTGGGTCAACGGCATGGCGATCGGCACCTGGACGTCGCCGGGCGACTACGGCGACAAGCGCGGCGCCTTCACACCGGCCTGGTGGAAGCTCGAGGGCTCGCAATACGGGACGATGAAGACCTGGCGGATCTCGACGCGCGGCACCTTCATCGACGGTATCGCCGCATCGAATGTCACGCTCAGCGATCTGGCGCTTGGCCAGCATTCCTCCATCCGGCTGCGCGTCGGCATCGCCGAGAATGCCGGCCATACCGGCGGGGTGAATATCTTCGGCCGCGGCTTCGGGAATCACGGCCGGGACATCATCATGCGGCTGCATGTCTGATTTATAATATCGCATATCCTGATTTGAAAACTGCATTTATTTCGAGTTTCAGCAGCTGCTAAATTGAACCATATGATTGTAATATATGCATTTTATCGCCGTACTCCATTAGTATGACTAAACCCGCCTTTTTGTTGACATTACGACATTCCTGATATCAAGTTAGATGCACGAAAACAAAAATCCTGATACATAAACGGGGAGGATCCGTTGAAGACGAATGTCGTTGCCCACCGCGATTTTCGCATCGCGACTATTGACGCCAGGCTCTACAGCTCGTTTCTCGAGCATCTCGGCAGAGCGATCTACGGCGGCATCTACGAGCCCGGACATCCCACCGCCGATGAAGACGGCTTCCGCCGCGACGTACTCGATCTGGTGCGTGAGCTCGATACGCCCTACTGCCGTTATCCCGGCGGCAATTTCGTCTCGGCCTATAATTGGGAAGACGGCGTCGGCCCGCGCTCGGAGCGCCCGGTTCGCCTCGACCTTGCTTGGCGCACCCGCGAAGGCAACCAGATCGGCGTCAACGAATTCGTCGACTGGTGCAAGAAGGCCAATACCAAGCCGATGCTTGCCGTCAACCTCGGCTCGCGCGGCCTCGACGCCGCCCGCAACTTCCTCGAATATTGCAATCATCCCGGCGGCACCTATTGGTCGGATCTGCGCCGCAAGCACGGCTGGTCCAATCCGCACGACGTCAAATTGTGGTGCCTCGGCAACGAGATGGACGGGCCCTGGCAGGTCGGTCACAAATCGGCCTATGAATATGGCCGGCTGGCGGACGAGACGGCGAAAGCCATGCGCGGCTTCGACAAGTCGCTCGAGCTCGTCGTGTGCGGCTCGTCGAATTCCGACATGAAGACCTATCCGCAGTGGGAGGCCGAGGTTCTCGACCAGTGCTATGACAGCGCCGACTACATCTCGCTGCATATGTATTTCGCCAATCGCGAGAAGAACACGCTGAACTATCTCGCCCGGGCGACCAAGCTCGACCGCTACATCACCACGATCGGCGGCGTGATCGATTACATCAAGGCGAAGAAGCGCTCGAAGAAGACGATCGGCATCTCCTTCGACGAATGGAACGTCTGGTATCATTCCAACCAGCAGGACAAGGAGATCCTGGCGCGCGACGAGTGGCCGGATGCGCCGCATCTGCTCGAGGACATCTATAATTTCGAGGACGTGCTGCAGGTCGGCGGCATCCTCAACACCTTCATCCGCCGCTCCGACCGGGTGCGCATCGCCTGCATCGCCCAGCTCGTCAACGTCATCGCGCCGATCATGACCGAGGACGGTGGTGCGGCCTGGCGCCAGACGATCTATTATCCCTTCTATTACGCCTCGCGATATGGCCGCGGATCGGCGCTGCAACTCGTCGTCGACGGCCCGACCTATGACAGCGACGAAGAGAACGAGGTTCCCTATCTCGATGTCTCGGCGGTGCATTCCGAGGATGGCCGGTCGCTGACCTTCTTTGCCGTCAACCGCCATCCGGACAAGGCGCTCGATCTCGACGTGCGGCTCGAAGGTTTCGGCGGCGCCCGGCTGATCGAGCAGGTGGAGATGACCCATGGCGATCTCGAAGCCGTCAACACGGCGCGGCGGCCGGAGACGGTCGTGCCCACGCAGGTCGAGAGCGCCAAGATCGAGGACGGACGGGTGCGGGCGGCGCTGAAGCCGCTGTCCTATAACGTCATCCGGCTGTCGGTGTGACAGCCGCCGCCGGGTTAAGCCCCGGCTGAGAAATCGGCCCCCTGCGAGGAGGCAGGCGGCCGGAGGATGGTTCGCCGAAGACTAGGGCTCGCAAGTCCTGCTTCTGCGAACCGAAACCGCGACATGCCCATGCGTGCCTTGGGGCCGCCGCATCGTCGCTTACAAGGGAGGAGTTCATGCAAAAGTGGAAGAGGTTTGCATTCGGCTTCGTGCTGGCGACACTCGGTCTGACCGGTCTGGCCACGGCCGAAGACTACACCTCCTTGCCGCGCAAGGAGACGCTCATCGTTGAAAATCCGGAAGGGACCATCAAGAATCCCGGCTGGTTCAACATCTGGGTCAATGGCGGCGGCGGTGTTTCCACCGGCCTGCAGCAGCTGACCATGGATACGCTCTGGTATATCGACCCCGAACAGGGGCTTGGCGGCGCGGCCTGGGACAATTCGCTCGCCGCCGACAAGCCGCAATATAATGCCGACTTCACCGAAATGACCGTGAAACTGCGCAAGGGGCTCTACTGGAGCGACGGCGTGGAATTCACCGCCGACGACGTCGTCTATACCGTCAAGACGCAGATGGACCATCCCGGCATGGTCTGGAGCGCGGCCTTCTCGGTGCAGGTGGCAAGTGTCGAGGCGACCGATCCGCAGACGGTCGTCTTCAAGCTGAGGAAGCCGAATTCGCGCTTCCATGCGATCTTCACCGTGCGCTGGAACGGCGCCTGGATCATGCCGAAGCACGTCTTCGAGAAGGTCGAAGATCCGCTGCGCTATGATTTCGCCAATCCCGTCTCGCTCGGCGCCTACAAGCTGAAGGCCTACGATCCGCAGGGCAAATGGTATACCTGGGAGAAGCGCGACGACTGGCAGCGCACCTCGCTTGCCCGCTTCGGCGAGCCGGCCCCGAAATATGTGACCTATACCGATCCCGGCCCGCCGGATAAGCGCACCATCGCCCAGCTCGAGCACAATCTCGATATCATCCACGACAATACGCCTGAGGGCATGTTCACCCTCAAGGAGAAGTCGAAGACCATCGACACCTGGTTCCCGGGCTTCCCCTTCGCCCATCCGGATCCGACGCTGCCGGCGGTCATTTTCAACACCCAGGAAGCGCCGTTCGACAAGGCCGACGTGCGCTGGGCGCTCGCCCTCCTGATCGACATCAAGGCGGTCGACATGGCGAGCTATCGCGGGGCGGCGACGCTTTCGGCACTCGGCGTGCCGCCGACGGCGGCGACGATGAAAGACTATCAGGCGCCGATGCAGGACTGGCTGAAGGATTTCGAGATCGATACCGGCAAGAGCAAGATCAAGCCCTATGACCCGACGGTCGGGCAACAGATCGCCGATATCCTGCGCAAGCAGCCGAAGTTCAAGGACCAGATCCCGACCGATCCGGAAGCGATCAGCGGCGCCTTCGGTTACGGCTGGTGGAAGCCGAACCCGAAAGCGGCCGGCGAACTGCTGGAGAAGGCAGGCTTCAAGAAATCAGGCGGCAAATGGCTGACCCCTGACGGCAAGCCCTTCAAGATCCGGATGACGGTCGAAGGCGACACGCGTTCGGTCTTCACCCGCGCCGGCACGCTGATCGCGCAGCAATGGGCGGCCTTCGGCATCGACGCCAAAGCCGTGCCGGCCGCAAAACTGTGGCAGACGGCGCTGCAGCCCGGCGATTTCCAGGTGGCGATCGCCTGGAGCGTCGAAACCTGGGGCGGCGATCCCGACCTCTCCTTCTTCCTCGACAGCTGGCACTCGCAGTTCGTCGCCAAGAAGGGCGAGGTTCAGCCGCCGCGCAACTGGCAGCGCTGGTCCAATCCGGAGCTCGACAAGATCATCGAGAGCATCCGCGGCATCAGCGCCGACGACCCCAAGGGCATGGAGCTCGGCAAGGATTATCTGAAGCTGGTCGCCCGCGAAATGCCGACGATCCCGCTGATGTCCTATAACGTCTTCACCTCGATGGATACGACCTATTGGACCGGTTATCCCACCATCAAGGACCCCTATACCGATCCGGTGCCGAACTGGGCGAATTCGCGGCTGATGATGGTCAAGCTGAAGCCGGCTCAACCGCAATAACCCTCCCAACGCCGGCGCGTAAGCCATCGCGCCGGCCCCTTATCGGCGGGCATGTGCCTCGGTTGCCATGCTCGTCGATCCTTTCAAGAAGGGAAGCAGAGAGGAACCACTGCCTTATGACGCCCTATCTGATCTTTGTGCTGAAGCGGTTCGGTCAGTTTCTGCTCGTCGTCTTTCTCGGCGTGACGATCACCTTCTTCGTCACCCACCTGACCCCGATCGACCCGGTCGAAGAAAGCATAGGCGCCATCACCCAGATGGGCCAGTCCGATCCCAATGCGATCGAACTGATGCGCCAGTCGCTGCGCGAGCTTTACGGCATGCAGGGCTCGATCTGGGAACAATATCTGCATTTCTGGCTGCGGCTGGCGACCGGCGATCTCGGCCCCTCGCTCTCGGCCTTTCCGACCCCCGTCTCCACCATCATCTTGCGCTCGCTGCCCTGGACGATCGGGCTGATGACGGTGTCGACGCTGATCACCTTCGTGCTCGGCAATGCGATCGGCGCGCTCGCCGGCTATTATCGCAAGGACATGGTGCTGAAGGCCGTCAGCCTCGTCTTCATCGCGATGCTGCCCATTCCCTATTACATCCTCGCCTTCGTGCTGCTCATCGTCTTCGGCTTCATCTGGCCGGTGCTGCCGATCAATGGCGGCTATGAGATGAACGCCAATCTCGACCTCTCCTTTGCCCTCGTCCTCGATATCCTCAAACACTCCATCCTGCCGGCTTTGTCACTCATCCTGGTCGGCGCCGGCAGCTGGCTGATCGGCATGCGGGCGCTGGTTTCCAACATCATCACCGACGACTATGTCGTCTTTGCCGAGCTCGGCGGCGTTCCCAAGGGCAAGATCCTGCGCTCCTACATCGCCCGCAACGCCATGGTGCCGCAGTTCACCGGGCTTGCCATGTCGCTCGGCGCGATCTTCAACGGCACCGTCATCACCGAAATCGTCTTCGGCTATCCCGGCATCGGCAATCTCTTGATCGAAGCGGTGCATGCCGGCGACTACAGCCTGGTGCTCGGCCTCAGCGCATTGTCGATCGTCGGCGTCGCCGCCGCCGTCTTCATCATCGACGTGCTGAGCCCGCTGATCGATCCGCGCATCAAGGTGGAATAGCCATGTTTACCATCATCCGCGACCTCGCCCGCCAGAACATGGAATTCCTCTGCGGCCTGCTGCTCTTTGCCGTCATCGTCGGCCTGGTGATCCTGTCTTACTTCTCGCCCTATGGCGCGACCGACATCTATCTCCTGCCGCCCGACATGCCGCCGGACGGCGAATATTGGCTCGGCACGACCTCGCGCGGCCAGGACGTTTTCTGGCAGCTGACGACCGGCCTCCGCAACACCCTCTATTTCGGCATCGGCGTCGCCTTTCTCTCGCGCATCATCTCGCTCGTTGTCGGCCTCGTCGCCGGTTACGCCGGCGGCGCGGTCGACCGGGTGCTGATGGCGATCAACGACAGCGTCATGGTCATCCCGCAATTTCCGCTGCTGATCCTTTTCTATTTCGTGCTGAAGGACAACATGACCTGGGTGGCGCTGATCGTCATCATGGCCTCGCTCGGCTGGTCCTATGATGCGCGGCTGATCCGCTCGGTGGCGCTCGGCCTGAAGAGCCGGCCGTTTACCACCCAGAGCGTCTATTCCGGCATGACGATGCGCAAGATCCTCGTCGAAGAGCACCTGCCCTATGTGCTGCCGATCGTCTTTGCCACGACGATGAACAACATGATCTGGTCGATCGGCATGGAGATCACGCTTTCGGTGCTTGGGTTCACCGATATCGAGACGCCGACCATGGGCATGATGATCTACTGGGCCAATGCGCATTCGGCGCTGATCTCGGGCATCTGGTGGTGGGTGGCCGCCCCCGTTGCCGTCATCGTCATTCTCTTCCTGGCGCTGTTCCTGCTCTCCATGTCGATGAACGAATACAATGATCCGCGCAGCCGGCTGAACCGGATGGGAAGTTAGCATGGAGAACCTGGTCGAAATCGACAACTTGAAAGCCTATTACCGCGCCTTCCTCTATGGCGTCGATCGCGAGGTGCGCGCCGTCGACGACATCAGCCTGACGATCCGCCGCGGCGAGGTCTATGGCGTCGCCGGCGAATCGAGCAGCGGCAAGACGACGCTGATCAAGACCATTGCCGGCGCCATCCGGCCGCCGCTCCGGGTCGTCTCCGGCAGCGTCAAATTCCACTTCGGCGGCGGCACCCAGGATCTCTACGCGATGACGCCGGAGGAGCGCGTGGCGCTGCGCTGGAAGCATCTCTCCTATATCATGCAGGGCTCGATGAATGTGCTCAATCCGGTGCGCCGGATCCGCCATTCCTTCACCGATTTCGCCTTCCGCCACATGAAGGTGAGCAAAGCGATCTTCTTCGAAAAGGTCGCCAACCACCTGCAGCGGCTGAAGCTCGATCCGCAGCTGCTCGACGCCTATCCGCACGAACTCTCCGGCGGCATGCGCCAGCGCATGACCATTGCGCTCGCCACCATCCTGACGCCTGAGTTCATCATCGCCGACGAGCCGACGACGGCGCTCGACGTGATCGTGCAGCGTGACGTCCTGTCGATGATCCGCGACATCCAGCGCGAGATGGGCTCGTCCTTCCTGTTCGTCACCCATGATATGGGCGTGCATGCGACGGTCTCCGACCGCATCGGCATCGTCTATGCCGGCCGGCTGGTCGAGGAAGCGCCGACATCAAAACTCTTCAGCGCGCCGCTCCACCCTTATACCCAGCATCTCGTCGGCAGCCTGCCGAAGATCGGCGACCCCACCACCCGGCCCTCGCTGGAGGGGCGGCCGCCGAACCTCGCCATGCCGCCGGAGGGCTGCCGCTTTCACCCGCGCTGCCCGAAGCGCATGGAAATCTGCTCACAGAAGGTTCCGCCCTTGGTCACCGTCGCGCCGGAGCGGCGGGTGGCGTGTTTTGCGGTTACGGGGGATCAGGTGTGACTCTGCTTAGCCTCTCGCATGTGACGAAAATCTACCGCCAGGGCGGCATGCTCGGCCGGCGGCTGATCACCGCCGTCAAGGATGTCAGCTTCGAGATCGGCGACGAGCCGGAGATCCTCTCGATCGTCGGCGAATCCGGCTCGGGTAAGTCGACGGTGGCGGCGATGATCCTCGGCCAGGCCGAACCGACCAAAGGCGAGCTGCAATTTGCCGGCAAGACCGTGGCGATCCACAGCAGGGCCGAACGCAAGGCCTTCATGAAGGAGGTGCAGCCGGTGCTGCAGAACCCCTTCGAAGCCTTCAACCCGCTGAAGCGGGTGGACCGCTACCTCTTCGAGACCGCCCGCAACTTCTCCGCCTCCGGCAAGCGGCCGGACCGGCGGGAGGTGGAGAAGATGGCCGATACCGCCCTCCACCACGTCGGCCTGACGCTGGAAGAGGTGAAGGGCCGCTTCCCCCACGAACTCTCCGGCGGCCAGCTGCAGCGCGTCGCCATCGCCCGGGCGCTGATCCCTGAGCCGCGCCTGCTGGTGGCCGACGAACCGGTCTCGATGGTCGACGCGTCGCTCCGCATGGCGATCGTCAACCTCTTCGGCCGGCTGAAAAACGAGCTGGGACTTTCGATCATCTACATCACCCATGATCTGGCGACGGCGTATTACGTCAGCGACAATATTATCATCATGCGCAAGGGTGAGATTGTTGAACGCGGGCGGGCGCGGACGGTGCTGGATGATCCGCAGCATGCGTATTCAAGGGCGCTGAAGGATGCGGTGTTGGCGGCGGAGTTTGGTGAGGTGGTTTAGTTCGCTATGAGCGCCGACACCGGCTTGGCTGGAATGACTGGTTTAGGGCTCGGAAGCGGGCTCGCAATTTCAGGGCTATGCTCGTGACCTGACCCCGTCACTTTCGGAACGAGCGCGTCTTGCAGCCGGAAGGCCGACAGAGCCGTCATTGCATGGCGCTGCAACGTCGGCTGCGTCCAGCTCGATCGCAACCGGGATCGCTGTAAGCAGCGGCCGAATGTTCTTTCTTGCCCTCTGCCTCCCTGCTATTCTGGCAGCGAGGAGACGGCGCCATGAGCGAGATCCGAAAGCTGGCTGCAATCCTGGCCGCGGACGTGGTTGGGTACAGCCGGCTTGCGGGCGCCGACGAGGAACGCATCCTGGCGAGGCTACGGGCACTGCGCAGCGATCTCATCGATCCGACGATCGCCGTGCACCATGGCCGGGTGGTGAAGCGAACCGGCGATGGTGCGCTGGTCGAGTTCCGCAGTGTGGTGGACGCCGTGCGCTGCGCCATCGAGGTGCAGAACGGTATGGTCGAGCGCAATGACGGCGTGCCGCAGGACCGTCGCATCGAGTTCCGGATCGGCATCCATTTGGGCGATGTCGTCGAGGAAAGCGACGGCGATCTGATGGGCGACGGCGTCAACATCGCCTCGCGATTGGAGGGCGTCGCCGCGGCGGGCGCGATCTGCCTGTCCGAGGATGCCTATCGCCAGGTCAAGGCGAGGCTCGACCTTTCGGTCAGCGATCTCGGCAACAAGCAACTCAAGAACATTGCCGAGCCGATCCGGATTTATTCGCTGCAGGTTGGCAGCGCCGAGACCAAGGCAGCCGCGACCTCGCAAATCGCGACAAGCCAGCCGGCGACAGCACCGTCGCCGAAGCAGTCGATCGCCGTCCTGCCCTTCGCCAACATGAGCGGTGACGCCGAACAGGACTACTTCGCCGACGGCATCTCGGAAGACATCATCACGGCGCTATCGAAGTTGAGGCAGCTCTTCGTCATCGCCCGCAATTCGTCGTTTACCTTCAAGGGCAGGAACGTCCATGTGCAGGAGGTGGGCACGAATCTTGGCGTGCGGTATGTTCTTGAGGGCAGCGTCCGCAAATCGGGAAACAGGGTGCGCATCACCGCGCAGCTCATCGACGCGACCACAGGCGGACATATATGGGCGGAGCGGTTCGATCGCGACCTGACGGACATATTCGCGGTTCAGGACGATGTCACCCAGCAGATCGTCGACGCGCTGGCGGTCAACCTGACAGAGGGCGATCGGAAAAGGCTGGTGCCAGGGCAGACCGGGCACCCCGAGGCCTATGACTGTTTCCTGCGCGGCCGGGAGCTGTGGCACCGGCTGACGAAGCAAACCAACAGCGACGCCCGCGAGCTTTTGCAGCATGCCGTCGAACTAGACCCGAACTTCGCCTCGGCGCACGCCTTTCTCGCCCTGACCCACGGGCTCGATTACCTGAACCGGTGGAGCGCGTCGCCGCAGCGCTCGCTCCAGCAGGCCGAAGAGGCTGCGATGCTGGCGGTGGCGCGGGATGAGAGCGACCCGGTCGCGCACTGGGCACTGAGTGTGGTCAGGCTGTACTCGCGGCAGCACGATAGAGCCATCGGCGAGGCCGAGCGGGCGATAAGCCTCAACCCGAACTTCGCCGAAGGGCAGGTCAGCCTCGGCGAGGCACTTCTCTATTCGGGCAGATCCCACGAGGCACTCGCCTGTTTCGATCGGGCGATAATCCTGAACCCGTACTTTCCGGATATCGTTCTCCACTTTCAGGCCTGGGCCTGGTTTCAGCTGCGACGATACGACGAGGCCGTTGAATTGCTGGTGAAACGCGTGAGCCGCAATCCCGTCACCGACGTCTCGCGCGCGCTTCTGGCCGCCTGTTACGGACACCTCGGCCGGTTTGAAGAGGCTCGGGCGACGTGGCAAGAGGTGCTGCGCGTCAATCCCGACTTCTCCCTGGAATACCGCCGCAAAGTCTTGCCCTTCAAGAACCCCGCCGATTTCGACCTCGCCATGGAGGGGCTGTGCAAGGCCGGTATCGCACAATGACGGGTGTCTACGGTTAGGCGTCGGCGGGCATCTATCCTGTTGGACAATTTGATTATCTCATCTCACGCTTAAATACGCTCCCTGTTTGTTCTAGTTTTGGGATTGTCTAGGCATAATACTATAAGTTCGTGTGCTAGTCTCGTATGCAGAGCAAGGCTGGGCAAGAGCTCACAAAGATCCTCGAGGAGTTCTGCTTGAATATCAAAAGCAAATCTCCGCCTGTATTCTGAGCCATCCAAAATCGCGCTGGCATTGATGCCGAAATTTGCCGTCAAAGTGCTTTCGTTTGGTGAACTGCCCGCTCACTTGTCCTCACCGGCGAGCCTCGTTACTGCTTGAAGCAATTTTGGCGATGCCACTGGAGAAAATGAGGATGAGGCCGCTCGAACGATCGCGAAGGCACGATCGCCGTTCCAGATTTGTTGATCAGGCCTCGGATGCTTTCCGGATCGTTGGCTTGCCGCGAGATCAGAATATCAAGCTCATCCGAGAGGCTGATCAGCCCGCGGTCGAACATCCAATGCGCGGTGCCAGACAGAGCGATGCCGTTGGTGAGGATATCGGGTCCGTTTGCCTCCACGGGGCGAATATGCGCAGCATCGACTTCCGCACGTCCGCCACCGTTTATCAGCTTCAGGCCAGTGATTGCGCACCGTTTGTCATAAGCCTGCAGAACGAGCCGGCGAAACAGCCGATTGCGAACAATCCGCGACGAGAGCTGTGTAATCCGATCGCGCTCTTGCGCAAACAGAAACGGCGCCTGCGCTCCTTCTTCAAATCCGTCGGCAGGACGAGTTGCTGCCGGCTCACCCAGTCGAGGAAGCTCGGGCTCATGCTCGTCCAAGCCAATCGACACGATGCGGTTGAAATCCGCTGCGGATATTGGCCGCACAGCTGCCTGCGCTCTGCCGGATATTCGCCTCTCCTCATTCAGCACGCTTCGCTCGATAACACCGTCTGGCCCACTGAAGGGAACGGCATTGATGAAATCGAGGTAGCTGCCTGGCTCGATGAGTGCCAGATACATGCCCGATACCTCCGGATCCGGAATGACTTGGGCTACCTTGGCGACAGCAAAATAGCCGCGGGTCGCGGCCATCTTGCGCGGCTGGTAGTAAATGATCCAATCTCCGAGGCAGGCTTGCACGCGACCGAGATACTGGCGCGGGAACTGATATTGTTCCGCCGGCCTATCGTTGTAGATCGAATCTGAACGGTGGATGAAAACCCCGAATCCCATGGCCGATGCGTAGCACGGCGAGGCCGATTCAGATACGGCGCTTGTATCCTCCATCCGAAGAGAATTGAATGACACAGCATCAAGATGGATCCCGCGGCTTTACCTCACGGGGAACCTAATCGTGGGCTTATGGTGGCGCCGAAACGACCTTCGCCTAGCGTAGACAGCACAAGCAAACGCCGAGAAAACGCCCGTCACTCCCCTCAATGGGCGATCAGCGCATAATCCTCGTCGGCAAGCTCGAATCTCGGCAGCGTCTGCGGCAGATCCTTGATCCCATAGAACTCCGTGATGATCGGGCTTTCGCCGATGATTACCGAGCCGCAGGGTGGGCCGTCGGGCTGGAAGATGGTGATGACATCGGTCAGTTGCCAGCGCAGCACCAGGCAGGCCTGATCGGTATAGGGATTGGTCAGCTCGTCGGCGAAATAGGCGGTGTTCTGCTCGCTCACGGTCACCTGCTGGAAAGAGCGCGAGGTCATGCTCAGGCTCGACGACACGCTTGCCGAGAACGGGCCGAAACCGACGTTCGCGTTCATGCCGAGGCTCGCTGCCAAGGTGCTTTCGTGGGTGGAAGTCTCCTGCCGGCCTGTCGTCACCGTGGTGGTGATCGTCTTTTTCTCGCCGGGCGCCAGGGTGCAGGAATCCCCCTGCCGATCCCAGAATTGTTCGCGCAGGACGGTCTTGCCGTCTGCAAGCGTGGAGCATCCCACCAGCACACGCGGGGAATCGGGCGGCACGAGCATGCTTGCTGTGGGCTGCGGCACCGGGCCAATGTCATTAGGCGAAGTCAGCAGCATGTAGTTGGCGGGGACGATCTCGCCGTCAGTTTGCATTATGATCGAGCACATATAGGAGCCCGTCTGCGCCGCCTGCAGGATGCAGACGTCATCCTGAATGAAGGCCAGTTGCCCGGGATCCCCCGGAGCGACGTAGCTCTTGCTTGCGGGCGAGAGCATGGAGCTGAGATAGATGGGGATGTCGAAGCCGTTGAGGATCGTGAACACTCCGACCGGCGGCGGCGGGGCGTCCGAGGTTGCGTCCGAATGCAGGTTGGCCGGCAAGGGCCAGCTGCTGTACAGCGTTTTCCGATAAAGCGAGCGCATGCATCACCTCCGTTGCCTTTTCAGATAAACAACCATATATTGCATTTTATTTCAACACTACCTGAGTTGGCAACGATGAGGATCGTCGGCATCAATATGCAGGGCTCGAACGTGGGGACGGGCCAGAGCAAGTTCGTGGGGGTGATTTCGCAATTCTTCCTCGACCGCAGGGTGGCAGCCGACATCGTCTGCATTCAGGAAGCCGGGCCGTCTCCGCCGACCGGCGGCTCCTTTACCGCATACAATCCCGCCAACTATCCGCCCTGGCTCGCAGGGGTGGCGCCGCCGCCTGCGGCGCTGATGTTCATCGGCAGCTGGGCAGTCGGGAGGGAGCCTCTGATCGTCAAAGTGTTCTGGCTGCAGACCGATCCGGGCGGCAATCGCTGCAATCTCTGCATCTGCATCCGCGACAGCATCGAAACTCCGCATCTGATCTACATCCCCGCGGCCGGCGCCGCGGCATCACGCGGCGCGATCGGATTTGAAGTCAGGCTGACGGGCGGCGCAATTCGCCGCATCTATACGCTGCATGCTTTGAGCGGCGGCGGGGCCGACGCCCCCGCTCTTATGGCCGGCATATCAGTCGCCCCCTTGGTCCCGGGGGCTGCGGCGGCACCGCCCTGGATTGCCGTCGGCGACTACAACCGCGCTCCGTCGGCGGCAGCATGGCCCGTGCCGCCGCCGGGCACTATTTGCCCGCCCAACGCAGCGACCTTGCCTTCTCATGATTCGAAGCTGGATTATGCCATCTGCTCGCCGGGGCTGGGCCCCGCCACGGTCATCGTCCAGCCCGCCGGAAGCGTCTCCGATCATCAATATATCGTCTGCGATGTTTAGGGGCGCGGCTGAGTTCGGAGCCCGCGGACCTGAACCAGCATCAGCGCCCTACGCCGCCCGCACCCTGTCCCTTCCGCTCATCTTCGCATCATAAAGCGCCTGATCGGCGCGCCGATAAAGCTCCGACGCGCTGTCTGTCGGCACACACGCGGCGATGCCGGCGGAGCAGGTGTAGCTGAAGTCCGGCGAGTCCGGCAGCGGCCGGGAAAAGCGGATCACCGTCAGCATGCGCTCGACCATGGCAAGCGCGTCTTCCGAGCCGGTGGCCGGCATGACCAGCAGGAATTCCTCGCCGCCGACGCGGCCGAAACAGTCGTTGCGGCGGACATTCTGGTGGATGCGGTGGGCGAAATCGCGCAGCACCAGATCGCCGGCGTGGTGGCCGAGCCGGTCGTTGATGCGTTTGAAATTGTCGATGTCGAAGACAGCGAGGCAGCCGCTGCTGCCATGCCGGGCGGCTTCAAGCATGTCTTCGACGCGCGCCATGACGAAGCGGCGGTTGGCGACGCCGGTGAGTTCGTCGGTGTAGGAGGCCTTGATCGCCTGGTCGCGATCCTGCCGGACGGTGCGGCCATGAACCTTGAGACGGGTGATGTCGCTGGCGATGCAGAGCATCCAGCCGTTCTTCTGCACCGCCTCGGTCATCCACAGCCAGCGGCCGTCGGCAAGATCGGTCTCGAAGGCGCGATAGCCAATCTTGCCGCGGCGCGACTGGGTCGAGCGCAGCCATTCCTCGAAATTCTCCGTGCGGATGACGGTGCCGCGGCCGAGCTCGAAATTACGCCGCATCAGATCCGGCCAGAGCGGCGTCTCCTCCGGCTCGATGAAATAGGCCGAGCGGAAGGCGCTGTTGGCATAGCGCAGCCGGTCATCGCCATCATAGACCGCCATCAGCGTTTCCGTCTGTGCGGAAAGATGGAGAAGCTGTTCGATTGTCTCGTCCATACAGCACCCTGTCTGGTTGCCCCGGCAAGAGATGGCGCAGAAATCCTATGAGAAAAGAGCCGCCCGGCAAAGCAAAGGCGCTTGCCGTGATTACGGAAGCGTCAACATTCCCGCTGGTGATCGGATATCGGCTGCCGCGGGATCGGGCGAAGGGTATCCGTGCCTGATGTGCGCAGGCTCGCGCGGGCGCAACCCTTCGCCCTCTCCCTCGCGCTGCTGGCGCTGGCGGTCGCGGCGCGCTTTTTGCTGTCGCCCGCCGGAGGACGCGTCATTACGCCGGCCGCGCCGGGGATGCGGCACCATGGCCCGGAAAGCCTCCCTGGAAATATTGTCCGGGAGAGACACCGAAGGCCGTCCGGAACACCGCAATGAAGGCGCTGGGACCGGAGTAGCCGAGCGAGAAGGCGATATCGCCGACGCTTCGGCCGGCGGCGAGCCACTCCACCGCTTTGAGGAGTTTCGCCTGCTGACGCCAGGCGCGGAAACTCATGCCTGTCTCGGTTTGGAAATGGCGCTGAAAGCTGCGGGGGGACATGGCCGCACGCGAGGCAAGTTCATCGAGTGGCCAATCGGCACCCGGTTCGCTGCGGATGTCCGAAGCGATGCTGCGGAGGCGTTCGGATGCCGGCGAGGGAAGCGACAGCGGCGCGACCGTACTCGTCTGAAGCTGGTCGAGAATGACGGCGACGAGCCGTTCGGCAGGGGCACTCCCGGCATCCGCGCGCGGTATTTCCAGGAAGGCCAGGATAAGTTCGCGCAGGAGCGGCGTCGTACCGATCACTGAGACCTCGGAGGGCAGGTTAACGACCGCGTCGGGCCGGAAGAAGAGGTAGCTGCGCTCCGTTTCCTGCAGGTATGTCACCTCGTGGAGGACGCCTGATGGCACGAATACGGCACGTTCAGGCGGAACGATGAAGTAGCCCCGCTCGGTCTCGAGCCGCAGCGAACCGCGCACGATCTGGAAGAGCTGAGCGCGGTGGTGCACGTGGAAAGAATAGGTTCGCCCGGCGGGCTCTGCGCCACCCTGGGCGACGGCGGTGTGCGGATAATCTCCAAATGCGTCTTCCGGCAGATGAACGTTGGTCAGGTTGTCGCGGGCAATCATGGCGTCTCACAGACATAATTTGACAGACTGCCGATAACACGTCGGATCGCATTTCGCTAGATTGATATCACCGCAACACAACTTGGACGTAGGTTATGACATTCGAACTCCGGCACATTGAAATTTCGGATCGTTTTGCTCCCAGCCTTCTGACGAAGATGGCAGCTTTGCGGTTTGCAGCGCCCGCCCTCCTCCTCTGGTGGCAAAGGCGCGAAACGGAACAGGCACTGCAGTGGCTGTCGGACCGCGATCTGGAAGACATTGGCGTCGCCCGCCACGAGATTGGCGAGCTGGCGCGATCGCTAGGACCAATTGACGCGTTGCCCGCGAAGCGGCGGGCAAGGTGATCGCCACCACCGGTCCTCCGCTATCAGAGAGGTAAGCAAGATGCATGACGACGGTTTTTTTGACGATGAGGTCGCGGCTACCTACGATGACGCTGACGGGATCTCGGCCCCGGAGGTCGTCGATCCGGCGGTCGATCTCCTGGCCGAGTTCGCAGGCGGCGGGCGCGTGCTGGAATTCGCGATCGGTACCGGGCGCCTGGCGCTCCCCCTCGCGCGCAAAGGGGTGGAGGTAGAAGGCATCGAGCTCTCGCGAGCGATGGTGTCGCGCCTTAGCGCCAAAGAGGGCGGCGCCGACATTCCGGTGGTGATCGGCGACATGGCGACAACCCGTGTCGACAGGCGCTTCTCCCTCGTTTATCTGGCTTTCAACACGATCAACAATCTGACGTCGCAGGAAGCCCAGGTCGCCTGCTTTCAGAATGCGGCCGCGCACCTTGAAACTGGCGGGCACTTCCTGATCGAGGTGGGCGTCCCGCCGCTTCAGCGGCTTCCGCTCGGCGAGACGATCCTGGCGTTCGACCGCAGCGACACGCATTGGGGCGTCGACGAGTACGATGTAGTAAGCCAGAACTTCACGTCCCATCACATCCGGATGCGGGACGGAAACTACAGGCGCTTCGCGGTCCCGTTTCGTTATGCATGGCCAGCGGAATTCGATCTCATGGCGCGGTTGGCCGGCCTGAAACTCAAAGCCCGATGGGGCGGCTGGAAAAAGGAGCCGTTCACAAAGGTCAGCGATCGACATGTCTCCGTCTGGCAGAAGATCGCAGCTTAGGTCAGGGAGATGAACGGCGAGGTCGCTCGCCATCATGCCAAGATCGGCCAGACCGATCCCGCCTTTTACTCAGGCCGGTGAGCGGTCGCCGCGGGCTTCATCCAGCTCAGCAACTCCGTCAGGCCGGCTCCCAACTCCTCAAAGGCTTCCGTGGCGAAACTCGGCACGGCGCCTGTCCAGCGCAGCTCGCCATCCGAATTGGAATGGCCGCCGCCGTCGAGCTTGTAGATGCTCTCGACGATATACTGGCCGTCATCATTGAGGCCCTTGATCTCGGAAATTTCGATGACCCGTCGCCGCCCGGTGCGCTTGAACCGGGCAATCTGGACACTCGCCGACGATGATGCGGTCCGGCCGCATTCGCAAGGAAGAGCGAAACAGCTCGCGAATGCTGGCGCAGCGCGATCGAACCTGTCGGGCTTGGTGACTTCGAGATAGACGACGTGCTCCTTGCGGATCTGCAGTTCCGAGGTGTCCTCGATGACGATGACCAGCTCGTGATCGGCGAAGGCTTCCGACAGCGCGTTCAGCATCGTCGTCTTGCCGGTGCCGGTGCCGCCGGAGATGATGACATTCTTCTGCAGCCCGACCGCAACGGTCAAATATCTGACGATCTTCACAGCGCTGACGGCGCTGCTCTACCTGCCGCGCATTCCCTTGCCGGTGCGGCTGGGCCGTCTGGTGACGCTGATCGCCATTTCCGCCTTTCCGACCTGCCTGCTGCACCGCTTCGTGCCGGAACTGCTGCTGCCCCGAGGCGGCGGGTGCGCTGCCGGCTCCGCTCTTCCATCTGCTGGCGATATCAGGCGGCCTGGCGCTCGGCGTCATCGCCAGCAGGGCGGCATAATGATGGCCCGCGGCATGGCCGGGCGCGCCATGGCGGCGGAGACGGCCTGAGCCGTTTTCGATGCGTCTTCGGCCGGGCTGCTGCAGATCAGGCGAAATAGCGGATATATTAGCGCGACCGCACGAAAAGCTTGCATGCAAGCACTAAATCGGATGTGCTGAACAAGGCTTCTGTGGTGTTGGGCGACCGCAAATGAAAACCCTCGACGCACGAATTCGGTTCACAGGTGAGAGGCGACAGGTCACTGCCCTTTTCTATGACATCGTCGGCTCTACCGAACTGCTGTTGCGGAGCGAGCCGGAGAAATTCTTCCGATCGGTTTCGGCGTTACATCAGAATGCCGAAACGATCATAAGAAAACACGGAGGGTTTCTTCATCAGCGGCTCGGCGATGGCGGATGCTGCTTCTTCGGATATCCCGAGCAATCCGAAGATGCCGCCGAAAGCGCGGTGCAGGCCTCCCTGGAACTGCTGCACATCGCCGCCGGGAGCAAGACCAGAGCGCGCACGCCCTTCCAGCTGCGGATCGGGGTCGCCACCGGTCTCGTGGTCTTCTCGACGGAAGGTGATGAGATTGTCGGCACGGCGCCGGTACTGGCAGCGCGCCTGCAGGCGGAGGCCGAGCCCAACTCCGTGCTGGTGGCTGATTCCACGGTTCGGCTCACCCGGCACAAATTCGACTATAAGCTGGTTCGCGAAGCACGACTGAAGGGCTTCGAAGATCCGGTTGCGCTCTGGCGGCCGCAGGAGCGTGACCGGTCAGCGCCCGAAGCATCGCCGTCCGAGGAGCGCGACAGGCCGATCCGCGGCCGGGAAAAGGAGCTTGCCGCCCTTTCCGGCGCTTGGCATTCTGCGCTCGAAGGCAAGGGAAGCCTGATCGCCATCGTCGGCGAGGCAGGCATCGGCAAATCGAGACTGGTTGGCGAATTCGCCGAGCGGCTGCGGCAGACCGCCCATGAGACGGTGGTCTTTCAGTGCGGCAGGCGCCTGGAGAGCCAGCCCCTGCATCCCTTCGTTTCCTTTCTCGAGAGGCTGGTCGAGCCTTCGGTTCTGAGGGATGGCAACGCCCGCGCCTTCATGCAGGCGCTTCAGGCATCCGGCCGCGAGGTGGACGCAGCCGTCGTCGAGACGATCCTCGCATTCACCGCCGACCGATCCGCGGCGACGTCGCGCAACATTCGCATCTCCGATCTGTCGGGCCGCGCCTTCCGGCGCAAGGTCATCGAAGCGGCCGCCGACATTCTGGCATCCAAGGCGCCCGGCATTCCGACGCTGCTCATCTTCGAGGATGTGCACTGGGCCGACGACATGACGCTGGAGCTGATCGACCGGCTGGGGGCGCTGGCGGCCGGGCTGCCGATCCTTGTCGTGCAGACATCGCGGATCAGACGATCTCTCGCGGTCGCAACGGAGATCGAATTGTCAGGCCTGACCGCCGCCGCGGTTCGCGATCTCGTCGCCTCGATCTGGCGCGAGCATCCCCCGCCCGGCCTGTCGGATTTCGTTCTCGATCAATGCGATGGCATGCCGCTTTACGCCGAAGAGCTGACCAATTTCCTGCGCGAACGGCGGCCGCTCGGCAAGTCGTTGTCGGCGTGGAAAGAGCTGCTCAGGGAAGGCGGCGTCTCCTCCCTCAATGATCTGCTTTCCGCCCGGCTGGCGGCAACCGGCTCGGCGCGGCGGGCGGCGCAATTTGCCAGCGTCATCGGTCGCGAATTCGGCATCTCGCTGCTCGCCTACCTTCTCGAAGGCGTCAGCCGCGAAACGGTCGACGCCGACATCGACCGGCTCCTCTCTCAGGGCATCATCGAGCGTTCCTCTGTCACGCGTGGCGCCTTTCAGTTCCGGCATGTGCTGGCGCAGGAGGCTGCCTATGGCAGCCTTTTGAAGAGCGACCGGCGTCGCATCCACAGGCGGATCGCCGATCGCCTGATCGCGGAGACGAAGCCGAGCCTGCCGGCAGCGATCGCCGCCTGGCAATGTGCCGAGGCGGGCCTGCATGATGCGGCCGCCCGATTTGCCCTGGCGGCGGCGGAGGCAAGCGTGTTGCGCTTTGCCATGCGCGAGGCGAACGTCTCGCTGGAACTTTGCGAGCGGGAGGTCGACAGCCTTTCCCGGCGCCACCCCGACCGCACCGAGCTCGCCTTAAGCCTGTTCGAGCTCCGGGGCGTCGTGGCGGCGGCCCTCGAGGGCGAGGGTTCGCAGAGCGCGCGCCGGGTCTATGCCCGCGCCATGCAACTCCTGAAGAAGCAGCCGCCGGCCCTTCGGATGAAACACTTCCCGGTTTATTGGGGATGGTGGTTCACCGCGCCGAATATTCTGACGCAGCAGTCCCGCGCGCGGGTTGTCGTCGGCGATATGCAGGCTGTCGAGGATCGGGAAACGCGATTGCAATCCTACCATTGCGGCTGGGCGACGAGCTTCCATGCCGGCGAGCACGCCTTCTGTCTCGATTGTGTCGCCAAGGGCCTTGATCTTTACGAGGCCGACAGCGCGGTGCGCAATCGCGCCTTCTTCGGCGGGCATGACGCCAAGGTCTGCGGGCTGGGCGAGAGCGCGCTTTCCTACCTGCTGCTCAACGAAACCGGCGCCAGCGAGGATGCGATCCGGGAATGCCTGGAATGGGGGACGGCGACCGATCACGCCGGCAGCATGGTGCATGCGCTCTACTACGCCATGGTGCTTGCCCGCTGCCAGAGCCGATATGCCGACGTCCATGCGCTGGGCGAACAGATGCTGTCGCTCGCCGAGCGGCACGGACTGGCGGCAAGCCAGGCGCGCGCCAACATGTATTGCGGCTGGGCGGAGCTGATGACGTCACCGGCGGGGCGCGGCGCGGCGCGTTTCGAGGCCGGCCTGCTGCTGCAGCAGCAATTGGGCACCGACGATAATTTGTCCATGCACAGCGACATGCATGCGCAGGTGCTGCAACGGCTCGGCAAGCCTGCCGAAGCGCTGGCAATCGTCCAGAATGCGATCAGCGTCGGCCGCGGCAGCGGCCAGTGGTTCTGGCTCGCCGAACTCTATCGCCGCAGCGCGAAACTGAGGCGCCATCTGAACGATCGCCCCTCATCGATCAGAAGAGACCTGACGAAAGCCGTGCAGATTGCCGAGGGACAAAAGGCCGCCTGGCTGGCCGAAAGGGCAAAGCGCAGCCTGGACGGACTGCAAGGGAATGGCTCGCGATAGAGGGGATGGACATAGGGATGCTCGATAACATCGCCGATATCCTCTCCGATACCGAGCTCCCCTCGCCTCCCGATCCCCGGCAGACGCTGCAGCGCATCCTCGCGCGCCGACAGGAATACGGCATCACTAGGCTCGGTTCGATCACCGGGCTCGACTGGATCGGTATTCCGGTTGTCCAGGTCGTGCGGCCGCGCTCACGCTCCGTCGCCGTCAGCCAGGGCAAGGGGCTGACCTTTCCGCTGGCGGCGATCTCAGGCGTGATGGAATCCCTGGAAGGCTGGGCCTCGGAGCGGATCGCCCCGGAGCGCATCTTCACCGCAAGCCTGCGCGCCATGAACGCAGGGGGAGACTGGTCGCACCTCGGCGTCGGCCGAGACGAGGCGATGCTCTCCTGGATTGCCGGGCTCGATCTCCTTTCGGGGCGGCAAATGGCCGTTCCGCTTGCCCTCGTCGATACCGCCTATATTGTCCCGTCGCCGCATCCCCATTGGATCGCCCGCGACACCACGGGCCTCGCCGCAGGCACGAGCCTGCAAGGCGCCGTCATGCATGCCTGCCTGGAAATCCTCGAGCGGCAGGCGCGCTGCACGGCGATGAAGACGCCGCATTTTTTCGACCGCTTCCAGATCGACGCTCGCTCCGTGCGATCGGGAAGCGCCGGCGACATCCTCCAGCTTCTCACCAAGGCGGGTTTTGTCGTCGGCATCTGGCAGATCCCGGCGCCGCACGCGCTGCCGGTCTACTGGTGCCACGTCATGGAAGATGCGAGCCGCGCGCCCTTTGCGCCGCTGCCGGCAGAGGGCTTCGGTTGTGATTTCAGCCACAACGGGGCGCTGACCAGCGCATTGCTGGAAGCCTGCCAGTCTCGCCTCGGCGTCATTTCGGCGGCGCGCGACGATATCAGGACGGAGCTTTACGGCCATGCCGACGCCATGGAATTGGCTGCCTGGCGCGGACAACTCGCCAGGGGAAGCCGCCCCTTCCCCACGGATCGTTCTGCGGCCGAAGAGCGGTCCCTTCGCCCGGTCTTCGATGCGATGAGGCTGGCTGGCGCCAAAGCGGCCGCTCTTGTGGTTCTCCATTCGGATGACCGCATCCCGCTTCACGTCGTTCGTGTGGCAGCGCCGCCGCTGGAAACCAATCCGGAGGCCGATCTTGCGCGATGACATCGTGGTTTTTCTCGGCCCTACCCTCTCCGAGACGGAAGCCCGGACCTATCTGGATGCGATCTATCACCCTCCCGTCGGCTGCGCCGATGTCGTGCGGGCCGTGGCCAAATATGCGCCCGCGGCAATCGTGCTGATCGATGGCGTCTTCGGCCAGCTTCCGGCGGTTCGCCACCAGGAAATCCTGTGGGCGATGTCCCGCGGCGTGCGCATCTACGGCGCCGCCAGCATCGGCGCGCTGCGCGCCGCCGAACTCACGCCCGAGGGCATGATCGGTCACGGGCTGATCTACCGCTGGTACCGGAGGCACCCACTCGCCGACGATGCCGACGTGACGGTGCCGATGGCGCCCGCCGCACTCGGATCGCGCGCATTGGGCGACGCCCTCGTCGACATCAGGCTGACGCTGAAGAAAGCCGAGCGCGCCGGCGTCATCGAAAGAAGGCTGCGATGCGATCTCGAAACGCTGGCGCGCGGACTTCACTTCAGCGAAAGATCATTCTCCAGGCTTTTGACAGTGGCCGAAAACAACCATGGCCCCGCCGGCCAGCTTCAAGCACTAAAATCCTGGCTGAAAACCGGTATCACAAGCGGGAAGCGGACGGATGCTGTAAATTTCCTGAAATATCTGGCAGAACAAAAGATCAACTGGCCGAAGAATTGCCTTCTCGCCGAGTTTGAACTTACGGAAGCATTCGCCAACGACATGGAGTACTACAACATCCTCGATAGACTATTGTCGAAAGGCACGTAGTACTGGTATAGTCGACGATCGCTTGACGTTGGGCAACGAGCGGTGGGGGCAGCATTGGATGCCATCACGCATAACGAGGGCGCAGGCCACGGGGCAGCTCCGGAGCGGCCGCTCGGGACACGTTTCCTCGTCTTTCCCCAGCCATCCTTCATTCCCGGTTACGAGAAACCCGAAGTGGTGTGGATCGGGCCTTCGGCAGGACCGATCCTGGCCGGGCCATCCGACAGCCGCATCTATGTGGCAAATCCGGTCGAGGCGAAATCGCCCTATGCCGCGCCGTATATCCCGCCCTATCCCGGCCTGCTGCAGCCGCCGGCCGAGCCCGGCCCCGACGGCCATTTCGATCACATCGGGCCGGGCTCGCCGGCCTTCCTTTCGACCCACAGCTATGCCTGCACCCGTCGCGTTCTCGACATCTGCGAGGGCTATCTCGGCCGCTCGATCGTCTGGTTCTTCCAGCCGACGCTGGAACGGCTGGAAATCGTTCCCCGCATCCCGCATTGGCAAAACGCCCAGTCCGGCTTCGGCTTTCTCGAGCTCGGCGAAAACGAGGAGCACGGCCGAGCATCCTGTTTCGCGTTGAATTTCGACGCGATCGCCCATGAAATGGGCCACCTCATTCTCTTGAGCGAACTCGGCATTCTCGAAGGCGACGGCGCCGGCAGCGATTTCTTTGCCTATCATGAGGCGATCGCCGATTTCATCTCGCTGCTCGGACTGCTGCAGTTCGACACGGCGCTTGACCGGCTGCTGCGCCGCACCGACGGAAATCTGCTCTTGCACAACGAACTCGACAAATTTGCCGAGCTCAGCGACGAGAAGCAGCTGCGGCTGCTCAACAATTCGCTGCGCATCGGCGATGTCAGCCGCGAGGTGCACGACCGGTCAAAACCCTTTGCTGCGGGCCTGTTCGACTGCCTCGTCGAGGTCTACCAGTCGCTGCTGTTCGACCGGGGCTTATCGGACATCGATCCGAGGCGGTTCAGCGATCTGCGCCAGCAGATGGCGCCGGCGCTGATCGAAGAAGGGCTTCAGACCTCGGCGGCATCCTATGAATTGCGCCATTTCGCGGTGAAGGCCGCCCTGCAGGAAGCGCGCGACATCGTCGGCGAAGCGCTCCTGCGTTCCTGGAAGTATCTCGACCCCGACAGCCTGACCTTTGAAGCGGCGGCCCTGGCCCTCCTCGAGGCGGCGAGCCGCGGGCGCGGGGTCGCTTATCTCGACCAGCTTGAAGATTGCATGAGGTGGCGCGGCATTTTTTAACCAACGACGGGAGGCATCGATGACAGACGACAGCGTTCCAGCACCTTCTTTACCCCGCTATGTAGCGGACGAGATCATACTTTACGGAGTTGATTTGAATGACAGAAGCGGCATTGCCCACCTGGAAGTCGGGATGGCGGGAGCGACCGAACTCCAGATCAGATTGAGACCCGGAACAATAACCGGCTCCACAGTGCTTGCCTATGGCTACGCTTTCGAGGGTCACTGCTACAGGCTGGATTCAACCCGCATCTTTATTGTGACAGGCCCAATTGCCGAAGCTGCAGTCGGCTGCGGCTTTGATGATCTGGGTTACCAAATGTGGCGGATCACCGCGTCTGAACAAATCCTCGAAATCTCAACGGCCTTTGGCGATGCCAGGAGCCTTATCCTGGATTCGCAGCTGCCTGGAAAGAGATCCCCGAGTTCCTACGCCATCACCTTGAGGATGGCGCATCGCAATGGCCGCCTGCATAACGACTAGCTCGCAGCAACGGGAGGACAATCATGGCCTATAAAGTTCAAATTTACGTCACGAAATCCTATACGATCACCGTGAAAGACTGGCTTAGCGGCAGCCCCTGCGTCGACGCAAAAACGGGCGAAGAGATCAAAGATGTTGCAATAACTGCACCGGCGACTTTGGAGACAGCGGTCGGGCTTAGAAACGGCGTAGGCGGTGTCGTTATAGAGGAAAAGACAACGGGTACTACCATGTACGATATACCCCGTGAGCTTGATTCAGGTGGAAAGATTACTTTCCCTAAAGGAGAGGCGGTATCGCAAAACGATCTCGACCAACTTGCCGAAAGGGTCGAGGTTTTAAAACAGGAGGTCGGGGATTTAAGGCAGGAGATCGAACGCCTGAAATAGCGGGTTGGAAGACGCCCTAGGGCGTCTTCGTCAAATCCGCCTCGTCGGCAACAATGGCGGCGGCCTCGTCGAGCAGGACGTCCTTGGCCTTCTTGCGGGCGTTTTCCATGGCGATATCGGCGCTCAGGCTGCGCTCGTCCGACTGCAGGCCGTCATCGCCGGTGGAATATTCGCCGTCGCTCGCCTCGGCCCGATCCTTGAACCGCTTCTCGCGGGCCGCCGCTTCCTTGCGGCGTTCGGCTTCATTCAGCGACACGATGCCTTTTTCGCGCTGCGCCTTCAACTCGGCAATGTCCTCGATCAGGCGCTGGAAATCCGGATCCGTCTTCACCCGCGCGTCATGACGGCTCTGCAGGGCCGGCAGCAACGCCGCAACATCGCCTTCGGGCGTATATTTCGCCGGCTTGATCTCTGCCCAGGGCAGGGCATTGTCATAACTCGTCTCGCCGAAGCTCGTCGGATCGGAGAGGCCGGGCAGGCTGATATCGGGGGTGACGCCGCGCAGCTGCGTCGTGCCGCCATTCACCCGGAAGAACTGCGAAATCGTCACCTTCAGCTCGCCGAGCTCCGGTTTGCTGTTGTGAACCACCTCGTCGAGATCGACGACCGTCTGCACCGTGCCCTTGCCGAAGCTCGGTTCGCCGATGATGACGCCGCGCCCGTAATCCTGGATGGCCGCGGCAAAAATTTCCGAAGCCGAGGCGGAGCCACGATTGATCAGGACGCCCATCGGCCCTGTCCAGGCGGGTGCCGAAAAATCCGAGCCCTTCACCGCGATCTTGCCGTTGCTGGCGCGCTGCTGGACGACCGGACCCTTGCCGATGAAGAGGCCGGTGAGATCGATCGCCTCGTCCAGCGAGCCGCCGCCATTGTTGCGCAGATCGATGAGAACGCCGTCGACATTCTCTTGGCGGAGCTCGTCGAGCAGCTTGGCGACATCGCGGCTGGCGCTCTTATAGTCCTTGTCGCCCTTGTTCTTGGCTTCGAAATCCTCGTAGAAAACCGGCAGGGTGATGACGCCGATCTTGCGCGTGGCGTCACCCGCCTTGACCGACAGCACCGTCTTCTTGGCGGCCTGCTTGTCGAGGCTGATCTTGTCGCGCACCAGGCTGACAACGCGATGCGTGGCATCGGCGCCGGCATCCGCCGGCAGGATATCCAGGCGCACGACGGTGCCCTTCTTGCCGCGGATCATCTGCACGACCTCGTCAAGACGCGTGCCCACCACTTCCTTGATCGGCCCGTCCTTGCCCTGGCCGACGCCAGTGATGCGATCGCCGACGGCAAGCTTGCCGGAGAGCTGCGCCGGCCCGCCGGGCACGAGCTCACGGATCGTCGTGTAATCGTCGCGCTCCTGCAGCACCGCGCCGATGCCGAACAGCGACAGCTTCATCGAGACATTGAAATCGGCCGAAGCGGCCGCGCCGAAATAATCCGTGTGCGGATCGATCGCGTTTGAATAGGCATCCATGAACGACTGGAAAACATCGTCGCTCTTGAACTCGTAGGCCCGCTCGAGCGTGTTTTCATAACGCTTGTCGAGCGTGTCGCGAATGGCCGCGTCGTCTTTGCCTCCGAGCTTCAGCCGCAGCCAGTCGCTCTTGACGCGCTTGCGCCAAAGCTCATTGCTCTCGGCCTCCGACTGCGGCCAGGGGGCCTTCTCGCGCAGCACCGCATAATCTTCCTTCACGCTGAAATCGAAACCCTGCTTCAGCAGGCTGCGCGCATAGCTCATGCGGTCGGCAACGCGCTGCTCGTAGATGTTGAAGATCGCAAACGGAATCTTCAGATCCTTCCGCTCGATCGCATCGTCGATCTTGCTGCGGTCCGCCATGAACTGGTCGATATCGGCCTGCAGGAAGAGCATGCGGTCGGGATCCAGCGACTTGATGAACCCATCCATCACCCTCGCCGACAAGGCGTCATCGAGCGCCACCGGCTTGTAGCTATAGCGCGACAGAAACTGCGCGCTCAACAAAGCCGCATCCGCCTGCCGCTCCAGCGGCTTCAAAACAGGCGGCGGTGCAACTTCAGCATATGCGGACGGCGCAATTGCAAGAAATGCACCAAGAAAAACGTAGGCTATGCGCATGCAGCGTGGATCCAATTCTTATGCGTGCTCTGTCGATGGGTGATTTAGGTGGCGCAATTATGGTTTTTTGGCAAGCAGGTGGGAAATGACTCTAGGACACGCCGCAAAACTATCCGGCAGGATCGGCGGGAGGCAATGAAGTATATGGGAAGAAAATTGCTCCGCCAGGAGGGTTCGCCCCGTATTGGGTGGGATTCCGCGCCCCCGGTCCCGAGCACTCACGAACGCGCTCCCTGCATCTGATTTCATCCCTCTCCGGAATTCGCCGAGCGGCGTGATGACGGGCTCGGGCTTATAACTCGTGACAATCGCCAGGGCCGCGGCTTTGGCCGTCGTGAGGGAGCGTATGCCAAGGAACAAGCGCTACGCCGATAAAGAGGACGGCAGCGCTCGAACTACCAGGGCAAGCGAGCAGTTCAAGATCAACTCCTCGATCATCCATGGGATTGATGCGAGCATGTCTGCTGTCTTGGAGACAGCAAGAAGTCGACGTCGAACGGAGGAGCATGGCCTGCCAAGCGGAAGCCGGCTTTCGTATCGCGTTTCACCGCATACATGAGCTGGTCAGCCTGGCGCATCAGCTCGTGCAGCGAGGCATCGTTACTGGAGAGGGCCACCACTGCCCCCATGCTGCATGTGACCCTGTGGCCGGTGCTCTCCAATGCCGCGGTGAATCCCAGATGCAACTGCGCCGTCACTTCCAGGGCGCGCTCGGTCTTTGTCAGCTCCATCAACACCGCAAACTCGTCGCCGCCCATCCGCCCAAAACAATCCGCCGGGCCGATCAAGGACTTCCCCTTTTCTGCAAGGCATTGCAAGAGCCGGTCTCCCGCATGGTGGCCGAACTGATCATTGACAGCCTTGAAGCCATCGAGATCGAAATAAACAAGTAGCAAAGAGTGATGACGCGTCGTTGCCGATGCCAGCATCGCTTCAGCCTGGCGTTGGAACTCATGCCTGTTTAAAATTCCGGTCATCCAATCGCGCCGCGCAAGAAGGCGTTCCCGATCGAAACCTTGCCGGAAGCGCGACACGACAGCAGCCGTACAACCGAACTTGATAAGCTGCATGACCAGCTCGACCATCGCGCTCGTGTCCAGATGACCGGAAGCACTCAGGAAGGTTGCAGCCGACAATGCGATTTCCGCTACCGCGATGCCCATCGCAATTTTGAAACCGAAACGCCAGCACGCAACGCAAATCGGCAGCATGTAGAACAGACCGACATTGTTGATGCCGTTGGCTTGGAAAAGCCAATTCGAGCTTGCGATACAGATCAAGCCGAGGATCAGCAGGCGCCAAGCAGCGACTGGCGTCAGTGAGTCGAGCCACTCTTCCGGAGAAAACAATGGGGCCTCGAGATGGCCACTCCGCTGCCTTCGATGGTCTTCCCGCAATGCTGTCATCTCTCCGTACACACCGTCCCGCCGCCCGTCACCCGGTCGTCGCGGCATTATGCCTAACCTTGCGGGGGGGGGCCATGCCCCGGCTCGCGCACGAGCTATCGGAAGAAATAGCTGAAGATCCTTAATATTTCGGGAGCGCAACCTGCATCCAGCCCGACCGGAAGCGGTGACCACGGCCGGCCGAGGATGGCTCCCTTCATTGACCGAGTGCGATCGTCCAGCACCAGATCCTCCAGGTGGACGAGCTCGCCGTCGATCCACAGTGAGGCGCAGGCATCGGCGATGTGCGCGCGCTCGATCCTAAAGTTTGAGTTGACCGCTTCCGACGACAAGGCAACACTTGTCCCAGCAGCAAGGCAGGAGGAAAATCGATGGATGACGCAGATCGCTGGCGCCAGATGGCAAGCGCACCGAAGGACGGCAGCCGGATCCTGGTGACGATCCGCGCGTCCGAGCAGGGGCCGGCGGAAGTTGACCTCGCCTACTGGTCGCATGGCGATCAATTCGCAGGAGAAGGCTGGCGCGCCTCGGATTCCTCGCCCGGGCACATCATCGAATATGCCGAGCCGGAGCTGAAGTGTTGGATGCCGATGCCCTCGGCCAATCGCACTTCGATGCCCTCGCCCTGGGAAGGCGATGACGACGAGGAGCTCGATGGGTCGGGGATTTGAGGAGCCGCCCAAGGGGTCAGAACCGACATAGCAAAGTTTGGGCAGATGCGGTTCAGGTGTCGCAGCCTCACCAATTTTGAACCCTTAGACCTGCGACTCAAGTTCGCGGTGAGAGTCAGTTGTCGGCTCTTAGCTAGCGATTCTTGATTAATTGCACCCCATCGTAAACCGCTCTATTTTCACTACCAGGGCGCCTCGACTAGACGGAACGTCGTCGGCTTCGCAGCGCCGTCGGACCACTTCGGTTACCCCACCAATCCCAGGTGCCGTTCGACGTCACGTTCAACGAGGAGACGAACGATGGGCGTAACGACGCCGGACAACATCATGCAGCTTGGCCTGGGGTTCTGGGCCTCCAAAGTCATGCTCAGCGCGGTCGAACTCGGCGTCTTCACCGAGCTCGCAGCCGGCGCGGCCGACCTGCCCGACCTGCAGGCCAGGCTGAAACTGCACCCCCGCTCGGCCCGCGACTTCCTCGACGCCCTGGTGGCCCTCAAGCTGCTCGAACGCGAGGACGGCCGCTATCGCAATGCCACCGATACGGACCTCTTCCTCGACAAGGCGAAGCCATCCTATATCGGCGGCATCCTCGAAATGGCCAATGCCCGGCTCTACGGTTTCTGGGGCTCACTAACCGAAGCCCTGCACACGGGCGAGCCGCAGAACGAAGCCAAGCGCAACGAGGACTTCTTTGCTGCGCTGTATGCGGAGCCGGCACGGTTGCGCGGATTCCTCGAGGCGATGAGCGGGATCAGTGCCGGTGCGGCGCAGGCGATTGCCGCCAAGTTCGACTGGTCGAAATACACGACCTTCGCCGATGTGGGCGCGGCGCAAGGCATGGTACCGGTGGTGATCGCCCGAGCCCATCCGCATCTCCAGGCCCTCGGCTTCGACCTGCCTGCCGTGCAGCCGATATTTGACGAGTTCGTCGCGCGGCACGGCCTTGCCGACCGCATCCGCTTTCAAAGCGGCAACTTCTTCGACAGTCCGATGCCGAATACGGATGTGATCGTGATGGGACATATCCTCCACGACTGGGATCTTGCCGAGAAGAGAATACTGCTGGAAAAGGCCTTCGCCGCGCTGCCGAACGGCGGCGCCCTGATCGTCTACGACGCCGTCATCGACGATGAGCGCCGCAGCAACGCCTTCGGCCTGCTGATGAGCTTGAACATGCTGATCGAGACCCGCGGGGGGTTCGACTACACCGGCGCGGACTGCCAGACCTGGATGCGCGACGCCGGCTTCGTGTCGACGCGCGTCGAGCCGTTGCTGGGGCCGGACTCGATGGTGATCGGATTCAAGCCCCACTGAGCGGAAACGGCGACTTCGGCCGGTGTTGCGCAAGATCGACAATCGAGCGATGTCGATCGCCGCAAAGGGTTTTCCGCAAAAGCCCCGCGGTTGTTGCGACCGCGGGGCTTCCTGATGCCTGACCAGGGAGAGGCGGTCAGGCGGCCTGGACTTTCCTGGATGTGCGCGCCCATTCGGGTAGCCAGTCGCCGTGGGTAGCGAGCAGGTCGTCGACCAGCGACCAGATCTGGTCGAGGTCGAGTTCGGCGGCGGTGTGCGGGTCCATCATGGCGGCGTGGTAGATGTGCTCGCGATTTTCCGTCATCAGCGCCTGCACCGTCAGTTCCTGCACGTTGATATTGGTGCGGATCAGCGCCGTCAGCTGCGGCGGCAGGTCGCCGATGAAGGTCGGCTGGATGCCGGAGGCGTCGACGAGGCACGGCACTTCGGCGGCGCAGTTTTCCGGCAGCGAGGTGATGCAGCCATTGTTGCGGACATTGCCGTAGATCACCGAGGGCTCGCCGGTCCAGACAGAGTTGATGATCGAGGAGGCATATTCCTTCGACGGCTTCACCTCGATCTTGTCGGCGGTCCGATAGGCTTCCGCCTGGCCCTTCCAGCGCTCGATCTGCTCGATGCAGCGCTTCGGATATTCATCGAGCGGAATGCCGAATTTCTCGATCAGGTCCTCCCGGCCCTCCTTGATGAAATAGGGTGTGTATTCGGCGAAATGTTCCGAGCTTTCGGTGACGAAATAGCCGAGCCGCGTCAGCATCTCGTAGCGCACCTTGTTCGGGCAGCGCGGGTTCCAGCCGGGCTTCGGCGCCCTGCCCTCGCGATAGGCGCGCAGGAGGTCGGGATAGAGGTTGCGGTATGAGCCGTCGGCCTGGCGATGCTCGAATTTGAGATAGAAGGCCATGTGGTTGATGCCGGCGGCACGATAACGGATTTCCTCGTAGGGAATATCGAGATCGTGCGCCAGCTCCATCGCCGTGCCCTGCACCGAATGGCAGAGGCCGACCTGACGGATGGTCGGGTATTTCTCCGATATCGCCCAGGTGTTGATCGCCATCGGGTTGACATATTGCAGCATGATCGCCTCGGGGCAGACGGCGAGCATGTCCTCGCAAACCTTCCAGAGATGCGGCACGGTGCGAAGCCCGCGCATGATGCCGCCGACGCCGAGCGTGTCGGCGATCGTCTGGCGCAGGCCGTATTTCTTCGGCACCTCGAAATCGGTGACGGTGCAAGGCTCATAGCCGCCGATCTGGAAGGCGACGACGACGAAATCGGCGCCTGCAAGCGCCTTGCGCTGATCGGAATAGGTCTCGGCCCTGGCCTTGACGCCGAGCGTCGAGATCAGCTTGTTGACGACGATGGCGCTTTCCTCAAGCCGCTGAGGGTTGAGGTCCATCAGCGCGATCGTTGCGCCCGAGAGCGCCGGACGCTGCAGCACGTCGCCGATGATGTTCTTCATGAAGACGGTGGAGCCTGCTCCGATGAATGTAATTTTGGGATTTGCAGCCATTATAACCTCCGGCATGCGGGTCAATCATGCTACCTCGAAAGCGGCTTTGACGAGCCGTTCGGTGTAGGCGGTCTTGGGATTGGTGAGAACTTCGTCGACAGGCCCCTCTTCCATGATCTTGCCATGCTGCATGACGATGACGCGATGGCACAGTGCCCGCACGACCTTGAGATCGTGCGAGATGAAGAGGTAACTCAGGCCCCGCTCGTCCTGCAGCTTGCGCAGGAGTTCGATGATCTGCGCCTGGACGGAGAGGTCGAGGGCGGATGTCGGCTCGTCGAGCAGGATGAATTCCGGCTCCAGCGCGATGGCGCGGGCAATGGCGATGCGCTGGCGCTGGCCGCCGGAAAATTCATGCGGGAAACGCGACAGGATATTGCCGGGCATGCCGGCGGCAACAAGCGCCTCGCGCACCCGGTCCTGCCGTTCGGCCCTCGTAGCGCCCAGCCTGTTGACGACGAGCCCTTCCTCGATGATCTGGCCAATCGTCATGCGCGGATTGAGCGAGGAGAACGGATCCTGGAAAACCACCTGCATGCGGGCCCGCAGCGGCCGCATCTCGGCCCTGGAAAGGCCGTGGATCGGCTGACGGTCGAAATGGATCTCGCCAGCCTGCGGCGTGTTCAGCCGCAGGATTGCCTGGCCAAAGGTGGTCTTGCCGGAGCCGGATTCGCCGACGAGGCCGAGCGTCTCGTGACGGCGCAGCGTCAGGCTGAGGCTATCGACGGCGACGAGCTCGCGCATCTCCGGCTTCAGGAAGGTGCCGTGGCGCAGCATGAAACCAACCCGCACGCCCTTGGCATCGAGAATGACATCCGATCCCTCCGGCAGCGGATTGGCCTGCCCACGCGGCTCGGAAGCGAGCAGATGCCGGGTGTACGGGTGCTGCGGATTGGCAAAGAGCGCCTCGGTGACGTTGTGCTCGCGCACTTCGCCGTGCTGCATTACGTAGACATAGTCGGAGAACTGCCGCACCACCGTCAGATCATGGGTGATGAGGATGACGGCCATCCCCAGCTCTTTCTGCAGGTTGCGGATGAGGTTCAGGATCTGCGCCTGCACGGTGACGTCGAGCGCCGTCGTCGGCTCGTCGGCGATCAGGACATCGGGATCGTTGGCGAGCGCCATGGCGATCATCACGCGCTGGCGCTGGCCGCCGGAAAGCTGATGCGGATATTGCCGGAGTCTCGCGGCCGGATCGGGGATCTGCACATGTTCGAGCAGCTCGAGCGCCCGCCTTTCCGCATCTTTCCGGCTCATCCGACGATGGGCGCGGATCGCCTCGACGATCTGGCTACCGATCGTATAGATCGGGTTCAACGAACTCATCGGCTCCTGGAAGATCATCGAGATGCGATCGCCGCGCAGCTTGCGGCGGGCCCGCTCGGAAAACTTCAGGATGTTGCTGCCGTCATAGGAAACCGTCGATTTATCGGATACGACGGCACGCTTCGACAGCAGCCCCATCACCGTGCGCGCCGTCACCGATTTGCCGGAGCCGGATTCGCCGACGATCGCGATCGTCTCGCCGCGATAGAGCTGGAAGGAGACGTCCTTGACGGCTTCGACCATGCCGTCCTCGACCTTGAAATTCACCGCAACGTTGCGGGCGTCGATAATCGGCGTGTCCGAGCGGCCATTATGGTCGTGGCGGACGGGCGGTGCGAAGGAATTGACCAGTGCAAGAGCCATATCGATCACCTCAATAAGGATCGACTGCGTCGCGCAGTCCGTCGCCAAGCGCATTGAAAGCGAAGACGGTGACGAGCACGAAGCCGACGGGAGAGAGAATCCATGGATAAGAGCCGATGACCGAATAGGTCGCCGTGTCCTGCAGCATCAGCCCCCAGGAGATCAGCGGCGGCTTGACGGCAAAGCCGAGGAAACCGAGGAAGGATTCCAATAGCACGACACTCGGTATGTGCAGCGTCACCGCGACGATGACGTGGCTCATCACGTTGGGGAAGATATGCTGGATGATGATGCGCCGGTCGGTTGCGCCAACCGCCATCGCCGCCCGGACATAATCGATGCGGGCAAGCGCCAGGGTCTTGCCGCGCACCTCGCGCGACATCTGCGCCCAACCGAGCGCCGACATCACGACGATGACGAAGGCGAGAAAGACATTGGTTGGCGCCGTCACCGGGATCAGCGAGGTCAATGCGAGATAGAGCGGCAGCTGCGGGAAGGCGAGCACCAGTTCGACGAATCGCTGCAGCCAGATATCGAAAGTGCCGCCGAAATATCCGGAAACCATCCCGACCGTCGTGCCTATCAGCGTGACGATGAAGACCACTGTCAGCGCAATCATCAGCGAGATGCGCGAGCCGATGATGGCGCGCGACAGCACGTCGCGGCCGAACTTGTCGGTGCCGAGGAAATGTACGGGCTGGCCGTCGGTCGAGCCGAAGAAGTGCCGGTCGGCCGGGATCAGGCCGAACAGCTTGTATTCCGCGCCCTTGACGAAGAAGCCGAGCAGTCGCGGATTGTCGTAGTCCATACCGACGATCGGTTGGAAGGTGACGGGATCGAGCTCCTCGGAATCCGACAACGCATAGACGCGCGGCTGGAAGACGAAGTTTCCGTCCTTGTCGTGGAAGCTCATCACCTGCGGCGGCGCGAAGCCGACATCGGTCGCCTTCGGGTCCATCGGCGCGAAGAAATCGGCAAAGACCGCCATGATGATCAAAAGCCCGACGAGCACGAGTCCGGCCATGCCGGTCCAGGAGCGCCGCAACCGGCGCCAGACGAGCGCAAGGTAACTTTCGTTACCGTGTGAAGGCTTCCTGATCGCAGGTTCGGTTGTCGGTGGCGTTTCGGAAGAATCGAAAGCAAGCATCTCAGGCTCCTCCGAACTGGCGTACGCGCGGATCGAGCAGAGCGAGCAGCATGTCGGCGATAATGTTGCCAACGATCAGCGTTGCCGACAGCACCATCATGAAGGTCGCCGTGACATAGACGTCACCGATCGCCATCGAGCCGACGATGGCCGGGCCGACGGTCGGCAGGGCGAAGATGATCGCGGTTTCGATCTCGCCGGTCAGCATGTAGGGCAGCACCACCCCCTGATACATGACGAGCGGATGCAGCGCGTTCGGCACCGCATGGCGCATCACCACCGCGCCGCCGGAAAGACCCTTGGCCTTTGCCGTCTCGACATATTGCGCATTCA
Source organism: Rhizobium binae (assembly GCF_017357225.1). NCBI lineage: Bacteria > Pseudomonadati > Pseudomonadota > Alphaproteobacteria > Hyphomicrobiales > Rhizobiaceae > Rhizobium > Rhizobium binae. The sequence goes on along the minus strand of NZ_CP071607.1, from coordinate 131,955 downwards.
GCGTGTCGAGCAGATTGCCACGCATGACGCGCATGTTGTAGGCGAGCCCGCCAAAAGTGGCGATCGCGACAACCGGCCAGACATGGCTGACGAGATCAACGAATTTCGCCCAGGACCACGGCGCCCCTCCATATTGCGGCGAGAAGAAGCTGCCGATCTCAGTCACGTTGAACTGGAAAACCAGGAGATAGACGATGATCAGCGCCATCAGGAAGCGCGGCACCGTCATGCCGAGGAAGGAGACTGCCGACAGCGTGCTGTCGATCCAGCTATATTGGCGCGTTGCCGCCCAGATGCCGAAGCCGATTCCGAGCACCGAAGCGAAGATGTGGCAGACGAGCGCCAACAACAAGGTCCGCGGCAGGCGCTCGCCGACGACGTCGGCAACCGGCTTGTTGTAGAACATGCTGTAGCCGAAATCGCCGCGCGTCACGATGCCGCCGATCCAGTTGACGTATTGGACGACCATCGGCTTGTCGAGGCCGTGCTCGATGCGGTAGGCCTGCGCCTGCGCTTCGGCCTGGGCGTAGGATGCGCCGCCCTGGTTGATCAACTGGGATCTTATATAATCGGCATAATCGCCGGGCGGGGCCTGGATAATCGCGAAAGTCACCACGCTCAGGATCAAGAGAACGGGGATCGCGGAGGCTATGCGCACGAGCAGGAATCGTAACATCGAACGGTTCGCTTCTCTCTGCCGCCAGTCGCTCCTTGTCAGCGCGGCCGGCTCGTTGGTCATATCAGGCCGCGCGCGGCACGCGCGGCCCGAAGCTCACTTCAGCTGGGAGGGAACCTTCTAGCGCATCGAGTCAGGTGCGGCGCGCTTCAGCCCTTCATCTCCGGGCGATGGGCCTCAGTTGATCGGGCCCTTGTCGCCGGGCTTGCCGGGCAGCTGCTCGGGGAACAGCTCATATTTGCCCTGCTTGTCGGCAGCCACCCACAGGCGTTCGCGGATCACCGAGTCTTCAGCCCAGTTGAACATCATGATCGGCGTTCCCTGGGGCACATTCGAGAAGCGCTTATTGATGATCAGGGCACCGGGATATTCCGTCAGGCCGACCGTGTTGACGTGTTCCGTCGAGATCTTCTGATATTGCTTCATCAGATCGACGCGCTCGTCATTGTCCTGGCTCGTCCTGAACTTGTTGACGACATCGACAAGCTCCGTTTCGAACGGCATCAGATCGAGCTGGTCATCCTTGCCGGCGCGATGATGCCAGCTGGTGCGCGGACCGACAGGAGCGAGCTGCTCGGTATTCTGCACCACCGACGACAGCTCGGTCGTGTTGCGCTGGATCAGCCAGTCGAAGCGGCCGGCATAATGGGCATCGTCACGCTTGGCGCCGTCGAGCGCATTGATGACGATCTTCAGGCCGAGCTTCTCCATCTGGCCGACGACACCTTCGGCAAGGCTCTTGTCGGTCGTATACTGATTGTTGATCAGCATGACGATTTCGACATCCTTGCCGCCCGCCGTGCCGGCCGGGAAGTTCACGATGCCGTTGCCATCGGTATCCTTGAGACCGGCCTTGGCGAGTTCCGCCTTGGCGCCCTTCAGATCGAAGGGATAGTAGACGGTGGAGTTGCGGTCGTAGAAGCTGGTGCCGGAGGAAAGCCCGCCCGGGTAAATCGCCGTGAACGGCCCCTTGACCAGCGAGTCGCCGATCGCCTTGCGATCCAGCGCCATGGTGACGGCCTTGCGGAAGTCCTCGTTGCGGTTGAGCTCGCGGATTGCCTGACCGCGCTCGTCCGGGTTGCCCCAGCCATTGGCGGAGAAGTTCATCCGCAGGTTATAGCCGATCAGGCGCGGGCCGAAGGCAAGGCGGGCGGGCGCGGTCTTTTCCGCAGCGCGCTTCAGCGAGGCGACGAAGTTTTCCGGCTGCTCGAGGTTGGAGAAATCCGCGGATCCGGCCACCGCCTGAACGTCACGGTCGGCCCACGTCGAGAGCTTGTAGTGCAGCTCATTGAGGTAGGGCAGCTGATTGCCCTTCTCGTCGACCTTCCAGTAGTAGGGATTGCGGCGCAGGACGATGATGTCGTCGGGGCGATATTCCACAGGCACCCAGGCGCCCATGACAGGCATGTTCATGAACTCCGGCGGAAAGGCGTTCTTGAACTGGTCGTAGGTGTTCTTCGAATATTTCGGATGCTGGGGTTTCAGGATATGCGACGGACCCGGGCAAAAGTTCGGGTAGGACATCGTGTAGAGATATTGCTTCGGGAAGGCTTCCTTGAAGGTCCATTCGACCGTGTAGTCGTCAATCTTTTTCAGCGTCGTGCCGACGCCGAAGGCTTCCGGCGAAGCGCCGCCGCCGAGCGGCGAGACGTTCGGATCGATGACCTCGTCTTCCCAGTAGAACATGATGTCGTCGGCGTTGAACGGCGCGCCGTCCGACCATTTGGCGCCCTCGACCAGGTGCATGGTCAACTTATGACCATCTTCCGACCAGTCCCAGCTCTTGGCAAGGTTCGGCAGCGGTTCGGTATCCTTGGCTTCCACCTGGAAGAGCGGCGCGGTGCGCGTCAGGCATTCGGACAGGCCGATATCGATGCCGCCCCAGCCCTGCGTCTGGCCGGCGCCGTAGTTCCAGCCTTCCGGCCGGCCACCGATGACGTGGCGCATCGTATCGCCGTAGATGCCGGTACCGTCCGGCATATTGCCTGTCTTGAAGACCAACGGCTCCTTCGGCAGCCGGTCCTTGACCGGCGGCAGCTTGCCCGTGGCGACGAAGCCCTTCGTGACCCAGTCGGGCTCGTGATATTCGGGCAGCGCCTTGAACTCCAGGATGGAGTCGCGCGCCACATATTTGATCTTGCCTTCGGCAGGGAAGTTCGGCGGCACCGGCGGAACGGTCGCCTCGGAGGCATAGGCATTCAGCGCCATGACCGAGACGCCGAGCGCCAGTCCGGCGAGAATGCTTGTTTTGCGGAAATTCATCATCGTTTCTCCCTCTGTTTCGGAGCGCGGTTCACGCCACCCCTTTTCCTCGCACGATGTGAAAGCGGGCCTGATGTCATGGGTTTCCCTCCCGGAAACCCGTGACGAGCCATCCTCCACGAATTTACACGGCCTGTTTCAGCGCCGCCTTTTCGGCACGCAGTTCCTCGATCGAGCGGACGTTGCGGCGTGCGGCGCCGGCCCAGTCGCGGGTCTGCACCTTCGATTTCGACAGCCGCTCCTTGGCGGCCGGCACGGCATCGGCATATTGCGGCAGCCAGCGCGCCTGGGCAACGACCATCTCGTCGACCATCTGCCAGACCTCCTCCGGCGTCGAGACGGCGCCGACAAGCGGATCGTGCAGGACGGCGAGCTTCAAGAGGTCGATATCGCCGGAGATCGCGGCATGCACCGACATGCGCTGGACGTTGATCGAGGCGATGCAGGTGGCGGCGCAGGCTTCCGGCAGGGTGACGCCGGAGACCATGTTGATGCCGAAGCGGTCGACGAAACCGGGCGATTCGATGATCGCATCGGTCGGCAGGTTGGTGATGACGCCGTTGTTCTTGACGTTGAAATGGCCGCGATAGACTCGGTTGGTCTCCAGCGCCTCGAGAATATGGCTCGCATGCTCGTTCGAGCGCTTGGCCGGATCGATCGGCTTGGCGGCGGATTCCAGGAATTGCGGGAATTCCGTCTCGAACCAGTTGCGGGTTTCGGTGGAATAGCGGAGATAGCCGCCGGTCTCGCCGTGGATCCAGTCGGACATGTCGATCCAGCGGATAATTTCCTCCGGTCGCTTGCGGTACCAGGGCAGGTATTCCGAAAGGTGGCCGTTGCTCTCCGTCGAATAGACGCCGAAACGCTTCAACACGTCGATGCGCAGTTTCTCCTGCTGCGAATAAACAGGATGCGCCTCGAAGGCGGCGATGAGCTCATCCTTGCCGATCTTGCGGCCGTTGAGGCGCAGGTCAATGAACCAGGTCTGGTGGTTGATGCCGGAGCAGATATAGTCGAGCTCGCTCAGCGATTTGGCGCCGAGCACCTCGGCGATCTGTTCGGCGCCGTGCTGGACGCCGTGGCAGAGGCCGACGGTGTCGACCTTGCCGTATTCGATCGCCGCCCAGGTGTTCATCGCCATCGGATTGGCATAGTTCAGGAATTTCGCGCCCGGCTCGGCGACCTCCCTTATATCCTTGCAGAAATCAAGGATAACAGGGATGTTGCGCTGGCCGTAGAGAATGCCGCCGGCGCAGATCGTATCGCCGACGCACTGGTCGATGCCGTATTTCAGCGGAATTCTGATGTCGTCGGCATAGGCCTCGAGCCCGCCTACCCGCACACAGCTGATGATGTAGCGCGCGCCTTCCAGGGCCTGGCGCCGGTTGGTGGTCGCCGTCACCTTGGTCGGCAATCCGTTCGACTCGACGATGCGGTCGAGGATCGCCTTGATCATTTCGAGATTGTGTTCGCTGAGATCGGTCAGCGCGAATTCGACGTCGCGGAACTCCGGAACGCACAAGATGTCGGTGAACAGCTTCTTGGTGAAGCCGACGCTGCCCGCACCGATGATAGCGATTTTGAAACTCATGATCTTCACCTCGACCCGATCGAATGCTAGAGAAAATATGGTTGTGAAGGATCAGGCCGCATGCCGGCGCATGTGGTTCAAAGAGCCGAAAAAGCTGCCTGTTTTCCTCCCGGCCGCTGTATCGGCCGCGTTCTCCTCGTTTTGTCGAGCGGGATTATGCCCGAATCCGGCGGGCCGACCAGAGAAGGATTATGCTTTCAGGGGTAATTTTGTGCTGCAGGATTTGATCGCCAACGGACAGTCGATGAGGACGGTTTCCCTGCCCCGCGGACGCCAGCGATTGCACGCCATGCCGACCAGCGCCGGCTATGAAGTGCGGGAGAACGAGACCTATGACTGGGATGGCCGAAAACGCGGGCAAACGCCGTTCACCGTCCTGCAGCACACGATCAGCGGCACCGGCCGGCTGCGCTACCAGAACCGCAACTATCGCCTCCAGGGCGGCGACACACTCTTGGTGCTCGTGCCGCACAATCACCGCTACTGGCTGGAGAAAGGCGAGCGCTGGGAGTATTTCTGGATCTCGATGAATGGCGAGGAGACGCTGCGCATCCATCAGCTGGTGCTCTCCACCGCCGGCCCGGTCCTGAAGCTGCAGCCTTCGACCATCGATCATCTCGCCGCTTGCAGCCTGCGCCTCGTCAAGGGCGCGACCTCGCCGGGCGCGGCCTCGGCAATCGCCTATGAAGCGGCGATGGCGCTCTACGACGACGTCTTCAATTCCCCGGCCTTTGCCGCCGAACTCAGCCTGATGCAGCCGGTGATCGACCATATCAACGCCAATCTCGACAAGCCGCTGCCGGTCAATGAACTCGCGGCGATCGTCGGCCTCAGCCGCGCGCATTTCTCGCGCAGCTTCGCCGAGAGCGAAGGCGTGCCGCCGGCCGAATTCGTGCTGCAGCAGCGGCTGCAGCGCGCCGTCAAGCTGCTGACCAAGGCGGACTTCCTGCCGGTCAAGGAAGTCGCCATCATGTGCGGCTTCGAGGACGCCAATTATTTCTCGAAGGTCTTCCGCCGCGTCTATGGCACCAATCCCACCGAATTCCGCACGACCGGCATGTATGCCAGCATCGGCCGGCCGAAATAGCACCGGCCGCCGCGCCGCCCGCTTCTCAGGCCCGGACTTCGAATACCATGTTGAAGGGAGTTTCGGTCGCCCGGCGGAAATGCGTGAAGCCGGCGTCGAGCGCCACCTTGCGCAGCTTCCTTTCTCCCGCCTGCGCCCCGAGCCCGAGCCCCACCTCCTGCGAGAGCGATGCCGGCGTGCAGATCATCGTCGAGGCGCCGTAATAGACGCGTCCGACCGGATTGAGATTGTCCTTGAGATGATCATGGGCAAAGGGCTCGACGATCAGCCAGGTGCCGTTCGGCGCCAGCGTCTCCTTGACATGCCGGCCGGCGCCGACCGGATCACCCATGTCGTGCAGGCAGTCGAACATGGCGACCATATCATAATCGCGGCCCGGAAATTCGGCCGCCTTGCCCTGCTCGAAGGTGACGCGATCGGCGACGCCAGCCTCTTTGGCAGCGGCCTTGGCTCTTTCGATCGACGGGCCGTGATAGTCGAAGCCGGTAAAATGCGATGCGGGGTAGGCCTGCGCCATCAGGATGGTCGAAGCGCCGTGACCGCAGCCGACATCGGCGACATTGGCGCCGGCCTTGAGTTTGTCTTCCATGCCGGCCAGAGCCGGAATCCACTCATTGACCAGATGGCTGTTGTAGCCCGGGCGAAAGAACCGCTCGGTGCCGCGGAACAGGCAGGTGCTGTGTTCATGCCAGCCGAGACCCTTGCCGGTGCGGAACGCTTCGGCGATCTTCGGCTCGTCCATCCACATGGATTGCACCACCTCGAAGGCGCCGACGAAGAAGGCCGGGCTGTTATCCTCGGCAAAGACCATCGCCTGTTCTGGCGTCAGGCTGAAACGATCGGTCTTTTCATCGTAAACGATATAATCCGCGGCCGCTTGGGCGCTCAGCCATTCCCTGAGATAGCGCTCCTTGATCCCGGTCTTTGCGGCAAGCTGCTCAACGCTCATCGGCTTCCCGTCGGCCATCGCCTTGAACAGCCCGACCTTGTCGCCAAGCACGACCAGGGCCCCTGATATCGCCGCGCCTACATCGCCGACAAGGCGGCCGACGAGTGCATCGAGTTTCTGGATATCCGGCTCACGCATTGTTACCTCCCGGGCGTGGCAAAGAAGCTTAAATTAGGCCCTGCTGATATGCAGTCAATCAACCCTGCCACTCGCCCAATCGGGGTAGGCATGAAAGGTGGCAGGAATTTCATGGGCTTGCTTTCTTCGGGCGCGCTTACATCTTCACAGGTGCTGCCCAGAGCCAGATCAGAGTCTCAATGTCAGGTGGATATTCATGCTGTCTCCAGCCCAGTGCCGTGCCGCGCGTGCTCTCATCGCCTGGTCCAAGCGGGATCTGTCCGCAGCCTCCGAGATCGCCAAGGCGACGATTGCCGGTTTCGAGGCCGGCAAGCTCTCCCCTGACGAGGCAACGCTGCAGCCGATCAAGCGCGCCCTGCAAGACGCCGGCGTGCTTTTCATCCCGGAGAATGGCGGCGGCGCCGGCGTTCGCTTGGCAAAATCGACATCGGCTTCTATAGACACGGACGAGACCAGGACGGTTCAATACGAAGAATATCTCAAAAACGACGCCCCTCCCGGCGCTGGCGGCTGAATGACGAAGAAGCAGAAGATTGAGCACTCCGAATTGGCCGGAGAATTCACCGACGACGGCGTCACCGTGCTCGTCGATATTTTCCGAACCGCCGGCAGCAACGAGGACTGGACGATGGAAGTCGTCACCCAGTCGGAAGACCTGATCCGCTGGGACGAGCCCTTTGCGACCGACCGGGAGGCCTTCGACGAATTCCTGGCGGTGGTGGCGCGCGACGGCATCCGGTCCTTTCTCGAAGACGAAGAACCTTCCGTGCATTGAGGGTAGCCCCGTGAAAAGCATCAATGATCTCGTCGCCTCGGCGAATACCGTCTGCGACCGATACCGGGCCGGGCGGATGGAGCGCGAAACCGTGCGCGAATGGGTCCTCGGACTGGGTACCTATCCATCGCCGTATGGAGAGCGCGTGCGCGAAGCGATGGAATGGTTCCGCCTGCACAATCGCGAGCCTGTTTCGGAGGATATCGTGCTGGTGGATATCGACCGGCTTACGGCGATTTCGGCGCCGTGACGAGGAAGCGCTTTGCTTCACCGGCGATCCGGACTAGCGCAATTGCGCCGTTACTCGGCGGCGTAGGACCAATGGCGGTCATGAGCCTTAGGCATAATGCCCTCATCGCAGCTTACATGCGAAGAAGGCCGGGAGTTCTGCAGCTTCGTTAAACGTGACACGCTTACGAAGGCTGATATGAGATCCTGATCTCCTGCGTGAAGCGCAAACCAAGCGCGGCTGGGTCAAATTTAGTTCGTGCGATATGTAGAAGGAACAGCACGTGGCAGCATTTCCGGAAAAGGCAAAGGTCGTCATCATCGGGCTCGGCGGCATCGTCGGCGCCTCCATCGCTCACCATCTCGTCGAGCGCGGATGGGACGATATCGTCGGCATCGACAAGTCGGGCATCCCGACCGATATCGGCTCGACAGCCCATGCCTCGGACTTCTGTTACACCACCAGCCACGACTATCTGTCGGTCTGGACCACGCAATATTCGATCGATTTCTACGAGAAGATGGGCCACTACGCCCGCATCGGCGGCCTCGAAGTGGCCCGCGCAGGCGACGATGCCTGGATGGAGGAAATCAAGCGCAAGCTCACCTCGGCCCGCGCTTTCGGCACGCGCGCCCATTATGTCAGCCCTTCCGAGATCAAGGAAAAGTTCCCGCTGATCGAGGAAGATCAGGTGATGGGCGGTCTGTTCGATCCGGACGCCGGCCTCGTCATCCCGCGCTCGCAGACCGTCGCCGGCAAGCTGGTCGATGCCGCCGAAAAGGCCGGCAAGCTGCAGGTGTTCGGCAATACGCCGGCGAAATCGCTGATCGTCGAAGGCGGCCGGATCAAGGGCGTCGTCACCCATCGCGGCACGATCATGGCCGACCACGTCATCGTCTGCGCCGGCCTCTGGGGACGCCTGATCGCCGAGATGGTCGGCGAAGACCTGCCGGTCATGCCGGTCGATCACCCGCTCACCTTCTTCGGTCCCTATAACGAGTTCGAAGGCACCGGCAAGGAAATCGGCTTCCCGCTGCTGCGTGACCAGGGCAACTCCGCCTATATGCGCGATACCGGCGACCCGGCGACGACCGAAGGCGGCCAGATCGAGTGGGGCTATTACGAAGCCAACAATCCGCGCATGTGCCATCCGCGCGAGCTTCTCGAAAAACACGAAGCCCGCCTTTCGCCGTCGCAGCGCGATCTCGAGATGGAACAGATCATCGAGCCGCTCGAGCGCGCCATGGAACTGACGCCGATCCTCGGCGAACTCGGTTATAACGAAGGTCATTCCTTCAACGGTCTGCTGCAGGTTTCCGCCGCCGGCGGTCCATCCTGCGGCGAGAGCCAGAAGGTGCGCGGCCTCTGGTATTGCGTCGCCATCTGGGTCAAGGATGGCCCGGGCTATGGCAAGCTGATCGCCGACTGGATGACCGACGGCCGTACCGAAATCGACCACAACAGCATCGATTACGCCCGCTTCTATCCGCATCAGCTGACGGAAGAGTTCATCGAGGGCCGTTGCTTTGAAGCCGCCCAGAAGATCTATTTCCCGGCTGTCCACACCCGCGAACCCTATGCCTCCGGCCGCAACGTCAAGCGCTCGCCCTTCTACGAGCGCGAAAAGGAACTCGGCGGCTACTTCATGGAGCTCGGCGGCTGGGAACGTGCCCACGGCTACGCCGCCAACGAGCACCTTCTGGAAAAATACGGCGACCGCGTGCCGGTTCGCGAGAACGAATGGGACAGCCGCCATTTCTGGCGCGTCTCGAATGCCGAGCATCTGGCGATGAGCGAGGATTGCGGCATCGTCAATCTCAGCCACTTCCACATGGTCGATATCGAGGGACCCGACCATGTCGAGCTGATGGAATGGCTGTGCGCCGCCAAGATCGGCGGCGATGCCAACATCGGCAAGGGCGTCTACACCCACTTCCTCGACGACGAAGGCATGGTCCGCGCCGACTTCACCGTCTTCCGCATGGCCGACCGCTGCCGTCTCGTCAACGGCGCCGATGCCGGCCCGCGCGACCTGCACTACATGAAGCGCGTCGCCCAGGATCGCGGCCTTGATGTTACCATCACCGACGTCTCGGAGAAATACATCACCATCGGCATCTGGGGTCCGAATGCCCGCGAGACGTTGAAGAAGGTTGTTGCCGATCCGGCCGGTCTCGATCAGGAAAACTTCGCCTTTGCAGCGATCAAGCCGATTGAAATCGCCGGCAAGACGGTCACCGCCTTCCGCATCTCCTATGTCGGCGAGCAGGGCTGGGAACTGCACATGAAGTACGAGGACGGCCTCGCCGTCTGGGACGCGCTGCGCTCGACCGGCGTGATGGCCTTCGGCGTCGAGACCTATGCAAACTCGCGCCGCATGGAAAAGAGCCTGCGTCTGCAGAACGCCGACCTGCTGACCCAGTACAATCTGATCGAGGCCGATCTCGCCCGTCCGAAGGTCAAGGAAGCCGATTTCCGCGGCAAGGCAAAACATCTGGAATACAAGGCGCGTGAGCACCAGCCGGCCATGCTCTGCACGCTCGTGATGACCGAGAATACCGACAAATCGGGCGTCAAGCGTTATCCGGTCGGCAACCTGCCGGTCGTCGATCCCGCCACCGGCGAGGTCCTGGTCGACGAACTCGGCCGCCGCTCCTACACGACCTCGATCGCCTACGGCCCGACGGTCGGCAAGAATATTGCGCTGGCCTATCTGCCCTGGTCGCACTGCCAGGTCGGGCGCAAGCTAAATATCGAGTATTTTGCCGAGACCTATCCGGTGGAGGTTGTCGGCGTCGGATACAAGCCGATCTACGACCCCGAAAATCTGAAGCCGCGCACCTGAAACGTGATGCCGAAAAGGGTGAGCGGTTTCGACGAGATCATGCTCTAACACTTTGATCGAAAACAGGCATTTGTGGCGCCGCAGGGATGCGGCGCCACAAGCGCGAGGGTTGATCACCGGCGCAAGTCTGACCCGTCCTTCCGCGGCGATCGGGCTGAAGCCTGTTGCGCCGCATCCGACGAAGCCCCGCGCGACCGGCACGATCCTGCTGATCGGCGTCGGCCTGCTCGGGACACTGCGGACAGATGATCCGACGGCCTTGCAGGCCAGCGCTCTTGCGACCGTGCTCGGCAAGCTGCTCGCCTATCTCATCCTGCAGGCGGCGGTGCTGCCCTTCTATATTATCGTCCTGCCCTATCGCTATGATCTTCCGCGGCTCGGAAGCCCGCTCGTCGTCCTCGTCTTCGCGCTGCCCTTCGTGCTTGCGGTGAGCGCCCTCGGCATGGTCGTCGCGGCATTGTTCCGCAGTCCGCTCACCGTCCGGCTGGCGTTTGCAGCAATCGGCTTGCCCTTCTTCTTCCTCGCGGGCTTCTCCTGGCCGACCGCGGCGATGCCGAAGGTCCTGCATTATCTGGCGCCGTTGGTGCCCAGCAGCGCCGCCATCAACGGCATTGTGTCCGTCTCGCAGTTCGGAGCGCCGCTGAGCGATGTCCGAAGCCCGTTCCTGACGCTTTGGGCGCTGGCGTCTATTTTATGGTTGCCTTGCGATTGGATTAGAAATCAGGATGCGGCGAACCGGAGGATGATGTCGAGAACCCCCGTGACCTCGGACAACGCCCTGCCTTGCTTCATTGAAGGCGGCTCTCGAATGAATTGGTATTTCGATGCTTGACGAACTTACATGGTCCGGAATGCTTGCCGATCCTGTCGTCCAGGCCGGCACTCTGGCCGTGATCGGCGCGGTCGTCACCCGAATTGCCCTTCGCCCCTTCCCGAGCTGGAAGCTCGCCGGCCAGTTGTTCTTCTTCGCCGCGCTGACCATCTTACTGCTCTACCATGATATCGTGCCCTACCAAGTCGGCCCTCCGACGGCCACGACCTACGAACGCATCTTCATCGCTCTTGCCAAGGTGATCTGGTGGATCAACGCCGCCTGGGCGCTGATCGGTTTTGTCCGCGTCTTCCTGATCTTCGAGCGCCAGCCCCGCGAGGGGCGCCTCATCCAGGACCTTGTCATCGGCCTGATCTATCTCGGGGCGACCCTCTCTGTGGTTGCCTATGTCTTCAGCTTTCCCGTCGGCACGCTTATCGCCACTTCGGGCGTCTTCGCCATCATCCTCGGCCTTGCCCTGCAGAGTACCCTGAACGATGTCTTTTCCGGTATCGCCCTCAATCTCGGCCGACCATATTCGATCGGTGACTGGATCGTCCTCAACGACGGCGTCGAAGGACGTGTGGTCGAAACGAACTGGCGCTCCACACATCTCCTGAACGGCTCGAACGACCTCGTTATCCTGCCCAACAGCTTCCTTGCCAAAGTGGGGCTAACGAACCTCAGCAGCCCCGACCGTAGCCACGGAGCGACGCTGACGGTCCGCGTCGTGCCGACGACCGGACCGTCCGTCATCGTTGACCTCATGCACACCGTGCTCCTGAACAGCAGCTTGATCCTTCCCGAACCGAAGCCGGGCGCGCAGGTCAAATCCCTGAATGCCGATGCAGTGGAGGTGGAACTGTCCTTCCGCGTCAGGGATATCGGACAGGCCGGGCCGGCGAAGAACGAGATATTCGATCTCGTTTACCGCCATATCAAGGCTGCCGGCCTCACGCTGGCGCGGCCGATCGATGCCGCAGCCCCCCTCCCCGACCGGGTGCAACCCGACGAAGTGGCAAAGACGCACCGTCCCACGCCGCTGAGGCTTCTCGATGCCATCCCGCTGTTTTCCTCGCTGACCGAGGACGAGAAGGAGGCCCTGGCGACATCGATGACGCGGCGGACCTACAAGAAGGATGCGATTCTCGTCAAGCAGGGCGAGATCGTGACGTCGCTGATGATCGTGCGCAGCGGCGCCCTCCTCGCGACACGAAAGGAAGGCCACAAGGAAATCGAACTCGGACGGCTCGCGCCGGGCGATTATTTCGGCGAGAGCGGGCTGCTGATCGGCGTCGGCGAAACGGCAAGCCTGCGCGCGCTCACCTTCGTCGTCATTTACGAAATTGCCCAAGCCAGCCTGACACCACTGCTGCATGACAGGCCCGGCATTGCCGATGACCTTGCCGCCACGCTGTCTCGCCGCGTCGAGACGAGCCAGCATTCCTTTGCGGTCGAAGGCACGACGCTGAACGGTGGCTCGATGAACTCGCTGGTGATGCGGATCCGCCACTTGTTCCAGATGCCGCAATAGCTATTCCGATCCACGCTCGGGAGCGGCATCGGGAGCGCGGCTCGGGACGAAGCGCTTCGAGATCAGCCAGCAGCCGAGCGCCCACAGCGCCCCGGCACACCACCCGGCGAGAACGTCGGTCGGATAATGAACCCCGAGATAGATCCGGCTGAGCCCGATGATGACGGCCAGGAAGACGCCGGCGCCGATCACGAAGATCCGCGTTGCGCGATAACGCTGGGTGCGCGCCAGCAAGGCGCCGAGGGTCAGATAGGTTACCGCCGAGACCATGGCATGCCCGGAGGGAAAGCTGAGATCGCTGACCTCGACGAGATGCGGCACGATATCAGGGCGCGGCCGGGCAATGAGGATCTTCAGAAACGTGCTCGCCAGCCATCCGGTCAGTACCGAGGAAAAGACGAAGATCGCGATCGGCCAGCGCCGGTCGAGCAGCAGATAGACGGTGACGAGAACGGTCATCAGCGTCAGCACGGTGACGCCGCCGAGGCTGGTGATATCGCTGACGGCATGGGTCAGCCAGGCGGGACCGATCGGCACGCCAAGTTTGCCCTGATGTCTGAGCGCCAGCAGGATGGCCTTATCGAAACCAAAGGTCTCGCCCTCGAGCACCTCGCTCGTCAGCCGCTGCAGCACGAACAATCCGCCAGCAACCGATGCCAGCGTGATCAGTGTCAGCGGCTCATACGCTGTGAGCCTCGCCAAAAACCCGCGTCGTTGAACCTCGCTCATGCCTGGCGTCGAACTCCCTTCTGATCATGCCGTTCCCCGCCAGATCGGCAAGGTGAGCCGCAAATTCAAGACCTTTCGACATTTGAGAGCCGTTCATGAAAGCATTCGTCGCCCATCCCGGCGGCTCGGTAGCAAAAGCTCAACCTTCTTTTGCTATGGCTGGAGCGATTGACCTGGAGAGGTTTCGGCGATGAAAATTCTGACCGCGATGGTTCTGATGGCGGCCGTCCTGCCGCCGGTCTCGGCCTTGGGCGAGACCGAATGGATGGGCGGCGCGAGACAGTGGTCTGTCGGCTTTGCCAGCGAACACCCTGCCTATTGCCGGCTGCTGTGGGACAGCGAACTGGGCAAGACCATGGAATTCCGCCAGAGCGCCGCCGAAACGTTCTGGTTGGTGGGAAAGAATACATGGGACATTCCTTCCGGCACCAAGACCGAGGTGACGCTGACCGATCGGGCGATCACGAAGGTGGTAGCCGCCGAATTCTTCGACAAGAACACGCTTCGCCTCTGGCCCAAAGGCAGCAAGGGAAGCGCCGGACTGAAGAAGATCATCAAGAATTCCTTTGCCGGAACGCCTGACGTGCAGTTGACCTTTGTCGGCGACGAGGGCGACTGGACGCTGCCGCTTTCCCGGGTGGACCAGCTCTATCCAACCTTCGCCCAGTGCCTCAAACGACTCGAGGCCGGCGAGCCGGCCAAGCAGGATTCGTCGACCAGCAAACCTTTCTGACAGCCCTCGCTTAGACGGCCGGCGGCGCGGTCTCGCGGATCAGACTACGCGCGGCCTCGATATCGCCGCTCAGCGGCCGCTCGTCGCCATAATGGGAGATGCGCTGTCGCACGACCTGATAGACGAGATCCGTGCCTACCGCCCGCGGCGCCGTCGCCGCCAGGAAATCATGCGCCTGGGTCGCGGCCATCAGTTCGATCGCCAGGATATATTCGGCATTGTCGATGACGGCGAGCAGCTTGCCGGCGGCCGCCGTCGGATGGGCGAGGAAATCCTCCTGCAGGCCGGAAGTCAGGCCCCCGTCCATGGCCGCGGGTGCGGCAAGCCGGCGGTTCTCGTTGCTGAGCGCGGCTGCGGTATATTGCGCGATCATGAAGCCGGAATGGCTGCCGGCATCGCTCGCCAGAAACGGCGGCAGGCCGCTGACCAGCGGATTGACCAGCCGGTCCATGCGCCGCTCGCTGATCGCGCCGATCTGCGCCAGCGCAATCGCCAAGCTGTCGGCCGCCTGCCCGAGCGCCGGGGCGACGGCATGGGCCTCGGAGGCGACGATCGGCTGCTCCGGCGTGCCTGAGACGGCCGGATTGTCCGTGACCGAGGCAAGTTCCTGATCGGCGATGCGGGCGGAATTGTCGAAAACGTCACGGCCGGCGCCATGGGCATGCGGCACCGAGCGAAGGCTGAGCGCATCCTGCGTGCGCCGGCCGAAGGCGGCGGCGACGAGGCCGCTGCCCTGGAGCCGACCGCGCAGGCTGGCTCCGACCTTTTCGATCCCGGCAGACGGGCGCAGCGCCAGCACCGCCGCATCAAAGGCGGCGATCTGGCAGCCTGCCGCTTCCAGCGTCAGCGCTGCGATGGCATCGGCCCAGTCGAGCAGCCGTTCGGCGCGCAAAAGCGCCGTGGCGATCAGCCCCGTGGCGCAGGCCGTGCCGTTGACGAGGCTCAGACCCTCCTTGGCGCCGAGCACCAGCGGCTGCAGGCCGATCGCCGCCAGCGCCTCGCGGCCGCTCATGCGCCGACCGGCCACAGTGGCGCTGCCTTCGCCGATCAGGACGAGCGCGGTATGGGCATTGTGGGTGAGATAACCGGCCGAGCCTTTCGACGGCACGTCGGGGATGCAATCATGTTCCAGCAAGGCTGTGAGATGCTGGACAATCTCGCGCCGCACGCCGGAATGGCCATGGGCGAAATTGGCGATCTGGGCGGCGATGATGGCGCGCACATCGCGGCCGGCCAGCAGCGGCCCGACGCCGCAGGCATGGCTGAGCACGATGCTGCGTGACAGCAGGCTTTGCGAAGCCCGGTCGACCACGGTATCGGCAAGCGCGCCGACGCCGGTGTTGACGCCATAGGCGCGCACGCCGGTCTCGACGATGCTGGCGACGATGCGGCTTGCCTGCTCGACCCGCGCCCAGGCGGCCGGCGACAGCGCAAGCGCTTCCCCTGCCCCGACGCGCGCGACGTCGCGCCAGGTCAGCACGGTCTCGATGGTGATCGTCATTGCCCTGTTCCGAAATGGCCGATGAATTGGCGGAAGGCGGGGGTCGCGCCTGTTGTGAACATCTCGTCCGGCTTGCCGCTGCTTTCGATCAGCCCCTCGCGCATGAAGACGACGCGGTTCGAGACGTTGCGGGCAAAGCTCATCTCATGGGTGACGACGAGCATGGTCATGCCTTCCTCGGCAAGCGCCCGCATGACGCGCAGCACTTCGCCGACAAGTTCCGGATCGAGCGCCGAGGTCGGCTCGTCGAAAAGCATGACCTTCGGTTTCATCGCGAGCGCGCGGGCGATTGCGGCGCGCTGCTGCTGGCCGCCGGAGAGATGGGCGGGATAGGCATGGCGTTTGTCTGCGATGCCGACCTTTTCGAGCAGCGCTTCGGCCTCGGCGATGCAGTCGGCGCGCGGCCGCTTCAGCACATGGATCGGCCCTTCGATGACGTTCTGCAGGATCGTCATATGGGACCAGAGATTGAAGGACTGGAACACCATGCCGAGTTCGGAGCGGATATGGTCGACCTGCTTCTGGCTGGCCGGCCTTGTCTTGCCGTTCTTGTGAACCATCTCGATGTGCTCGCCATCGACCCAGATCTCACCGTCGCTTGCGGTTTCGAGCAGATTGATGCAGCGCAGAAAGGTCGATTTGCCGGAGCCGGAGGCGCCGAGCAGCGAAATCACGTCGCCGTCCTCAGCATCGAGGGAAATGCCGCGCAGCACCTCGTGCGTGCCGAAGCTCTTGCGGATATTGCGGACCGAAAGTCGGGTTACGCCTGGCATGGTTGCTCCAATCGATTCAGGTTCCGCCTAGGCCTTCAGCGCCTGCGGGATCGCACGGCGGTGTCGGGACAGCGAATATTCGAGCAGAGCCATGCCCTGCAGGATGATGAAGTTCAAAACGAGATAGATGATCGCCGCGCAGAGGAAGACTTCCATCGTGCGGTAGGTCTGCGAGATCAGCCGCTGGGCCACACCGGTGACCTCCCAGACGGTGACGAGGCTGGCGAGCGCCGTCGATTTCATCATCAGCACGATCTCGGTGGAATAGGCCGGCAGCGCGTGGCGGAAGGCAATCGGCGCCAGGATGCGGCGCACCATCAGGAAGCCGGACATGCCGATCGAACGGGCCGCCTCGATCTCCTTCGGCGAAACCGCGCGGATGCCGCCGCGAAAGATCTCCGCCGTGTAGCCGGCGGTGCAGAGCGCCAGCGACAGCACGGCGCAAACCATCGGCTCGCGCAGGAACGGCCAGAGGAAGGAATAGCGGATGACGCCGAACTGGCCGAGGCCGTAGAACACCAGGAACATCTGGATCAAGAGCGGCGAGCCGCGAAAGACGAAGATATAGCCCTTGGCGAAACCCGACAGATAGCGGTTGCCGCTGACCCGCATCGTGACGATGACCAGCGCCAGCAGACCGCCGAAGAAGATCGACAGCGAAAACAGGATCAGCGTCGTCGGCACGGCTTTCAGCAGCGTCACCATGGTCGAGGCGAGAAAGGTGAAATCCATCGTCGTCCCCTTACGCCTGGCCCATGGCGGAGGCCGGCATGCTGCGATTGGCGCGGCGTTCCGCGCCGTTGAAGATGCGGTCGGAAAGGCTGGTCAGGATCAGGTAGAGGCAGCCGCCGGCGATGAAGAACAGAAAATATTGCCGGGTCGAACCCGCCGCCACCTGGCTGGTGCGCATCAGCTCGGCAAGGCCGGTGACGGAGATCAGCGCCGAATCCTTGAGGCTAAGCTGCCAGACATTGCCGAGGCCGGGAATGGCGAAGCGAAGCACCTGCGGGATGATGATGCGGCGGAAGCGCATGCCGCGATTCATGCCGATCGCCGAAGCGGCTTCGAGCTCACCCTTGGCGATCGCCAGATAGGCGCCGCGGAACACCTCCGCCTGATAGGAGCCGGAGATGATGCCGACGGCAAGCGCGCCGGCGGCGAAAGAAGGCAGGCCGAGGAAACCCTCGTAGCCCATCGCCTTGCCGATCGAAGTGACGGCGGAGGAACCGCCGAAATAGATGAGATAGATGATCAGCAGTTCCGGCACGCCGCGAAAGACGGTCGTATAGACATTGCCGAAGGCGACGAGGAGAGGATTGCCGGAGAGCTTCGCACCCGCGACGATGGCGCCGAGCACCGCGCCGATCGCAAGCGCCGTCGCGGTGACGGCCAGCGTCATCAAGGCGGCGAGAATGAGCAGCGCGCCCCATCCCGTCGAGCCGAAGCCAAGCAGTTCCAAGGTTGCCATAGCGTCGTTCCCCGTCCGTGGCAGTGTTCTTGTCGATCGAGAATAACACGCGGTCTCCGGCGATAAAGCCGGAGACCGGCGCCTGCGGCCAAACGGCCGAAGCGATTACTGCTGCGGACTGACGTCGACCTTGAACCACTTCATCGAAAGGTTCTTGACCGTGCCGTCGGCGAGCGCCGACTTGATCGCCACGTTGAACTTGTCCCGCAGATCGGTGTCGGCCTTGCGGACGCCGAGGCCCTCGCCCTCGCCCCAGATCGAGCCGACGATCTCCGGACCGGTGAAGTCGAGCGCGCCGTTGGCGGCCTGGAAAGCATTGGCGAAATAGACGGCGTCATCGAAGCCGAGGTCGATGCGGCCGTTTTGCAGGTCGAGATCGCGGTCGGCGCCGGTCTTGTATTCGCGGATCTCGGCAATGTCGCCGAAATTGTCATAGACGAACTTGGCATAGACGGTCGCCGCCTGGATGCCGATCGTCTTGCCCTTGAAGGCCTCTTTCAGCGCGTCGATCTCCTTAACGCCGGTCTGGCCGGGCGTCATCTTGATCGTGGCGCCGGTGCCGGCGGCTTTCGCCAGCGGGCTGTCCTTGGCGGCGGCGAAGGCGGCGGGTGTCGCGGCATAGGGAACGGTGAAGTCGATGACCTGCTTGCGCTCCTCGGTGATCGACAGCGCGTCCATGATGACGTCGAACTTGCCGGCATTGAGCGCCGGGATCATGCCGTCCCAGTCGGAAGCGACGAGCGTGCATTCGATCTTGGCGCGTTCGCACAGCACCTTGGCAAGCTCCGGCTCGAAGCCGCCGAGCGTGCCGTCGGCATTGGTGAGGTTCCACGGCGCATAGGCGCCTTCAAGCGTGATGGTCGCCTTCGTCCAGTCCTTGGCAAAGGCGGGGGCAGCAAAGGCGGAAAGAGCGGCGACGCCGCAAAACAGGATTGTGCTGAATTTCATTGATGAATTCTCCTCTGGAGTTGAAACAGACCTTGCGGCGCCACGCCGATCTTCGCCGGCTTGCCCTTTCCGTCCTATTTTTGTGTCCAGGACCGATTGGGAGGTTGTATATGGTACCATATGAGATATTTTGTGATATGCAAGAGGAAAGTCGTTTATGTGGCAAATTGCATCCGTGCAAAAGGAATAGGCAATGAAGCGTTCCGGCGAAATGAAGCGCGACCTGGCGGGAAATGACAGCACGCCGCTCTACGCCGGCGTCAAGCAGGTGATCCTCGACCGCATCCACAGCGGCGAATGGCCGCCGAAATACCGCGTGCCGTCGGAAAACGAACTGGTCGTCGAACTCGGCGTCAGCAAGATGACCGCCAACCGGGCACTGCGCGAGCTTGCCAACGAAGGCGAACTCGTCCGCATCCAGGGCGTCGGCTCCTTCGTGGCCGAGCGCAAGGGTTATTCAGCGCTGTTCGAGGTGCGCAACATCGCCGAGGAGATCGCCGAACGCGGTCATATCCACGAGGCCACTGTCGTCGTTCTGGCCCGGGAAACCGCCTCTCCCGAGATTGCTGACGCCTTGGAACTGGCAATCGGCGCGGCCGTTTTCCACTCGCTGATCGTGCACAGCGAAAACGGCGTTCCCGTGCAGATCGAGGACCGGTTCGTCCATCCGGAGGCCGCTCCCGAATATCTGGAGCAGGACTTCACGACGCTGACGCCGAACGCTTATTTGACGGCCGCCGCCCCGCTCAGCGGCTCCGAGCACGTCGTCGAGGCGGCGATGCCGCAGGCCTGGGAATGCAAGCTCCTGACCATCCTGAAGAGCGAGCCCTGCCTGACGATCCGCCGGCGCACATGGTCGGCCAAACAGGTGGTCTCGACCGCCCGCCTCGTCTATCCCGGCTATCGCTATCGGCTCGAGGCGCGCAGCGGCAAGATGTTCGAAGATTAAAACACTCGTTACCTTGTATATGGAACCTGTAGTTTATTGCGACGCCGGTGTGAATCGCGCCACCAGCGCGTGACGATCGCCGGGATAGGTGAAGCGCACGTGGGTCACCGGGCCGGCGCCGCTCCAGGTGCGGCGCTCCACCACCAGGCACGCGGTGTTGCGGGCGATGTCGAGGACGGCCGCCACCTCGGCGCTGGCGGAGACGGCGTGGATCCGGTGTTCGGCGGTGCTCCACGGCACCTGGTTGAGCAGCCACGGCCCCGGCGCCACCGTCAGGAAATCGGCATCGGCCGCCTCCGGCACGGTCGCAAGGCTGATCAGCCGCTCCTCCAAACAGAAGGGCCGTGCGCCGGCATTGTGGATGCAGACGACCTCGACGACCGAGGACCCGACCGGCAGCTCCAGCCGGCGGCTGTCTTCCGCCTTGGCCTTGCGGCTCGCCTTCTTCGACACCGCATAGGAATAGGGCAGGTTCAGCGACTGCACCTCGGCCTTGATGTCGTGGATTTCGAGAACCGCCGATTGCGCCTGCGGCTGGGTGACGAAGCTGCCGGATTTCTTGCGGCGCTCGATCAGGCCGGCCTTGGCGAGCTGGGTCAGCACCTTGTTCACCGTCATCCGCGAGACGTCATACTGCGTGGCGAGATCGACCTCGAAAGGAATGCGATGCCCCGGCGGCCATTCGCCCGAGACGATACGGCCCTCGATGTCGCCCAGGATGCGCTGATGCAAGGTGGTATCCCTGCTTTGATTCATCGCCAAGTTCCGATTTGGTTTTCCGATCTAGATCGAATGCGCCACCGTGAAAAGCGCTTTTTCAGGCAGCCAGCAACTCACCCATCGCAGCAAGGAATCGACGATCGATGGCGTCACGCTTGAGATGGCGACCGCCCTCTACCTGCCTGCGGCCGCGCGCCCAGACGCAATCGACGGAAATGCCGCCGGCAAACAGCCAGTGATCGAGGATCTGATCGCCGGAAAGATAAGGAACGGCCGTGGCATCGAGCGCAACGAGATCGGCATGACCGCCCTCGGCGATGCCCGCCGGGGCCTTCAGCGCCGCGCCGCCGCCGGCAAGCGCCTGGTTGAACAGGCAAAGCGCCGTCGAACCGCCGGGCGCGGCCACGACATTGCGGGCGCGCAGCGCCAGGCGCTGCGAATATTCGAGCTGGCGCAGTTCCTCCGGCAGGGAGATCCGCACGTTGGAATCCGAGCCGATGCCGTAACGCCCGCCCTCTTCAAGGAAGAGCGGCGCGGGAAAGGCGCCGTCGCCGAGATTGGCCTCGGTGATCGGGCAGAGGCCGGCAATCGCGCCGCGTTTCGCCATCCGCCGCGTCTCGTCCTCGGTCATGTGCGTCGCATGGATGAGGCACCAGCGCTCATCCACCGGCATATGATCGAGCAGCCATTCGACCGGCCGCGCGCCCGACCAGGCGACGCAGTCCTCGACCTCCTTCACCTGCTCGGCGACATGGATATGGATCGGGCCTTCGCCCGCCAACGGCACGACCCTGGCCAGTTCCTCCGGGGTAGCCGCCCGCAAACTGTGCGGCGCCAGTCCGAGTTCGGCGCCGTCGAGCCTGCCGATCACCGCCCGGCATCCTTCCATCAGCCTTTCGAAGCTTTCGAGCGAATTGATGAAGCGCCGCTGGCCGTCGATCGGCTGAGCGCCGCCGAAACCGGAATGGGCATAGAAGACCGGCAGCAGGGTCAGACCGATGCCCGTCTCCTGGCTCGCCGCACCGATACGTTCGGCAAGCTCGGCAATATTGGCATAGGCCGCTCCGTCCTTATCATGATGGAGATAGTGGAACTCGCCAACCCGGGAAAAGCCTGCCTCCAGCATCTCCGCGTAGAGCTTGGCTGCGACCGCCTCGACATGCTCCGGCGTCATCGCCAAAGCGAACTTGTACATGACCGTGCGCCAGCTCCAGAAGCTGTCGTTTGTCGGGCCGCGCACCTCGGCAAGACCGGCCATCGCCCGCTGGAAGGCGTGGCTGTGCAGATTGCCCATGGCCGGGACGATCAGGGCATGGCGCTCATCGCCGGGCGCGGCGCCAACGCCCACCTCGACCCGGGCGAGGCGCCCGGCCTCGAGCGTCAGCCGCACGTCCTTCTGCCAGCCTTGCGGCGTCAGCGCCGTGCCTGCGTGAAGTGTGGTCATGGCCTTTTCTCCCCTTCTGCCGCGCCGCCGATCTTTCTTTTCCAGAAGAGCGCGCAAAATTTCTCTTGTCACCTGCTTATTATGTATATACATGTTTCGGCATAAGGAAAGGCGCAAAGCTGATGACCGGGAACAATTTTTCTGAAGAGACCGCATCCGCCGACGTCAGGCCGGCGCTGTGGCGCAATGCGCGCCTGGCGACGCTCGCACCAGACAAAGCCGGGCTCGGCATCATCGAAAAGGGCGCCGTTCTGATCGAAAACGGCCGCATCGCCTTTGCCGGCGCTGAAAGCGAGCTGCCGGCATCGGCGATCGAACGCTCGGACATCATCGATCTCGAAGGCCGCTGGGTGACACCGGGTCTCGTCGACTGCCACACCCATATCGTTCACGGCGGCAATCGCGCCCGCGAATTCGAGATGCGGCTCGAAGGCGCCTCCTATGAGGAGATTGCGCGGGCCGGCGGCGGCATCGTCTCCTCCGTTCAGGCAACCAATGCCCTGTCGGTCGAGGAACTTGTCGCCACGGCGCTGCCGCGGCTCGATACGCTGCTTGCCGAAGGCGTGACGACGATCGAGATCAAATCCGGCTATGGTCTCAACCGAACCGGCGAAGTGAAGATGCTGCAGAGCGCCCGCCTGCTCGGCCATGTCAGGCCGGTCCGCGTTGCCACCAGCTATCTCGGCGCGCATGCGACGCCTGTCGACTATAAGGGCCGCAACGGCGACTATCTCGACGAAATTGTGCTGCCCGGTCTCGACGACATGTATAATCTCGGCCTAGCCGATGCCGTCGACGGCTTCTGCGAAGGCATTGCCTTTTCGACGGCCGAGATCGCCCGCGTCTTCGACAAGGCGAAGGCTCTCGGCCTGCCGGTCAAGCTGCATGCCGAGCAGCTCTCCAATCTCGGCGGCGCCAAGCTGGCGGCCGCCTATGGCGCGCTCTCCTGCGATCACCTCGAATATCTCGACGAGGAAGGCGTTGCGGCAATGGCCGCCGCCGGCACCGTCGCCGTGCTGCTGCCCGGCGCCTTCTACGCCATTCATGAAAAGCAGAAGCCGCCGGTGGAGGCGCTGCGCCGGGCGGGCGTGCCGATCGCAATCGCCACCGATTGCAATCCGGGCACCTCGCCGCTCACCTCGATGCTGCTCACCATGAACATGTCGGCGACGCTGTTTGGCCTCACCGTCGAGGAATGCATCGCCGGTGCCACCCGCGAAGGTGCCCGCGCCCTCGGCCTCATCGGCGAGACCGGAACGCTCGAAGCCGGCAAATCTGCCGATCTCGCCGTCTGGAATATCGAGAGCCTTGCCGAGCTCGTCTACCGCATCGGCTTCAACCCGCTTCATACACGCGTCTTCAAAGGCGAAAGGAACGGTCGATGACCATTACGCTCCACCCGGGCTCCGTCTCGCTCAAGGATCTGGAAAGCATCTATTGGACCGGCGAGCCGGCAAGGCTCGATCCCGCCTTCGATGCCGGTATCGCCAAGGCCGCCGCCCGCATTGCCGAAATCGCCGCCGGCAATGCGCCGGTTTACGGCATAAATACCGGCTTCGGCAAACTCGCCTCGATCAAGATCGACAGCGCTGACGTCGCCACGCTGCAGCGCAATCTCATCCTGTCGCATTGCTGCGGCATCGGCGCGCCGCTGCCGGAAAATGTCGTCCGGCTGATCATGGCGCTGAAGCTGGTCTCGCTCGGCCGCGGCGCCTCCGGCGTGCGGCTGGAGCTGGTGCGGCTGATCGAAGGCATGCTTGATAGGGGCGTCATCCCGCTGATCCCGGAAAAGGGCTCGGTCGGCGCCTCCGGCGATCTTGCGCCGCTCGCCCACATGGCGGCGGTGATGATGGGCGAGGCCGAAGCCTTCTTCGGCGGCGAGCGCCTTTCCGGCGCAGCTGCCCTTCAAAAGGCCGGACTGAAACCGGTCGTGCTCGCCGCCAAGGAAGGCCTGGCGCTGATCAACGGCACGCAGACCTCGACGGCGCTGGCGCTTGCCGGCCTCTTCCGCGCCCATCGCGCCGCGCAGTCCGCCTTGATCACCGGCGCGATGTCGACTGACGCCGCCATGGGCTCCTCGGCACCCTTCCATGCCGATATCCATACCTTGCGCGGCCACAAGGGCCAGATCGATACCGCAGCCGCGCTTCGCGGCCTGCTGGAAAACTCCGTCATCCGCCAGAGCCACATCGAGGGCGACGAGCGCGTGCAGGATCCTTATTGCATCCGTTGCCAGCCGCAGGTCGACGGCGCCTGCCTCGACCTCTTGCGCTCGGTCGCCCGCACGTTGGAGATCGAGGCCAATGCGGTCACCGACAATCCGCTGGTGCTGTCGGACAATTCGGTTGTATCGGGCGGCAACTTCCACGCCGAACCGGTCGCCTTCGCCGCCGACCAGATCGCCCTCGCCGTCTGCGAGATCGGTGCGATCTCGCAGCGCCGCATCGCGCTGCTGGTGGACCCGGTGCTCTCCTACGGCCTGCCGGCCTTCCTCGCCAAGAAGCCGGGCCTCAACTCCGGCCTGATGATTGCCGAGGTCACCTCGGCGGCGCTGATGTCTGAGAACAAGCAGATGTCGCACCCCGCCTCGGTCGATTCGACGCCGACCTCGGCCAACCAGGAAGACCACGTCTCGATGGCCTGCCACGGCGCCCGCCGCCTGCTGCAGATGACCGAAAACCTGTTCGGCATTATCGGCATCGAGGCGCTGACCGCCGCCCAGGGCGTCGAACTGCGCGCGCCGCTCGCAACGAGCCCGGAGCTTTTGAAGGCGATCGCGGCAATCCGCAGGCAGGTGCCGAGCCTGGACGTCGACCGCTACATGGCAAACGACCTCGCCGCCGCCGCGGAACTGGTGGCGACGGGCGCGCTGAACGCCTCGGTTTCGTCAGGCATCTTGCCGGTTCTGGAGGGTTGATCGTGATGGTTGCGCACTCGGTACCCCCCTCTGTCCTGCCGGACATCTCCCCCACAAGGGGGGAGATCGGCATGCGGATGGCACCTCCCCAAACAGCTGATGTTGGAGCAAGCGGGTGCCCCCAGCTGATCTCCCCCCTTGTGGGGGAGATGTCCGGCAGGACAGAGGGGGGTAACCCCCGCACCGCCGGAGCGCTTTGCCCATGACCGTCCCATACGAAATTCATCGGGGCACCTCCCCCGTCATCCTCGCCTTCCCCCATACTGGCACCGACGTGCCGCCGGCGATTTACGATCGCCTCAACGACAATGGCCGGATCCTCGCCGATACCGACTGGCATATCCACGAGCTGTATGATGGCCTGCTGTCCGACGCCACAACCGTGCGCGCCACCTTCCACCGCTATGTGATCGACGCCAACCGCGATCCCCAGGGCGTCAGCCTTTATCCAGGCCAGAACACCACAGGCCTCGTCCCGGAAACGGACTTCGACGGCAAGGCGATCTGGAAGGATGGGCAGGCGCCTGACGAGGCCGATATCGCGGCGCGGCTGAGGGACTTTCATGCGCCCTATCATGCCGCCCTTGCCGCCGAGATCGAGCGCGTCAGAACAATGCACGGCGTGGCGATCCTCTATGATTGCCACTCGATCCGCTCGCACATTCCCTTCCTCTTCGAAGGCAAGCTGCCGGATTTCAATATCGGCACCGATATGGGCAGGACATGCGACGGCGCCATCGAGCAGGCGACGCTGACCGTCGTCGAAGCCGCAGATGGCTATGACAGCGTGCTCAACGGCCGCTTCAAGGGCGGCTGGACGACCCGCCATTATGGCCGGCCCGAGACCGGCGTGCATGCGATCCAGATGGAGCTCGCGCAATCGACCCATCTGCAGAGCGAGGCGCCGCCATTTGCCTACGACACTACGAAAGCGGACAGGCTTCGCGTCCATCTCAAAGACATTCTGGTGCGCATCGAGCAGATAGCGCCAGGCCTGAAACGATAACGATCACTCGACAGGGGAACCGCCATGAGCAATCCACGCCACAATATCCGCGAAATCCGTGCGCCTCGCGGCAACGAGCTCAATGCCAAGAGCTGGATGACCGAAGCGCCGCTGCGCATGCTGATGAACAATCTCGATCCCGATGTCGCCGAAAATCCGAACGAGCTCGTCGTTTACGGCGGCATCGGCCGAGCCGCCCGTACCTGGGAGGACTTCGACCGCATTGTCGCGACGCTGAAGACGCTGACGGAAGAAGAGACGCTGCTGGTGCAATCCGGCAAGCCGGTCGGCGTCTTCCGCACCCACAAGGATGCGCCCCGTGTGCTGATCGCCAACTCCAACCTCGTGCCGCACTGGGCGACCTGGGACCATTTCAACGAGCTCGATAAGAAGGGCCTTGCCATGTACGGCCAGATGACGGCCGGCTCGTGGATCTATATCGGCACACAGGGCATCGTGCAGGGCACCTACGAGACCTTCGTCGAGGCCGGCCGCCAGCACTACGGCGGCAATCTCAAGGGCAAATGGATCCTGACCGGCGGCCTCGGCGGCATGGGTGGCGCCCAGCCGCTCGCCGCCGTCATGGCCGGCGCCTGCTGCCTCGCCGTCGAATGTAACCCTGACTCGATCGATTTCCGCCTGCGCACCCGCTATCTCGACGCCAAGGCCGAGACGCTCGACGAAGCGCTCGAGATGATCGACCGCTGGACCAAGGCCGGCGAAGCCAAATCCGTCGGCCTGCTCGGCAATGCCGCCGAAATCCTGCCGGAAATGGTCCGCCGCGGTATCCGCCCCGACATCGTCACCGACCAGACCTCGGCCCACGACCCGATCAATGGCTACCTGCCGAAGGGCTGGACGATGGCCGAGTGGAAGGCCAAGCGCGAAAGCGATCCGAAGGCGGTCGAAAAGGCCGCGCGCGCCTCGATGCGCGAGCATGTCGAAGCGATGATCGCCTTCTGGAATGCCGGCATTCCGACCCTCGACTACGGCAACAACATCCGTCAGGTCGCCAAGGACGAAGGCCTCGAGAACGCCTTCGCCTTCCCCGGCTTCGTGCCGGCCTATATCCGGCCGCTGTTCTGCCGCGGCATCGGTCCCTTCCGCTGGGCTGCCCTGTCGGGCAATCCGGAGGATATCTACAAGACCGACGCCAAGGTGAAGGAACTGCTGCCCGACAACAAGCACCTGCACAACTGGCTCGACATGGCCAGAGAGCGCATCTCCTTCCAGGGCCTGCCGGCGCGCATCTGCTGGGTCGGCCTCGGCGACCGCCACCGCCTGGCTCTGGCCTTCAATGAAATGGTCAAGAACGGCGAACTTTCCGCCCCGATCGTCATCGGCCGTGACCATCTCGACTCCGGTTCCGTCGCCTCGCCGAACCGCGAAACCGAAGCGATGAAGGACGGCTCCGACGCCGTCTCCGACTGGCCGCTGCTGAACGCACTGCTCAACACGGCGTCTGGCGCCACCTGGGTATCGCTGCACCATGGCGGCGGTGTCGGCATGGGCTTCTCCCAGCATTCGGGCGTCGTCATCTGCGCCGATGGCACCGACGATGCGGCCAGGCGTCTTGAGCGGGTGCTCTGGAACGACCCGGCGACCGGCGTCATGCGCCACGCCGATGCCGGTTACGACATCGCCCTCGACTGCGCGAGGGACAAGGGTCTGCGCCTGCCCGGCATTCTCGGGAACTGAGCCCCATGCGGATCCTGCGCGCCAGCGATCACAGGCGCATGCCGTGGAAAAACGGCGGCGGCGAGACGGTGGAGATCGCCGTTTCGCCCGAAGCGGCCGGCCTCGCCGGCTTCGACTGGCGCGTCAGCATGGCAACCGTCGCGGCCGACGGGCCGTTCTCGATCTTTCCCGGCATCGACCGCACGCTGGCGATCCTCGACGGCAACGGCATGGTGCTCGACATCGAAGGCAGGGCGCCGGTGCTGCTGACGACGGCGAGCGATCCGCTGGCCTTCCAGGCGGATATCCCAGTCACGGCGAAACTGCAGGACGGCGCAATCACCGATCTCAATGTCATGACCCGCCGCGAGGGGATTACCCACCGACTGGTCCGCATCGAAATCGCCGGCGGCAAGACCCTGCCGCTGATGTCGTCGACATGCCTGTTGCTCTGCCACCGCGGCGCCCTGTCGTTCCGGCAGGGCGCCGAGACCGGCGCGCTGGCGGCCGGCGATGTGCTGCTGATCGAGAATCGGGCAGAAAGCGTGCTTGAAGTCGACGGTGAAGCCCAATGTTATCTCGTCTCGATCGTTACAAACTGATCGCGGCACAACGACTTGAAACAATTTGATAATCGCGCAACAGTCCCGG
The DNA here is from genome assembly GCF_017357225.1 of Rhizobium binae. Taxonomy (NCBI): domain Bacteria; kingdom Pseudomonadati; phylum Pseudomonadota; class Alphaproteobacteria; order Hyphomicrobiales; family Rhizobiaceae; genus Rhizobium; species Rhizobium binae. Next base: position 103,542 of record NZ_CP071607.1, on the reverse strand, counting down.
CGTCCGCAGCGGCTATTTCCATGTCGGGCCATGGACGTCATTCGTGCTTTCGGTCTAAACTTCGCCTTTCTGATACAGAAGAAGACCTAGACTGCCCGCGAGACCAGGGGCAGCAGGGGAGCAGGCGTGACGGATCCATACGATATTCTCGGCGTTGAACGCGATGCGGACGAAGCGCAATTGAAGGCAGCCTATCGCAAGCTTGCGAAGGTCGCCCACCCGGATTCGGGCGGCGATTCGCAAGCGTTCGACAACCTGCAGAAGGCCTATGCGCTGCTCCTCGATCCGGTCCGCCGCAAGGTCTACGACGATACCGGCTATGATGTCGAATTCGCCGATGCGGCCGAGTTGCAGGCGCTGGTCATGATCGAGAAGCTCGTCACCGATGCGGTACTCGATGAGCGCGCGCCGGGAAGTTTCGATCCCGTCGCCGTCATGCAGGACAGCCTTTCGGAGGAACTGCGCAAGGCGCGTTTCAGCAAGAGCGAGTTGGAGCGCCATGCCTCGCGAATCCGGCTGCATCTAGAGCGGCTCGCCAAAGAGTCGGGCCGGGATGTGCTCGCGCACATGTTCCGTGCCCGCATCGAGGCGATCGGCAAGGCGGTGGCCGAAACCGAAGCCAAGATCAAGGCGACGGAACGCGCCGCCGACATGCTGAGCGGCTATGTCTACGATATCGACCCGACGCCGCTGCCGGAGGCCTCGGTCACCAACATCGAATGGGCCGAGGCGCCGAGAAACCGTTCCATCGGCTGACGGCCTGCAGCCTCAATAGGACAGTTTCGGATACCAGTCCGGCGCCCGGCCTTCCGGCGTGCAGTCGAGCACGGTCCAGAGCGGCATCAGATCGGGCGCGCCACGTGGATCCTCGCCCGGATCGGCCGTCACCTCGCCCATCTCGCCGCTCCAGAAATGGCGGACGGTGCCGTCGCGCCGCGTGAAGACGTTGAAGGCCGCATCATCGCCGCCGCCCCTGCCGATGGCGTGATAGTCGCGGCTGTAATCGCCCGTCGGATCGGAATAGAGCGGCAGGTGTTGCCAGCCACGCTCCTTCTTGAAGGCCAGCAGCCTGCCGATCGGCGAAAGCGCAACGACCGCAAGCGCAACGCGCTGCTGGATATCGGGCACCTCGCCGTCCCAGGCCGACAGCAGCGAGGTGCACATCGGGCACGGGCGCTCGCGCTCGGGGCCGAACATGTAGCTGTAGACGACCAGCGTTTCCTTGTCGGCAAACAGCTCGCTGAAGCTTATCGGACCGCCGGCGCCTTCGAAGCGGTAGTCTTTCGTCACCGCGCCGCCCGGCGGCAGCGCCCGGCGCTGTACCGCAACGCGTTCGATGTGGCGGCGCAATTCGATCTCTTCGGCGAGCAGCGCATCGCGAGCGATGCGATATTCCTCGCTCTCGTTGGGGAACCGGACGCCGTTCTTGGCCGCCAGTACGGCGGCGGGTACCAGCTGACTGCTATCCATGACAATCCTCCTGTCGTTGCCTGATGTGCCGACCAAAGGTGAATTGGAGCACATCGTTACAATGACGATCGGCGGACGTGAAAATCGACAGGGTAATAAAAAATTTCCCACTTCGGAATCCCGAAATTACCCCGCTTCGGTATTCCGAAATTCGAGCCGGTTTGGGCCATCGCGCCGCAGAGAAATAGTGAATGAATTCAATCCCGCAACCTATTTCGCGATCCCGAAGTGCTATATAGATCTTGGTGGGGTTCCTCCGATCTCGACACAGAAACTGCTTGGAGGCACCGAGGGCTGAAAAGCAAAAAGGGCGCTCGACCCTTGCGGGGAGCGCCCTTATCCTGTCGGACAGCGATCAGCTCGACGACGTCGATACCGGGCGCATCCATTTTTCAGGCAGGCCCGCTATATGGACGCTCCCTTTCTCGGTTTCAAGGGGTTTCTGTATCACCTTCAGCGAGTCGCCGCTAAAGCGCGGCGCCGGTGACGGGATTGACCACCGGCCGCTCGCTTTTATCGCCCTCCCCAGCCGGCTGCACCGCCGGCGGCGCCATCGATTTGGCGTCGGCCGGTTCAGGCTTGCCGGGAACGGAATTGACATCCTTGGGACGGCGCTGCTCCGGCTTTACGTTTTCGTCGTTCGTTGACATTGTCTGTCTCCTTTCCAGGAACAAGTCACGGCCGTCGACATGGTTCCGAGGGCGGATGGAGGATTGCCGATGCTTGACAGGTTTCTGCTGCAGGGCCCCGAGGATGCGCGCTTCACGATCCTGCTTGCGCATGGCGCCGGGGCGCCGATGGATTCTGCGTCGATGACGGCAACGGCGAAGGCGCTTGCCGATGCCGATTTCCGCGTCGCTCGTTTTGAATTCGCCTATATGGCCGCCCGCCGCAGCGGAATCCGCAAGCCGCCGCCGCGCGCCGAAACGCTCAATCCCGAATATGAGGCGGCGATTGCCGCGCTCGGCGCAAAAGGCCCCCTCATCATCGGCGGCAAGTCGATGGGCGGCCGCGTCGCCAGCATGATCGCCGACGATCTCCACGACAAGGGGAAGATCGCCGGCCTCCTCTGCCTCGGTTATCCCTTCCATCCGCCCGGCCAACCGGATAAGCTGCGCACGGGCCATCTCAAGCAGCTCACGACGCCTGCGCTGATCTGCCAGGGGACGCGCGACGAATTCGGCACGCGCGACGAGGTGCCGGGCTACGATCTTTCCGAGAGGATCGAAATCCTCTGGCTCGAGGACGGCGACCACGACCTCAAGCCGCGCAAGATAATCTCCGGCTTCTCCGCTACCGATCACCTTGCCACGATGGCGAAGGCGGCCAAGGCCTGGGCGGCGCGGTTGCCGATTTAGACTAAGCGCCGCCTTTCGGCTGTCGTCGCCGGCTTGCAAGCTTTCTGACGTCGATGCGCCGGTCGGTGGCCGAAACGGTGATCTCGAAATGATCGGCCTGCACCACGTCGCGAATATTGCGCGGCCGGTGTGCGGCGATGTTGACGCCGCCTCTCAGCCGCACGCTGTCGTAAAGAATGCCTGCGCCGCCGCTCGCGCGCACCTGTTCTCCGAGCAGCTGCGAGGCCGCATAGCTCGTGCCGTCATAGACGTCGGGCCGCAGCGCCTGTTCGCCGCGAATGTCGAGGTAATCGCCGATCAGGATGGCCGAATAGCTTCGATAGGTGCGCGCCATCGTCGCCACCCCCCGCGCGACAGCCTCGCGCCTGAGATGATGGCCGACCTCGGCGGCGGCTGTCTTCAGATTGTCGGCGGCATACCAGGCGCCGAGATCGGGGCCGTTGAAGCGTGTGCCGCCGGGGGCGACATGCAGGAAGGCGGCCATGACGATGCTGGCATTCGCAGTGCCGTAAACCCATTCATCCCTGGGAAGCCGCTGTATGCGGTCGGCCACGAGACGGTCGTTGGTCCAGCCGACCAGTTCCATCACCGCTTCGAGATCGGCCGCCCGCGTCACCGTCTCGAAAAGCCCGATCGGTGGAAATTGCGACGGGATCAGCCGGTAGGATGGGCGCGGCGCCTCGGCAAAACGGTCCCTCACCGGAAGACGATGTCCGCATCTTCGTAAGCCGTGAAAGCTTCGTCGAGCTTGTTCGGCTGCATATAGACGCCGCCGCGCGCGCCATCGAGGAAGCGGCGCACGGTCATCAACCCGTCCTGGGTTCCGTTCGCCACGATGTCGAGCGGCGGATGCCCACCGAAAACCGGCGCCTGGTGCGGTGTGCGCAGCCAGGCGACGCCGGCGCGTTCGTCGGAAAACAGCACGCCGAGCGCCTGATGAATGCCGAACACGGCCGAGATCCGGGTCAGCGTATCGACATCGAGCGTGAAAGCCCCGTGCTCGCGCGCCTGTTTGGCCCAGCTGTGATAGGTCGAGCGGGAGGGATAGCCGAGCACGAGCAGACGCTGTTCTTCGCTCAAGCCCCAGAGATCGGCGATCGCCAGGAAGGTTCGCAAAGCGGGTGCACTCAGCCGCCGGCGGTTGGCCGGCGCAAAGCGATCTATCTCCAGCCGCTGTGGCCCCTCGCCTTCCCTGTCCGCGCGTTGCGCATGCTGCATAATGGCCTCCTGTCTTGAATGAGATATAGTCCGAATCTGGACAATCATCAAGCAGATTTAAAGAGCCGGGCTTCGGGAAAGCTCCCCGGCCGCCTCGCGGATCGTCTGCATCAGGATCGATTGCGGCAGCGACGGCACGGCATCGGTGCGCATCGTCAGCCCGACCGGCCCCTTCGTCTCGCCGGTGTCGACCGGCAGAAGCGCCAGCCGCCCATCGGCGACATCGTCGGCCACGACGCCGTTGGAGATGATCCAGATCGCATCGCTTGCCCTGAGGAACGCGCGGCCGAAGGCATCCGATACCGTCTCGATCTGGTTAGGCAGGCTGGAAACGCCGTTGGCGATCAGGAAATTTTCGACAACCGGCCGGATGATCGAACCGCGCGTCGGCATCAGCACCGTATAGTCCCCGAAGGCCGAGAACAGCGACTTCCGACCGTCAAGCAGCGGATGACCGGCGCGCACGGCAAACACCACCTGCTCGGAATAGAGATGCTCGAAGGAAAAGCCCGCCATTTTTTCGGCGCCGGCCAGACGCCCGACGACCAGATCGAGGTCGCCGACGCGCAGCTCTTCCAACAGCACCGCATTCTCGCCGGTGACGATCTTCACCCGGCTCCACGTTTTCTCCTGGAGGAAGAGCTCCATCGCCCGCGGCATGATGCGCGACGAGACCGTCGGCAGGGCGCCGATGCGGATCGGCGGCGCTTCGGCGAACTGTTCCTGCGACACGGAATCGAGACCCTGGCGCAGCGCCGTGAGCGCCGCCCCGGCATGCCGCAGGAAAACCTCGCCGTAGCGGGTGATCTTGATGCCGCGGCCGTCGCGCTCGAAGACGTCGACACCCAGCACCTGCTCCAGTTCGCGGATCGTCTTCGTCACCGCCGGCTGGCTGACATGCAGCAATTCGGCCGCTTTCATGACGCTCTTCTGCCGCGCCACCTCGACAAAAGTCTGCAGATGGCGAAACTTGATGCGGCTGTCGATCATTCCATAACTCCGGGGTTATCGAAATGCCAGAAAATATCATTTTACTTAACCGGATCAACCATTCAGTTTTAAGGTCGAGAGATGGTGGCGAGTTTTGCCGGGAAGGCAACTCACACTCGGTCATCCTCGGGTTTGAGCCGAGGATCCAGGCCGCGGCCGGTGGTTGCCGTGTCGATGCTCGGGTCAAGCCCGAGCATGACGGAGGGCGGGAGAGCACAAGGAGCCATTCGCGGCGTTGTCGCCTGTGGCCGGGCTCCTCTGATGAGAATAGGAAAGAAAGTGCGGCTTGGTGAAAACACGCAATGCGGTGTGACACTGTTGGACGAGATCAGTTTGGCGAGAAGGCTAACCCCACATTCCGTCATCCTCGGGCTTGACCAGGCTTGACCCGAGGATCCAGGCCGCGGATGGCGGAGGCGGTGTGCCCGGACTTGAATAAGGAGGACGTAACGTGCAATTCGCCCGCATAAACGACGTAACGATCCATTATCAGGTCATCGGCGCGCCCGCCGACCGGCCGGTGATTGTCTTTGTCAATTCGCTCGGGACGGATTTCCGCATCTGGCGCGATGTCGTGGTGCGGCTTGCCGGCGACTACGCCATCGTGCTTTACGACAAGCGCGGCCACGGCCTGTCCGATCTCGGCCAGCTCCCCGCGTCGATCGAAGACCATGCGACCGATCTCGCCGGCCTGCTCGATCTGCTGTCGGTGAAGAACGCCGTCATCTGTGGCCTCTCCGTCGGCGGCCTGATCGCCCAGTCTCTCTATCAGCGGCGGCCGGATCTTGTCGGCGCCCTCATCCTCAGCGACACCGCCCATAAGATCGGTACAGCCGAAAGCTGGAATGCCCGCATCGCCGCGGTCGAGCAAAACGGCATCGGCAGCATCGTCGACGCCATCATGGAGCGCTGGTTCACCCCCGCCTTCCGCCGGCCCGAAAACACGGCCTATTCCGGCTATTGCAACATGCTGACGCGCCAGCCGGTCGAAGGTTATATCGCCGCCTGCGAAGCGATCCGCGACGCCGATTTGACCGAAGCGGCCAAGAGGATCACCTTGCCGACGATCTGCATCGTCGGCGACCAGGACGGTTCGACGCCGCCCGATCTCGTGCTTTCCACAGCGCGGCTGATCCCGGGCGCCCGTTACGAGGTCATCCCGGACTGTGCCCACATTCCCTGCGTCGAGCAGCCGGAAGCGCTGACGGCGATCATCCGCGCCTTCCTCACATCGATTTCGCCTGGAGAAAGCAGCCCATGAACGAGACTCCCTCCGAACGCTACCGGCAGGGCATGGCGACCCGCCGCGCCGTGCTCGGCGATGCCCATGTCGACCGTGCAGCCGCGACCGCCACGGAGTTCGACCGCCCCTTTCAGGAGCTGATCACCGAAGCGGCCTGGGGCCATGTCTGGTCGCGTCCTGTCCTGACCAAGCGTGAGCGCTCGATCGTCACCATCGCCCTGCTGGCGGCTCTGGGCCAGGACGATGAGGTTGCCATGCATGTGCGCGCCACCGCCAATACCGGGGCCACGCGCCAGGATATTTGCGAGGCGCTCCTGCATGTGGCGATCTATGCCGGCGTTCCCGCCGCCAATCATGCGATCAAGATTGCAAAGCAGACCTTTGCGCAAATGGACGCCGAAAAGGCGGCCTGAGGGAGAAACATGACTGAAAGAGCAAACAGCAGGCCGGAGACCGGCGCCTTCTTCGCCCGCGACCGTGCCTGGCATGCGCCGGCCCTGACCCCCGGCTACAAAACCTCGGTGCTGCGCGCGCCGCAACGCGCGCTGCTGTCGCTCGACGGCACGATCTCCGAAACCACAGGCCCGGTCTTCGGCCATTCGATCATCGGCGAACTCGACAACGACCTCATCCTGAACTACGCGCGGCCGGGCGAAAGCGCCATCGGCGAACGCATCATCGTCCATGGCCGGGTGCTCGACGAGCGCGCCAGGCCGGTTGCCGGTGCGCTGGTCGAGTTCTGGCAGGCCAATGCCGGCGGGCGCTATCGCCACAAGAAGGAAAGTTATCTCGCGGCGATCGACCCGAATTTCGGCGGCTGCGGCCGCGCCATCACCGACGAGGAAGGCCGCTACCATTTCCGCACGGTGCGCCCCGGCGCCTATCCCTGGCCGAACGGCGTCAACGACTGGCGCCCCGCCCATATCCATTTCTCGATCTTCGGCCACGGCTTTGCCCAACGGCTGATCACCCAGATGTATTTCGAGGGCGATCCGATGATCTGGAAATGTCCGATCGTCGGCACCATCCCCGACAAGGCGGCGATCGAGCAGCTGATCGCGCCGCTGGACTGGGGAAACACCATCCCGATGGATGCACGCGCCTATAAATTCGATATCGTGCTGCGCGGCCGCCGCTCGACGATGTTCGAAAACAGGCTGGAGGGCAACTGACCATGCAGCAGCTCGGCTATCTCAAGGAAACCCCGTCGCAGACGGCGGGCCCCTATGTCCATATCGGCCTGACGCCGAATTTCTGTGACATAACGGGCGTCTACAACAGCGATCTCGGCGCCCAGATGATCAACGACAAGACGCTCGGCGAACGCATCACCGTCACCGGCCGCATCTTCGACGGCGCCGACGCCCTGGTACGCGACGCCGTCGTCGAGATCTGGCAGGCCGACAGCGCCGGGCTCTACAACAGCCCCTCGGAAATGCGCGGCGCCGCCGACCCGAATTTTACCGGCTGGGGCCGCTGCCCGACACGCAGCGAGGACGGCGTCTACAGCTTCGAGACGATCAAGCCCGGCCGCGTCCCCTTCAAGGACGGCCGCCGACAAGCCCCGCACATTACCGTCTGGATCGTCGCCCGCGGCATCAATGTCGGTCTGCAGACGCGCATGTATTTCCCGGAAGAGACGGAAGCCAACGCCGCCGATCCGCTGCTATCGCGCATCGAACACCGCGAGCGCGTCGCCACGATGATCGCCACCCGCGACGGCGCGACGTGTCATTTCGATATCCATTTGCAGGGGGCAAAGGAGACGGTGTTTCTCGATATTTGAGGGGTCTCGCAGAATGCTTCTTCACGAAATCTTGCGCAAGTAGCCCCCTCACCCTACCCTCTCCCCGCGGGGAGAGGGTACAGTGCCACAAAATCCATTCTGCCCTCGCGGAAAAGGTGGCGGCAGCCGGATGAGGGGGCCGCAGCCACAAAGAGCAGACCATGACCGCATCGCCCTTCGACCATCCCTTTCTCTCCGGCCTCATCGGCGACGATGAGATCGCGCCCTATTTTTCCGCCGAAGCCGATCTCCGCGCCATGGCCGCCTTCGAAACGGCGCTCGCCAAAGCCGAAGCCGATCACGCGCTCATCCCCGCAGAAGCGGCAAAAAAGATCGCCGCAGCCTGCGCCGGCTTTTCCCCCGATCTCGCCAGTCTTCGCTCGGCAGCGGCGCGCGACGGCGTCGTCGTCCCCGATTTCATCAAGCAGCTGCGGGCCGCGGTCGGCGAGGAAGCCGGCAAGAGCCTGCATCTCGGCGCCACAAGCCAGGATGTCATCGACACCAGCCTGATGATCCGGCTGAAGGCGGTGGTTTTCCTGTTTGCCGGCCGGCTTTCCGCCGTCATTGCAGGGCTGGACGGGCTCGATGGCCGGTTCGGCCGCAACCGGCTCATGGGTCATACCCGCATGCAGGCGGCAATCCCGATTACCGTCGCCGACCGTCTCGCAGCCTGGCGCGCGCCGCTGACGACCTATCGCGACCGGCTGACCGAGCAGAATTTTCCCGTCCAGTTCGGCGGTGCGGCCGGCACCCTCGACAAACTCTGGCCGGAAGGCCCGGCAATTCGCGCCTCGCTCGCCCAGGAGCTTGGCCTTACCGATATAACCCAATGGCAGAGCACGCGCCTGGTGATCGCCGATATCGCCGGCCTATTTGCGTCGATCTCGGGCAGCCTGGGCAAGATCGGCCAGGATATCGCCCTGCTCGCCCAGGCCGGCGACGAGATCGAAATGGCAGGCGGCGGCACTTCCTCGGCGATGGCGCACAAACAGAATCCGGTCGCCGCCGAAGTCCTGGTCTCGCTTGCCCGCTTCAATGCCACGGCGATCTCCGGTATCCACCAGTCGCTCGTCCATGAACAGGAACGCTCGGGTGCCGCCTGGACGCTCGAATGGCTGCTGCTGCCGCAAATGACCGTGGCGACCGCCGCCTCGCTGCGGCTCGCCGTGGAACTCATCGGAAATATCAAGAGACTCGGAACTGCGTGACGCGGCCGGCAGCAGCCGGCATACAGCGAACATTCCGTCGCCCGGCGCGGCAATTGTTTTTTCGATCGCGCGCAACCATCTAATAGGCATGACTTGCGGAAAACGCCCCGCCCCAGCAGCCCATTTACCGAAAACCAACCATACTGGGTTGCTTTCCGACGCGAAAGCCGATTGCTTAGGAAAATCTACTTCTTCTTCCGCTAGCGGTTAGGAGAGTGAAAGGGGGCGCAGGCAAACCCGTGAATTCTGCTGCTTCGCATCGGGATAAACTATGAGTACGATGGCGAAGCGGGAAGGCCGGTTTGAAAAACGATGACGACAGAACTGTTTCAGATAAAATTTTGGGGCGTCCGCGGCAGTATTCCCGTATCGGGCCCCGAGTTCGACCGCTACGGCGGTAACACATCCTGCATCGAAATTCGCTGCGGAAACCATCGGATGCTTTTCGACGCGGGCTCCGGCCTGCGCGAGGCGGGGTTGTCATTGCTTGCCGACGGCGTCAGCGACGTCGATCTGTTCTTCAGCCATTGCCACTACGACCACATCATCGGCCTGCCCTTCTTCAAGGCGATTTATTATCCCTCGATCAACGTCAACATCTGGTCGGGCCATCTCGACGGCAAGATGAGCACACGGGAAATGGTCGAGCAGTTCATCAGCCCGCCCTGGTTCCCCGTCAAGACCGACATCTGTCAGGCGACGATGAACTTCCGCGACTTCCATGCCGGCCAGGTTCTGAGCCCGCATGAGGGTGTCGAGATCAAAACGTTCACGCTCAACCATCCGGGCGGCGCCATCGGCTACCGTATCGAATGGCGGGGTAGGTCGATCGCTCTGATCTATGACATCGAGCATATCCCCGGCAGCTATGACCCGGTCTCGCTGGAGATGATGCAGGGCGCCGATCTCGTCGTCTACGACTGCACCTACAATGAAGACGAGATGCAGCGTTTCAAAGGCTTCGGCCATTCGACCTGGCAGCATGGCACCGAGCTGGCCAGAATGGCCGGCGCCAAGCGCTTCGCTCTCTTCCATCACGCCCCCTCGCGCACGGACGAACAGCTGGCGCAGATGGAAGCGCAGGCGCAGGCCGCCTTTCCCGAATCCTTCGCCGCCCGCGACAACCAGACCGTGGTGATCTGAACCATCGGCAGCCCGCAGAGCGTGAGCTGCCAAGGGAACAGATGCAAGGTCAGGCCGTTTCCCCGCAATTGCGAGATCATGAACGGGGTATCAGCGATGACCGTGCTTTCCGGAAACTGTCTTTGCGGGCAGGTGCAGGTTTCTGTTCGGGGCGAGGCTTTGCGCGTCGGCATCTGTCATTGCACCGACTGCCGGAAGGAGAGCGGCTCGGCCTTCACCTTCTATGGAATCTGGCCCGCCGCCCAATTCGAATATTCAGGGGAAACCGGCGAATTTCGCGGCCGGCATTTCTGCACCGGCTGTGGTTCGCGGCTGTTTTCCGTCGATGACGAAGAGGCCGAAATCAAGCTCGGCATTTTGTCCGAAGCCCCGACGCCCCTCGTGCCGCGCTACGAACTTTGGATCAAGCGTCGCGAACCGTGGCTGCGACCGGTGGAAGGCGCCGAGCAGCATGAGGAGGACCGAAGGTGAGCGTGGCCGCTCTCGTCCGCCATCGCGTCATGACGATCGCCGGCATCGAGACTTTCTACCGCGAGGCCGGCCCACCGGATGCTCCGGTGCTGTTGCTGCCGCACGGCTATCCCTGTTCGTCCTACGAGTTTCGCAATCTGATGCCGCGCCTTGCCGATCGCTGGCGTCTGATTGCACCGGATTTCCCCGGCGCCGGCAACAGCGGCACGCCCGACGATTTCGACTACAGCTTCGACGGCTATGCCGCCTGGCTGGAGGCTTTCGTCGGCGCGCTCGACGTCGGCCGCTTCGCCCTCTATCTCCATGATTTCGGCTCGCCGATCGGCACGCGGCTGGCAATCAGAGATCCCAGGCGGATCACGGCGCTGATCATCCAGAATGGCGACATCCCCTATGAAGACGCCCTCGGGCCGAAATACGCGGATATCGAGGCGACATGGAGCCTCCCGCCGACGGAGATGAGGAAGGCGCTGGCCGAGGCAATCAGCGAAGAGACCTTCAAAGAGGAATTCCTCAACCACCTGCCGCCGCCTCTCGGCGAAACCATACCGCCGGATCTCTGGAAGCTGCATTGGTCGCTGGTAACGCCGCGGCGCAAGGAAATCGCCATCGAGCTGATCGCCGGACTGAAGAAGAACCGCGCCTGGTTTCCAGAGCATCGGAAATATCTCAGGGAAAACAGACCGCCGACACTGATCGTCTGGGGGCCGAACGACCACTACATGCCGGAAAAGTCGGCGCGGGCCTATTTCCGTGACCTGCCGGAAGCCGAGCTGCATCTGCTCGACGGCGGACACTGGCTGCTCGAGACGCATCTGGACGCGGTCGCTGCCCTGATGCGGGACTTCCTCGGACGCGTTCATGCCGTCTGACTTATCGACTGAAGGGCGTCACGATCTTTCAGATTCGCTCCTTGCGCATTAGCTTTTTGTTTACGCATGTCGTTGCCGCAACCGCTGCACACTTTTGCGCGATATGCGTTAAGCTCGCAGCAATGCAGGCGCCGGCAACCAGCGAACGGACGGATGCCGGCTGGTCGCCGCAAACAGAGCCGACAGGAAATTCCAGGCGGCCGCGTCGTGCACCAGGTGGTGGGTCAGCACCCCGATCGGCTCGTCGCTGCCGGCAAACCGGTCGCGCAACTCCGCCACCAGTTCGGCGACCAACTCGTCGTCGCCGCGGCCGCCGCGCGTGCCATGCCAGTCGATGATGTCGACATGGGTGTTGAGAAGCGACAGCGGGCCACCCGGCTTGGCTCGCCCGTAGACGGAAAGCGCGGCAAAGCCGAGGCCGGGCAGCGCCGGGATGAGGGCGGAGTCGATCCGGTTCCACGGCGGCACCAGCACCGGCAGGAAACGTGCGGGATGCCGCCGCTCCAGCAGCCGGAACCCTTCGGCCAGTTCGCCGAGCACTATTTCCGCCGGCCGATCGCCGCCGAGTTCCTGCTTCTTGCGCCCCGGCCCGGCATGGTTGGTATGCGACCAGCCATGCACGGCGACATTGACGGCGGATTCCGCCGTCAGCCGGGCCGCCAGCGCCTCGCCGGTCAGGCCGGGAATGACGGCGAGCGTCAGCGGCACCGCGCTCTCGCCGGTGACCGCCAGCAGCCTTTCCAGATCCGGCGTCGGCTCGATCGCATCGTCGTCGCGCAGCCAGAAGCGGGCCACGCGGCCGGCGGCCTGCCAGCGGTCGAGCTCGCGCTGCAGCGGTTCGAAGCTCGTCCCGTCGATCATCCCATCACTCCCGTTGCTGCAAGGTCGCGCAAAATTCCGTCCAGCCGCTCGGCCGCCGTCGCCAGCGAGCGTTCCGCAAGCACGAAGCGCCGTGCCGCCCGTCCCATCGCCTCGCGCTTTTGCCCATCGTCAAGCAGGGCTGCGACGGCGCCGGCATAGGCGGCGACATCCCCCTCGGGCGTGAGCAGGCCGGTCAGCCCGGACTCGACCACGGCGGGCACACCGGCCGTCCGCTGCGCGACGACAGGCAGGCCGGCGGCCTGAGCTTCCAGATAGGCAAGCCCGTAAGCTTCGCCGCAGCCGGGCCAGACATACAGGCCGCCGCATCCGAGCAAGCCGGCGATCTCTGCCCCGTCCCGCTCGCCCAGCCATTCGATGCGGCCGGCAGGGAAATCCGCAAACAGCGCCTGCACCTGCAGGCGCATCGGACCGTCGCCGATGACGGCGAGCGTCCAGGGCCGGCCTTCGACCAGCCGCAAAGCCTTTGCGAGCATCGCGTAACTCTCCATCTTGTCGCCGGCCCGCATCATCGCCACCACCATCAGCCGGCGCGGATCGGGCGCCGGCGACAGGCTCTCGAACGGCGCCGTGTCGATGAAGGGTTTGAGGCCGGCAAGGCGCGCCTGCGGAAAGGCGGCCGCAAGTCCGGCCTGGTCTCGACCGGTGAAGGAGATGTTGACTGCCGCCTGCAGGACCGCCTCGCCCACACGCGTCTGCTGCCCCGCCCAGCCGGTTTCGTCCCGCTTTGCCGCATAGGAGGCCTCGGCAGTGACATAGGGAATGGCGAATTCGGCCGAGATCGCAGGCCCGAAGGGATCGGGCGATTTGTAATAGGGGTGGTAGCAGAACCAGAGTTCGGGGCGCGGCGCGGATTGCCATTTCAGCCGCAGCCGCTCGCCTTCGCGAGCGATGGCATGTTCGAGTGCGGCTGCCGCCTCCGGCGTTGTGGCATAGCTGCGGAATTCGGAGACGACCTCGACCTCGTGCCCGGCAAGCTGCAGCGCCCGGATCAGCAGCCGCGCCATCAGCCGATCGCCCGACGGCACCGGATGGTTCGGCGATTTCATCGGCGCGTAGAAAGCCACCCGCATGCCGCATCCCTTATAAGACAGACTGTTTCCAAATCGGCGCTCGCGGCCGGACGAAAAATTCCGCTATTGTCCCATTCCCTAAAACTTGCGCATAAGCATATGGAATGTGATCGCGCTCGAAGCAATTCCGCCTTTTTCGCAATCTCTATGAGCCTGCGGTTACATCGACAAGAACGGGAATGAATGACGACGGCCTCAGTCACAGGGATTTTTTCGGAGCGCGCGATCAGACGGGCGAGGCTTGGTTCCGGCCTGATCATTTTCATCTTCGTCCTGCTGCATTTGTCCAACCATGCGCTCGGGCTGATTTCGCTCGCCGCCGCCGACAAGGCCCACCACCTTTTCCTCGCCACCTGGCGCAATCCCGCCGGCACCGCAGTGCTTTATGCCTCGGTGCTGATCCATATGGGGCTGGTGCTGCGCGCCATCTACATGCGCCGCAGCCTGGTCATGCCGAAAGGCGAAACGGCGCAGATCGTGCTCGGCCTGCTGATCCCGCTGCTTCTGATCGACCATGTCATCGGCACGCGCATCGCCCATGAGCTCTATGGCTATATCGACGATTACGAGACGGTCGTCGAGCAGCTCTGGATCAGGAACCCGGCAAATGGCGCGCGCCAGGTGCTGGGCGTCATCGCCGTCTGGTTCCATGGCTGCATCGGCATCCATTTCTGGCTGCGCTACCGACCGTGGTATGCGGGCTCCGCGCCGCTGCTGCTGGCGCTGGCGATCCTCGTGCCGGTGCTGTCGGTTCTCGGTTTCGTTGAGATGGGCCGCACCCTTGCCGATCCCTCCTATCAGTTGACGACCAATCCCTACGAGGTCAACCTCAACGCCCACTATCTCCACGACCCCGAGGTTCGCGCCCGAATCGCCACGGTCCGCGCCGGGCTCTACGGCGCCTTTTCGGCCTCGCTGCTCCTCGTCGTCGTCGCCCGCGCCCGGCGCCGGCTGAAGGAGCGCCTCGACCAGGTGACGGTGCATTATCCGGGCGGCGAGGTGATCCGCGTGCCGCGCGGCTTCACGGTGCTGGAAGCAAGCCGGCTCGGCGGTCTGCCGCATTATTCCGTCTGCGGCGGCAAGGGCCAATGCTCCACCTGCCGCGTGCAGATCCTCGGCGACTATGAAAGCCTGCCCACGCCCGACAAGATGGAACAGACGACGCTCAAGCGGATCAATGCCGGCCCCGACGTTCGCCTTGCCTGCCAGCTGCGCCCGGACCGCGATGTGGCGGTCGCCCCGCTTCTGGTGCCGGCGGTCGAAACCGCCCTTCCCGCCAACAGCCAGGAGACAAGCCCCGGCCGCGAACGCGAGATCGCCGTGCTCTTCGTCGATATCCGCCATTTCACCACGCTGACGGAAACGCGCCTGCCCTTCGACGTCGTCTTCCTGCTGAACCGCTATTTCGCCATCATCGGCAAGGCGGTGGAGCAGGCGGGCGGGCGGCTCGACAAGTTCATTGGCGATGGCGCCATGGCGCTCTTCGGCCTCGGCACGGCGCCGGAGGAGGCCTGCCGCCAGGCGCTGACCGCTGCCGCGGCGATCGTCGCTGAGATCGAAAAACTCGCTGCAGAACTCGCCGACGAACTGACGCTGCCGTTGCGCATCGCCATCGGCATCCACACCGGCCCGGCCGTCGTCGGCACGATGGGCTATGGCCGGGTGCGCAGCATGACCGCGATCGGCGATACCGTGAACGTCGCGAGCCGGCTGGAAAGTGCCGCCAAGGAATTCGAAGCGGCGATCGTCATCTCCGAGCCGGTGGCGACCCTTTCCGGCGCCGATCTTTCCGGCATCGAAAGCCGTGAAATCAGCGTGCGGGGCCGCGCACTGCCCTTGAAAGTCTATGTCATTCCGAGAGAGAAAGCGGCAGAACCGCTCGAAGGAAAAGACTGATGCCCGGCAAGCCCTGGCTTACCGCCAAATATTGGAGCCGCCGGCTGCGCAAGGCGCGCAATGCCGCGGCCTCGCGCTTCTTCGATACCCGCTTCGGCCGCCGCCTGCTGGTCGAAAATATCGGCCCGCGCGTCGTCTCGATGACGGTCGACGCCGGCGACCATCTGATGACTTTTTCGCCCGCCGACTATATCGGCCGCAAGGTCTTCCGGAAGGGCCATTTCGAGCGCGAGGCCGTCGACCGGCTGATCGTCATCCTGCGCGAGCGCGGCCTGCTTCGAAAGGAGGCGACGCTGCTCGAGATCGGCGGCAATATCGGCACCCAGACCGTCTATTTCGCCCTGAGCGGCACCTACGCCCGGATCGTCAGCATCGAGCCCGATCCGCGCAATTTCCCGTTGCTCGAGCTCAACATCCGCCAGAACCGGCTGGAGGAGAAGGTCAGCCTCGTTAATTGCGCCGCCGGCGAACGCGATGGCGAGATCGACTTTTTCCTGAACCGCAACAATCACGGCAAGAGCAGTGCCCTGCGCCAGAGCCCGAGCGACCGAAAGATCAGCGTGCCGGTAAAACCGGTATCCGAAATCCTGGCCGACCTCTCGATCGATCCAGCCGCCATCGGTCTCGTCTGGATGGATATCGAAGGCTACGAGCCCGTCGCCTGCCGCTCGATGCTGCCGCTGCTTTCCCGCCGCGTGCCGCTCCATATGGAATTCACGCCGCTCTTCTACGGCCCAGAGGGGACGAAAGCTTTCGTTTCAATGCTCTCCGGCTTCTACCAGCACTGCCTCGTCCTGTTCGAGGACCGGGAGGAGGAGATGAAGGTGCGGGATCTGCCCGGGAATGTCGATCAGTATAACGTGCTGTTTTTGTCCTAGGCGAACTTGAAAAACCATCAGGGTCGTCGTTGGCGCCGTCACGGCAGCGGCGCCGGCGTGTCGGCAAGCGTTCTGAGATAGGCGATCACATCAAGCCGATCCGTTTCATCCGGTGCAGCACGGACTTCCATGTCGACGCCCGGCGTTGTGAGCGTGGGACCGGCGAGAAAAATGTTGAGGTCCTCATAAGTCCAGGATCCCTCCCAGGCCAGCAGGGTTTGCGAATAGCCATCGAATTTCGCCGAAGCCTTGTCGCGTCCGACGACGTTCCACAAATTTGGCCCCCGCGTGGGGCCACCCTGCGCTCGCGTGGCATGGCAGGAGGAACAGTTGGGGGCAAAGTACGCCTTGCCCTTTGCCGGATCACCCTTTGCCAGCTTGGCGGAAATCGGCTCGGGCTTTAAAATGGTAACGCCATGCGCCAGCAGATAGGCGGCGATGTCGGCATGGTTGTCATGCTTTGCAAGATGATAGGGCGTGACAACGGCCGGCAGTCGGGCGGGATCGCCCCGGACCCAGACGGCGTTGACGTCCGCGCCGGCCTCCACGAGCACCCTGACGCAATCGAGGCAGCCGTTCGCGACCGCAAAGTGCAACATGCGCTCGCCCCGTGCGGCGGCGTTCGGGTCAGCGCCATGCGCCAATAACAGCCGCATGAGATCGACAGAGTTCGTCAGCACCGCGCCGGTGATCGGCAGGCCGAGCGACGAGGGGGTGTTGACCCCGGCGCCGCGCTCGATCAGCAATTCTGCTGCTTCGGGATGATTGCTGCGAATTGCCAGGAAGAGAGGCGTTGCACCCTTCTCCTGCTCCTCAATGTCGGCGCCGGCATCAAGCGCCGCCGTGATCGCGGTCAGGTCACCGCTCTTGACCGCCTCGTGAAGCGGGCCGCCATGGGCAGCGGTGAGAACCCCCAAATAGAAAAGCACGCTTCCGATCAGCTCACGCATCTGGCTCTCCCCCAAGCCAACAAGGTGATCGGCGATTATATACCCGATCAGTCCCACCGACCAGTTCGGCGTGAATCCTGTTTGGCCCGCGATCAGGCTGGTCTGGATGAATCGATATCTACGTGCCGGCAAGGAGATGGAACCACGAATCAATTTTTCGCGGCCGCAGTCGAGCTATCCGCGACATGAGGCGTGTCCACATCGACACCTTGTGCAAGCCCGAAAAAAGCAGTTAGCTGGCATCGCTGGGGACGCTCATTTCGCACAGGCGAACGAGCATCGGGACGATAGGTGCGCTGAGACGTCTCCGCATTTCGAGGGGAAGCTCGTGCGCTGGTCCAAACCCTTGAGACTGCATCTCGGCGTCCTGGTCGTCGCGTCGCTGCTTTGCACGGCGACGCCGATCATCTGGATGGCATTCAGGCAGGGAAGTGATGCCGCGCTAAACGCGGGCGCACAGCAGATGCGCCAGATGAGCTTGCGGCTGATCGAGGGGTACCGCAATACTCTGCAGGGAGGCACAGAGGCTGTCGCGCTGGCATCGACCCTGCCGCAGCTTCTTTCCCCGCCGCCTCAGGATATCCAGGCAAAACAGGAACTTTTTCTGGAAATCCTGCGAAACGTGCCGGAGGCGACAAGCATCTACACGGGATACCCGGACGGTTCGTACCTGCAGGTCATCAACGCCGCAAGGAGGGATGTTCGCCAGACCCTCGCCGCGCCGGACGGCACGGCTTTCGCGATCAGAATGATCGCAGAACGTCAGGGCCCGGACGTCATATCGACGCTTCGCTTTCTCGACATCCAGGCAAGACCGATCGGCGAACGCGACATCGAGTTTGCATTCTTCGATCCGCGGCAAAGGCCCTGGTATCAGTCCGTCGTTCAGGACGGGGTTCCGGTCTCCGTCGGCCCCTATGTCACCGGGACACTCAAGGTTCCGACGCTGACGATCGCCGCACCGATGAGAGGCGACGGCCGGGTGGTCGTCGGCATCAACATTCACTTGCAGACAATCAGTCGCCTGCTGGATACGCAGGGGATTTCACCACATGCGCGCGCCTACATCATCGATAGCGGCGGCAATCTCGTCGCCCATTCAGACCCCGGGATCATGGCCAGGATCATCGCAATATGGTCGAGAACATCGGGGGCCTTGGGCGCGACGGCAAACGGTTTCGACGTGAGCCTCGACACCGTGGCCAGGCTGCGGCGTGATCCCGCCTTCGCAAACGGCGGCCTGGCACGGCTCGACCTTGATGGCAAACGCCATCTCGTGCAGATCGCTCCGGTCAGCGTGTCCGGTCTGTTCCGGGGCAGCACCGCGGCAATCGTCGTGCCGCTGGAGGAGCTTGTGGCCGAGGCCAACCGCCTGCTCGTGCGCAATCTCCTGATCGCCGGCGCGCTCCTGATCGCGGGTGTCGGCGCATCGGTGGCGCTTTCGCGCATGGTCAGCCGCTCTCTCTATCGCCTCGCCGACGAGGCGCGCAGGATCGGTGATCTCGATGTCACCGAGAAAGCCGTGTCGCATTCCTGGATATCGGAAATCAACACGCTGGCGAGCGCACTTTCGGCAAGCCGCCGCGCCATCGGCCAGTTTGCCCTGTATGTCCCGCGGGAAGTGGTGCGACGGATCGTCAGTCCCGAGGGAGAAGCCGTCGTCAAGGCGAAGCGGCAGATTGTGACCGTGCTGTTCACCGATATCAGGGACTTCACGACCATATCCGAGGTGAATTCGCCAGAGGACGTCGTCGAGACGCTCTCGACCTATTTCGAATTGCTGAACACCATCGCCGAGCGGAATGGCGGCACGGTCGTCCAGTATCTCGGCGATTCCATTTTCGTGATGTGGAACGCCCCTGTTGAGGATGCCAGGCATGTCGAACATGGCTGCCGATGCGCGCTTGCCATGAAAGCGGCGGTCGACAGCCTGAACGAGGAAAACGGCAAGAATGGCCGTCCAGCGCTCATCACGCGATTTGGCTTGCACACCGGCCCGGCGGTCGTCGGCAGTTTCGGGGCGATCTCCAGGCAACAGTACACGGCCATGGGCGATACGATCAACGTCGCCTCACGGCTGGAAGGATTGAACAAGGAATTCGGGACGTCGATCCTGGTGAGCGCGTCCGTCCACGAGGCGGTCGGCAATTGCTTCGCGTTTCGGCCTTTGGGCCTCGTGCAGGTGAAGGGGCGGGCTGAGAAGGTGGATATCTGGGAGTTGGTTGGGGAGAGCGGTGGTTAGCGTTATTCGGGCAATTTTCGGCTTAAGCGCTATGGTGAGCCTTTGGTCAGTATCGCGATCAGTCACAAACCAGGCCGAAAACAAGGCGATATATTTCCAACTCTGCTTTCGGACCAGCCAACAGCAACGGGCAATCGGTATAATTTCCTTTTATTTTCCCATTATCGAAATAGACCCAATCGAAAATATCTGACTTCGCAAATTGGACGCGATCACCGGACTTGATGTTATGGACAGTTTCCGGCGTATCTCCAAGAAGAGCAGCAAAGTGGTCACCTGATACCTGTATGTGGCCGACCCACATGAACTCCGCCTCCGCCTCCGTCTTCTGATCCGTGATCAGCGCCACACCCTCAGCCGTGTCTATGAAACCCAGTTTGATGTTGTAATTTCCAGTTCCGGGCGGTGGGTTGCGTAATTTCTCAAGGAAGGCGCCCAAGCCCTCTAGGGATTTCTCGTGAGCTTTGGCCATGGCCGGATCGGCGGCGGCGATTCGTTGAACGTTTGAATGATTATCGGCCAAAGCGACTTCGGTAGGAACGACCTGTATGGACAGGGCAAGCGCCAGCAAACGTAAAAGAACACCGCGCAACATCCAATTGCCCCAAAATTGTTCCATTAATCGAGTCAACATAACCAACTGAAATTTATTTCCAATATTCGATTTCGTCCGCACATTCGCGCGCATATCAAACAAGCTTCTTCGCCTCTGCCCGCGCATGCTCATGAAACTTATTCTCGCGAACCGTCCCGAAAAGCTTCAGGCTCTCCAGATGCTCGCGCTGAGCGCGGTAGAACTCATTGAGAAAAAGCAGCTCCTGGCCGGGCTTGACGGTGTCTTCATACTGGATCCGCCGGGTGATGGTGCGCGCGATCTGGGCGATCTCCTTATGGTTGGAGGTCTTGGTCGCGTCGCGCAGTACGTCCTCCAGTGTCTGCAGCTCATATTTGCCGTAGACATCGAGATGTTCCGGCAGGAAATCGAAGGCCGCCTGTGATGATGCGGCTGAAGGCGCAGGCAGAGCGAGGTCGGAGAGCAGCACCGAGCGCGGATTGTCGACCACCAGGGTGCCGGCGATCATGTCGCCGAGCCTTTGCCGGCGCCGGTTGCCGAGCGGAACGATCACCACCGTCAGAAGCCAGAGGCCGGTCAAGCCGTTTTCCCAGGCCGACTGAATGCCGACCGACGCCAGAAGGGTCATGGGGGCGAAGATCTCCACCTCCTTCATGAGATTGCGGCCGGTCACCTGGTGCGGCGTCAGCCGCCGTCCATCCATGTTGATGACGCGGATGCCGGTTATCCTCTTTCCCGGCGTACGTCCGTTCCAGATGAGCTCGGAGAGAATGTAATAGGGGGTCCGCACCAGAAACCCCAGGAGGACGATCAGCATCGTCTCGGCGCTCGCAGGCAGGATGCCGGTGAAGGCGATAACGAAGGAACAGATGAAGATGAGGATCCCGGTGAAGAGGATGTCGAGGAATTGCGCCCCGAAGCGGGTTGCAAGCGCGGCGATCGCAAAGGTGATCGGCACGCCCTCCGGCGGGATGAATTGCTCGACGCGCTTGCCGTCCGTGACCGATTGGCTCATCGCACGGCCTCACGTGGCGCTTTGCCGTCACGGCCGCCGAGCAGCAGCCAGCCGAGCCAGAAGAGGCCCGTTCCCCAGCCTATGGCGAGGCGCCAGGTGGGATCCTGGATCAGCTGGCGCAGAAAGCCTTCGATGAGGGCGGCGATAATAAGCATCAGCGCGGCGAGGATCGCCAGCTTGACGGCGTCATGCGCCTGATGGCGCAAGGCTTGCCTGCGCGTTCGCGGGCCGGGGAGCAGAACGGCAAGCCCCAGCCTTGCGCCGCCCGAGCAGGCAATGGAGATTGCCGCAAGCTCGGTCACGCCGTGGATCGAGAGCCAGGCGAAGACGTCATACCCCAGCCCCCGCTGATAAAACATTGCGAAGAACGCGCCGAGGATCAGCCCGTTATAAAAGGTCAGAACGAAGCTCGGCAGCGACATGAAAACACCGAGCGTGAAGATCAGCACGACGATGCTCGTATTGTGCGAAAAGAGATATGTGGAAAATGCGGCGAGCCGATCGCTGTCATGGCCTTCATTGCCATAGATGGTGGAACGGAGATAATCGGCCGAGGCATCGGGCGTGCGCTGGTCGGCCATCTCGGGCGGCACGAGCGTATAGAACCAGCTTGGATCGCTCGTGCAGAGCCTGTAGCCGGCGACCGCGCCCAGAATGAGCGCCAGAAAACCGATGAAAAGAGGCAGGGCCGATCGGCGCACCGCCTGCGGAATGCCCTGCAGCAGCAGGCGGGTCGCCAGTCCCCCCAGGCTTTCCTGCGGCGCATAGACGACGAGATAGGCCCGGGCGCAGAGGCTTTCCAGATAGGCGATCAGTGCACGGTCGAGAGAAATGTCGCGCGCCACACTCAGCGAGTTCATCGCCTGCCGGTAGCCGCTCGCGAGATTGCGGACCTCATCATAGCCGAGCGCAGCGGCACCGCCCTTCTCCGCCCGCCTGACCAGTTCGTCCAGCTGACGCCAATGGCCCTCGCGCTCCAGCCGAAAGCGCGCCGAGCGAAGCAAATCGCTCGGGACCGCGCCGGCGGAGAGCGTCGCGCCGCTGTCTATCCTGCCGTCGATACCGATATCCATTATATCATCTCACGGGATTTTATTTCGATGTAGCGGGCGATGAGATCGGAGGTCAGCGCCTCCGGCGTGCTGTCGAGGCAGAGTACACCGAGACGCGCCAGCTTTTCCATGACGGCGCGCCTTTCATGCAGGATCTGGCGGGCCGCGACCGAGCGGGCGATGGCATCGAGCGTCATCTCCTCGGGTTCGATGAGCTTTGCCAGCATCGGGTCGCGCAGCGCGACATAGACGATGAAATGATGCCGGGCGAGCACCTGGATGTTCTCGATCATCAGCTCTGCCGTAATGCTGTCGACGAAATCGGAGAATATCACGATCAGCGAACGCCGCTTCAGGCGCGCCGAGAGATGCGTCAGGCCGAGCGTATGGTTGGTCTCCTGGGTTTCATAGCGCAAGCCGGCACACACCGTCTGCAGCCGCGCAAAGGCCGCACGTCCCGGCAGAGCCGGCACGAAGAGGCGCGGGCGGCTGTCGAAGCTGTAGAGTCCGACGAGATCGCCGGCGAGCCCCGCCCCCCAGCACATGGCAAGGGCCGCGTTGATGGCGCGGTCGAGCTTGGCGAAGCCGGCGAGCTGCTCCGCCATCAGCCGTCCGGAATCGATGCACAGGATGATCTGGTGGTTTCGTTCGGCCCGCATCTCGCGCACGACGAGACTGCGCATTCGGGCGGAGCGTTTCCAATCCATGCTGCGCGGATCCATGCCGCTTGCGAATTCCCGCAGCTGATGGAACTCCGATCCCTCGCCACGCAGCCGCAAATCCTTCTGGCCGGCTTCGAGCGGCAGGATCTGGGTCTTGATCGCCCCTGACAGCACCGGCGATATGTCGGGCAGAACGGTGATCTCCCTGACCACCGGCAAATGCGCGATGATCTCGAGCAGCCGCAGGCGCGAGGGCCATTTCAGCCACAGGCCGTGGATCGCGAATTGTCCGCGTCGCGTCAGATGAATATCCACGGAAGCCCTCGTCGGCTTTTCTCCGGTGTCCGATGTTGCCCACGGCAATCTGCCGGCGCCGATGACAAGCTCAGGCGCGAGATCGAGCCGGATATCGATCTTCCCGGGCAGCGCGCCCTTCTGTGGGCTTATGGCGACCGTGAAGGCGGCGGTGTGGCCGACAAAGCCTTGTGGCGGCAGATCGAATTCGACCGTCATCCGACCCGCCAGGGCCGACAGCGCGAGATCGCCGACCGTCACGCCGGCAAGCACGAGCCATAGACCGATGAGTGGAGTGCTCATGTCGCGCCACCACACGCTGACGAAGATCGTCACCGTCGCCATGGCAAGAACAAGCGCGATCAGATATCGGGATGGCCGCATTTACCGGGGCGCATCCACGCGGTTGTTGATGTTGCGCAGCACCTCGTCCGGCGTGCGCCCGTCGATCTCGGCCGAAGGCGAAAGCACGATGCGATGGCGCAATGCCGGCACCAGCAATGCCTGAACATCATCCGGCAGACCGTAATCCCGGCCCTCGAAAGCCGCACGCACGCGCACGGCCGCGGCAAGCGCATCAGCCGCGCGCGTCGATGCGCCGTAGAGAATGTCGGGATCGGAGCGCGTGGCGCGCACCAGGTCGACGACATAGGTCAGGATCGTCTTGTCGAGATGGATCGCATCGATCAGCGCGCGTCCCCCGGCAAGCGCGGCACTGGTGACGAGCGGTCGAATGCCGGCGTTGCGCATATCCGATTTCAGCGCCTGGCCTGCATGCTTGGTGAGGATAGCAATTTCCGTGTCGCGGTCGGGAAAATCGACGATGAGCTTGAACAGGAAACGATCGAGCTGTGCTTCCGGCAAGGGATAGGTGCCCTGCTGTTCGATCGGGTTCTGCGTCGCCAGCACGAAAAAATCGGGCCCGAGCGCATAATCAGTGCCATCAAGCGTGACCATCCGCTCGTTCATCGCCTGCAACAGGGCGGACTGTGTCTTCGGCGGCGCGCGGTTGATTTCGTCCGCCAGGAGGATGTCGGTGAAGACTGGCCCCTTGGTCAGGTGGAACTGGTTGGTCTGGAAGTTGAACAGATTGACCCCCAACACGTCGCCGGGCATCAAATCCGGCGTGAACTGGATGCGCCGGTAGTCCAGCGCCATGGCCGCGGAGACCGACCGGGCAAGCAGGGTTTTGGCGGTGCCGGGAGGGCCTTCGACGAGGCAATGACCGCCGGCAAAGAGCGAGATCAGCACGAGATCGATGATTGCATCCTGCCCCTGCACCGCTTTGCCGATTTCGCCGCGAACCGCGGCGATGAGATTGCGAAATTCACCTAGCTCCAAGCTCAATGCTCCTCAATAATTTTCTGAATGTCTCGAGATTGCGGTGCAGATCCGCCCGCGTCATGGCGTCGCCGCGATCGATCAGCGCCTGCGCCGAGGAATGCAATGCCCGCGCCGCCGCCTGATCGTGGCGCGCCAGGCGCTTGAACAGCCGGTCTATCCCGGCCTCGTTTCCGGCGCCGGGGCCGAAGAGCAGCTGCGCCTTGTCGGAGAGCAGATGCAGCACGAACTGGCCGGTCATCCGGCCGTCATTGCCCGAAAGCCGCAGCAGCCGCGCCGTGGCTTCGATCGCGGCGGTCTTCGACAGCTCGAGGTTTGCCGATGCCTCGCGCAAAGGCGGCCCGAAGCGATAGGCGCCGCGCCAGAAGCAGGTGGCCGAGACGAGGACGAGAATTCCCCAGATGACGGACAAGGGATAGGCGAAAAACCGCTTGAGGTCGGACGAGGAGCGCTCATAGGAGCGGCCCTCGTCCGCCGGTTTCTCGCTGTCCAAGGGTTCGCCAGCGGTGTCCAGATAGACCGGCCGTGTTGCGGCCCCTCGACGCAGCAGCCTCACGAGCGACACGGCAAAAGAGGCGTTGTCGGCGAGAGCCAGCCCGTGATTGTTCAGCAGGTCGGGATCCGACAGCAGATAGACTTGATTATGGTTTTCGCAGTGGACGAGAAGCGCGCCCAACGACATGCCCATGAGTTCACGGCAGCCGCTCGGGAGGCTCGACCGCTCGAAGGTCTGGGCCTGATAGAGGGCGATCCTGATTGGCTGGCCCGATTGCAGATGCGGCTGCGCCTCTTCAAAAGCGGTCTTGCTGCGGGCGAAGCCAAAATCCGAAAAACCGATCTTGTCGAGCTCGTCGCTGATGTCGCCGAACTCAACCAGTCCTGATTTATCGGCGACACCCTCCGTTGCGACACTGCCACGCCATTTCGGCAGAATGACCAGCGTCGGCAAGGCGTATCGGCTTGCCTCCTCGCTCAGGTTTTCCGGATCTGCGTCATCCGTTTCATCGCCTGACCGGGATGCGGCAGCCTCGGCATGGCCGATCGATAGGGGAATGATGCGCAACGAGATTTCCGACGGCGCCCGGGCTACATGAGGGTCGGATCGGAGGACGGATATGCCCTTGGCTTGCAGCCACAGTTCCAACCCCTTGTTGCCGAGGGGCGAGCGGTCGTAATCGCTACTGCGCGACAACGCAAAAATTGCCAGTGCCGCCAGCGCAAGCAACAGCCCGAGGGTCAGGACGGCGGCAGAGTTACGCATCGGCCAGCCTGCCGATCGACAGCAAGCCACGCGCGGTTGCGAAAAGCGTGCCGAAATGGTTTTCCGCAAGCGTGCGGCCGCCATAATGAACGAGCTCCACCGCCGTCAGGAAATTTTCCAGGCGATCGCGCTCGGGCATATCTTGCGGCAGGCGGGCAAAAACCGCGCGCTCCGTGTCCGAGCGGAAAAGACGCGTTCCGGTAATGTCGGCCGCATGCACCAGGCAATGCCTGAGCAGCAGGACAACCGCCTGCCGGCGATCCGCCATGGCGCCAATGCGCTGAAGAAAATCGCCAGGCCTTTCCTCGGCCTCGGGTAGGGACGTGCGCCAGCTTTCCGGCGCCTCGCCCCGCCGCTTCACGTCGCGAGGCGCAGACGCCAGCAGCATCCCGCCGTTTCCGAAACGCATCCAGAGGCCGATGGCCGCGAGCAGGCCGACGATCACGATGACAACCGCCAGAGGGCCGCCGATGGCTGGCCCACGTGGCATCGTCCAAGGCTTGGCGCGTGGTGAGGACGTCGTCTTCGATGCTGGTTCGTTGGCCGGGACGTCGCCATAGACGAGCGTGCAGCGCAATCCGTTCAGCGCGCACTGCGAAGCGTATTCCACTCCGGCGCCGCTCCTTGGATGACTGCCGTCGACCTGCTGACTTGCGCTGTCCTGCGCCCACGCAGGCGGAAACTGAGCAGAGGCGGCGAGCGACAGAGCCACCAGCATGCCGAGATTGCGGATAATCATGCTCTAGGCAAAGACCTCCGCTCTTGCGTCGGGACGCAGCGGATCGGGTCCGAATTTGTTCGGGCCTTCGGTGCCTGGAAGCATCGAAAAAACAATAATCGCAAGGAGTGCGACGAAACCGAGATAGGGAACGAAACAGAGGATAAACAGCGCGAGGTACCACCAGCCGGAAATGTTCCGATCATGGAAGCGGCGAACCTGCAGGGCTATGATCGGCAAAGCAATCGCGAGGGTGAACAACATCCAGAAAACTACAGCATAGTGAACCGGCGATGGGGCTCCGCCACCACTAGTAGCAATGGCGAGCGCAAAGGCAAAAATTGCAACTCCGAACAGCGCGATCGGATAGAATAGCATGAACCACCAATATTCCGAGCGGGAGGCCCTGCCGGAAAAGGTTGCGTATTTCTGCTTCAAAACAGTGCGAACAGCTTCAGTAAACCCCATGTTAAATGCCCCCCATTTCCTGCTTGCTAAGCGGTAATAACCGCGCTTGCTGTGATTGCCGTTCCGGCTGAAGAACAGCTACAATTCAAACGCATAAATTGCAATAAGCCCACCGCATCGGCTTACAATCTAAAGCAACGTTCATCATCAAGCCTTTTCCGCAGAGCACTGGGCGACATGGTCGCCGACCTCGTTGGAGACTCCTGCTTCCACCTCAAGTAGCCGACTGCATCACCAGCGACTGATGGCAATATACGCCGGCGAGCACTCCCGAGGCCGAGGCGAGCGTGCCGCTGTGCATGGAGCTCGCGGCATCGCCGGCGGCGAAGACGCCCTTGACGCTGGTCTCCTTGTTTTCGCCGATGCGGATGACCGGCCCGAAGGCACCCTCGTCGAAGGCGCAGCCGAGCTGTTCGGCCATGGGGCTCGCCATTGCCGTCTTCGGCGCGACGAATATGGCGTCGAGCGGCACGGTGCGGCCATCGGCGAGACGCACCGCCTGGAGTTTCGGGCTGGCGCCCAACAGCTCCACGATCGGGCTGCGCTCGATGCGTACCCCACGGGCCCTCAGCCGTGCCAACTGCTCTTCATCGGGCTCGAACAGCGGCTGGGTGAAGAAGGTGGTCGCGCCCCAATCAGGGATCATCATGGCCGAATGGGCCGAATGCGGATGGTTTGCCAGCACGCCGAGTTCACCACCGCTCACCTCAAAGCCGTGGCAATAGGGGCAGTGCAGCACCGAGCGGCCCCAGCGTTCGCTGAGGCCGGGGATATCGGGCAGCGTGTCGCTGATGCCGGTTGCGAGAATGAGGCGGGCAGCGCGTTCTTCGCCGCCGCCTTCGATGGTGACGACGAATTCCTCATCCACTTTCTCGGCGCGGATGACCTTGCCGTCATGCAGCGTGATGTTCGGATAAAGCGAAAGCTGCCTCTTCCCCTCACCCATGATCGCCGCCGGCGCCTTACCATCCTGGCCGAGAAAGCCGTGCGAAGCCTGCGAAAACCGGTTTCGCGGCATGCCGGCGTCGACAAGCAGGACGCGGCGGCGCGCGCGGGCAAGCTGCATGGCGGCCGACAGGCCGGCGAAATTGCCGCCGATGACGATGACTTCGTAGGACATGCGGATGACTCCTTCGACGTTGCACTTTCATGAATCATCATAAGTTACGTGAAACGATGCGGTCAAGTCTCATGTCACTTGTCTTGTTACAAGTGACCTGCAATATTGGCATGCTTGATCGACAGGATAGAACCATGCGCAACGACAGCCGCCTTTCCCGCATGCTGCACGTGCTGATCCATATGGACCGGCACGCGCAGTCGGCGACCTCCGATACGATTGCAAAAATGCTGAACACCAACCCCGTCGTCGTTCGCCGCACCATGGCCGGCCTTCGCGAGCAAGGCTATGTCCGATCGGAGAAGGGCCATGGCGGCGGCTGGACTCTGGCGCGCCCTTTGTCCGACATCAGCCTGCTCGATGTCTACAAGGCGCTTGGCGAACCCCACCTCTTTGCCATCGGCCCCGCCGACGATCAGCCGCAATGCCTGGTGGAACAGGCGGTGAATGGCGCGCTGGCAGATGCGATGAAGGACGCTGAGGCCCTGCTGCTGCGTCGGTTGGGCAGTGTGACGCTCAAGGAAATTGCGGATGAATTCGAAGCAAAACTGACGGCTCGCTCAGCGACGGCTTATTCCTGTGCCTCGTGAGGTCTTGCTCCTAGTAGGACTCAGCCTCACGCACCCTCACCGTCCATGAGGTGGTATCGCGATCGGGGTGCTGGTTGTTGCTCGCCCTGATCGCCGCGGCCCAGTCGGCGCCGTTGGTTTCGGTTGCCCCGGTATTTTCAAGGCCCGTGATCGTCTCGAACCACGTCACCATGTTCTCGGTGCAGGTGTTGGCCAGCGGCGGGAAAGCATTGGGATCGTCAAGCGAACCGATCATCAGGTTGGTGCGGCCGTTCTCCAGGTGATGGAAGAACAACGGCGTGCCGCAATTGGCGCAGAAGCCGCGCTCGACAAGCTCCGAGCTCTTCCAGACACTCGGCTTGCCACGTGTCCAGCTGAGCGCATCATCGGGCGCGGCGACGAGCGCGGCAAAGATGTTGCCCGAGGCTTTCTGGCACATGCGGCAATGGCAGAGATGCGAATTGTCGAGCATAGCGGTTGCATGGTAGCGCACGGCACCGCACTGGCAGCCGCCGCTCACCTCCATCTCGATGCGCTTCATTTTTTCTCCTCCTCAACCAGCAAGAAAGAATCGGCGTCGATAAAATTGAGCTTGTTGCGAAGGCCCATCCGCAGCCCCTTGCACCCTCAAGCTCTCCGATACAAGAAATACCGTCCTTCCTTGATCCCCTCCGGCAGCGGCAGTGCCGTGAGCTCCGGATGCTCGAGCGGCAGGCCGCTGACCGCGATGCCGTTATGAGCGAGCACGCCGGCCATCAGCTGCGGCAGCCAGGTCAGCGTCACGGCGTCGATCTCGTCATGGCCGGTGCCGATGTCGGCATGGGCAAGGGCTGCGCCGATGCCGAGGAAGGCCTGGCCGGAGTCGCGAATATTGCCGGTCACCATATCTTCCGGCTCCGGGGTCGAGGCCGAATAGGAGCGAACCTCCCAGTCGAAGGCGATGATGCGGCGGCCGTGGAAATGCTCGCGCAGATGGTCATAGGTGCGGCCATTGCCGAGGCCGAACTCCAACACCGGGCCGTCGATTTCGGCGACCAGATCGGTGATCGCGTTCAAAATATCGCGTTGGGCCGTCAACCGGCGAATGAAGCTGTCGAGGCGGCTCATCGAAATCCGTATCCGTCATGAAATCGTGACCGCGTGCTAACACTGAAACCTTGCCAAGTCGATTGCCGTAAATGGGAATTGGCGTTGCAGCACCAATATGGGTCTGTGCTAGGATCGATGACATGGAAACCGTGACCGACGAAGACTTCTTTGCCGCCGTACCGCTCTTCAGCGCCTTCGAGGGCGTGACCGATGCCGCCAACTACCGGCCGCTGCCTGATGGGTGGGTGCTGGCGCTTGCCGATATCGTCGGCTCGACCCAGGCGATCGCCGGCGGCCGCTACAAGGACGTCAACATGGCGGGCGCCAGCGTCATTTCGGCGGTATTGAACGCCGTCGGCAAGGGCGACTATCCCTTCGTCTTCGGCGGCGACGGCGCGCTGATTGCGCTGCCGGGCGCGCTCGAGCAGACGGCGCGAGAGGCGCTTGCCGCCGTGCAGGTCTGGGTCGAGGAGGATCTCGGCCTGATGCTGCGCGTCGCCATCGTCCCGGTCGCCGACACCCGCGCCGAGGGGCTCGACGTGCGCGTCGCGCGCTACTCCGCAAGCCCTTATGTCACCTATGCGATGTTCTGGGGCGGCGGCACCAGTTGGGCGGAACGGCAGATGAAGCAGGGCCGTTACGGCGTCGAGCGCGCTGCACCCGGTACGCGGCCGGATCTTACCGGCCTCTCCTGCCGCTGGAGCCCGATCGATGCGCAGAACGGCGAGATCGTCTCGATCATCGCCGTTCCCGGCGAAGGCCGGCCGGGCGAAGAATTCCGCGACCTCATCAACGGCATCGTCGCCATCACCGGCGAGCAAAACCGCGGCAGCCATCCGGTGCCGGCCGGCGGTCCGGATTTCGCCTTCTCGCTGCACGGTATCAATCGCGAGGCCAAGGCCACGGCGCCGGCCGGCCGGCGACTGCGCCAGAAGCTGATCATCTTCCTGCAGCTCGCCATCACCGTCGCCTGCTACAAGCTCGGCATTCCGCTCGGCCGCTTCGATGCGCGCCGCTACAAGCGCGACGTCGCCGGCAATTCCGATTTCCGCAAGTTCGACGACGGCCTGAAAATGACGGTCGATGTCGATGCCGAACATCTGAAACGCATCGAGGCACTGCTGGAAGCTGCGCGGGCAAAGGGCATCGCCCGCTACGGCCTGCATCGGCAGGCCTCGGCGCTGATGACCTGCTTCGTGCCGACGCCGATCTCGCGCGACCATATGCATTTCATCGACGGCGCGTCCGGCGGTTATGCGGTGGCCGCGAGCCGGATGACCGGCAAGGCGCTTTCCGGCGTTGCCGTCACGCCTTGATGACGTGATCGGCCGAAAGGCCGAGGCGGTTGAAGACGTTGCGGGTATCGATGATCAGTGCGGCGCTTTTTGCAAGCGCCGCATAATCCACGCTGTCATGGTCGGTTGCGACCAGCACCGCATCGTAGCCGGAAACGGCGTCCGGCGTCAGCGCCACCGATCGGCGGCCTTTCAGCGCCTGGTGTTCGCGCGTCGGCGGGACCTCGGCGACGAAGGGGTCGTGATAGTCTGCGCGTCCACCGCGTTCCTCGATGATCTCGATCAGCCGCAGCGACGGGCTCTCTCTTATATCGGCGACGTTCTTCTTGTAGGCGAGCCCGAGCACCAGCACCCGGCTGCGGCTCAGAGCCTTGCCCGCGCGGATGTCGAGCGCCTCGGCGAGCTTGCCGACTACATAACGTGGCATTGCCGAATTGATCTCGCCGGCAAGCTCGATGAAGCGGGTCGGCAGCTCGTATTCGCGCGATTTCCAGGTGAGGTAGAAGGGATCGATCGGGATGCAATGGCCGCCAAGGCCGGGGCCGGGATAGAAGGGCATGTAGCCGAAGGGTTTGGTCTTGGCCGCCTCGATCACTTCCCAGACATCGATGCCCATCGCCGCATAGACGGTCTTCAGCTCGTTGACGAGGGCGATGTTGACGGAGCGGAAGATGTTTTCGGTGAGCTTCACCGCCTCGGCCGTCGCATTCGAAGAGACCGGAACGACGGTCGATACCGCCGCACCATAAAAGGCTTTCATCAAGGAGAGCGCTTTAGGCCCGTCGCCGGCGACGACCTTCGGGATTGTAGCGGTGTTATAATGCTGGTTGCCGGGATCCTCGCGCTCCGGCGAGAAGCCGACGAAGAAATCCACGCCGGATTTCAGTCCGGTCTCTTCGAGAATGACCTTGACGACATCGTCGGTCGTGCCGGGATAGGTGGTCGATTCCAGCACGACGAGCTGGCCGGGTCGCAGATGCCGGGCGATCGAGCGCGACGTCGCCTCGACGAAGGAAAGATCGGGATCGCGATGTTTGGTGAGCGGCGTCGGCACGCAGATGATGATGATGTCGCAGGCGGCAAGACCGGCAAAATCGGTGGTCGCCTGGAAGCGGCCTGCATCGATCTCGGCGGCAAGGGCTGCGTCGCTGACGGCGTCGATGTAGGAGCGGCGGGCATCGAGCGCCACCATCTTGGACGGGTCGATGTCGAAGCCGGTAACCGCAAAGCCGCTGCGCGCCACCGCCATCGCCAGCGGCAGGCCGACATAGCCGAGCCCGATGACGCCGGCGCGCGCCGCGCGGGTTTCGATCTTCTGCAAAAGCGTGTCGGAGATGGAGATGGCCAAGGCGGGATCTTTCAAACGGGAAAATCAGGAAGCTGATCTAATGCATGATTGCGGTGAATTAAACCCGGAGTCCTCTTCTCCCCGGCGGCAAAAGCGACGGTTAGCGATCAAATCCCTCCTCGGTCGACGGCATGCTGAAAGATCCTTTGCCGAGTGTGGTCGAAATGCCCCGGCACAATCCTTTGTTGCAACTTTGGGGCACAAAAAAATCCTCGTCCCCATTGTTTCGCACATGCAGCACCCCTATTTTGATTTTTGATAATGAACCGCTGTGAAAGGACCACCCGTCCGATTCCCCGCCATGGGGAGCTGAGGGGCGCCACTGCCGGGCTTTCGGTAGATCGTTGACACAATATTACCGCTCGCACATCCTGATTTCCTTGTGACCTGCGCATGAAAATGTGCCGGCCAAGGGATTTTTGTCTCTGGGGGATGGCGTGCATTATGAGGATCATACCGAGAATGAGCACGATCGAATCCAGCGTGTCCTCCATCCTGTTGGACCGGGTCGCTGAATGGCTGACCAACTCTTCGCTGGCCGGGGACGAGCTTGAAAACATCGTGCGCGGTTTCTGCGAAAGGCTTGCCGCCGCCGGTCTGCCGATCGCGCGCGTGCACCTGACGTTCTCGATGCTGCATCCGCTCTACGATGCGCTGAGCTTCACCTGGCGGCGCGCCAGCGGCGTCACCATCGAGGGCTTTCGCATGCCGGCCGGGCAGAAGCCGGACCGCTTCCTGCAGAGCCCCTATTATTACCTGCTCGACAACAACCTGCAGCACATCCGCCGCCGGCTGTCGCAGGAAGGGCCGGCCGAATTCCCGATCTTCGAGGATCTGCGCAAGGACAAGATCACCGACTACCTCGCCTTCGTGCAGCCCTTCGGCGACGGCTCGGTGCAGGGCATGATGGGCTCGTGGTCGACCGACCACAATAACGGCTTTGCCGACGACATGATCGATGCGCTGCTGCGAATGCAGAACCATCTGGCGGTCGCCGCCAAGATGGCGGTGCTCGGCAAGCTCGCCAACAATATGCTGACCACCTATCTCGGCGGCGACGCCGGCAAGCGGGTGCTGAACGGCCAGATCCGCCGCGGCGACGGCGAGACGATCCGTGCGGCTCTCGTCATGGGCGACATGCGTGAATCCACCATGTATGCCGAAAAGGAGGGCCGCCAGGCCTATATCGACACGCTGAACCAGTTCTTCGACGCGATCGCCGCCCCCTTCAACCGCAATGGCGGCGAAATCTTGAGCTTCCTCGGCGACGGATTCCTGGCCGTCTATCCCTGCGGGCGCCACAAGGATCCGTCGAAGATAGCCTGCGAGGCAGCACTTTCGGCCGTTCACCAGGCCCAGGCGCGGGTTGCCGAACTCAACAGCGAACGCGAGCAGAAGGGGCTCAGCAAGATCGGCTACGGCATCGGCCTGCATGTCGGCAACGTCATGTTCGGCAATGTCGGCCTGAAGGACCGCCTGACCTTCTCGGCCTTCGGATCGGCGGTCAACGAGGTGCAGCGTCTGCAGATCCTTACCAAGAAATACGGCCGCGAGGTCGTCGCCAGCCAGGCCTTCGCCGGTTATTGCGGCGGCGAGTGGACGCGGCTCGGCGAAGAGAAGTTGCGCGGCATCCGCCAGAAGGTGACGGTGCTGCAGCCGCGCGCGCCGGCCCCGGAGATCCATGTCGACGAACATTTCCGCGAGGCCGTGCAGAACGGACTTTCCGAAGCCGAGCAGGTCATTCTGCTGCATCGGGACGCCAAGAAACAGGTCAAGCGCACCAGCATGGAGAAGTTCATCCAGTAAAAGGCCGGCCGGCACCGATAAAACTGCGTGTTTCGTCCGCACCACTACGGCGAAAGGCGGCAATATCCCCTTGATTGTCATCAACTAGACACCCCGTTTGCGGTACGATAGTGTGCCTTAACGGGAACACAGAAGACTGGGGAATTTCATTGGTATGGCGTCCGCTGCCGATTTGTTGCGTATTGAGAACCTCGATGTCTCCTTCTCCGTTTTCGGCGACCGGCTGCGTGTCGTAAAGGAAGCCAATCTCCGCATCCTTCCAGGCAAGGTCACCGCTCTCGTCGGTGAATCCGGCTCGGGCAAATCGGTGATCAGCCAGGCAGTCATGGGCATTCTGCCCAATCCGGCCAAGGCATCCGGCAGCATCCTCTTCACCGATCCGCTCGATGGCAATACGACCGATATCCTCTCCCTGTCGCGCGACAGCGAGGAAATGCGCGACCTGCGCGGCCGGCGCATGGCGACGATCTTCCAGGAGCCGATGACCTCGCTGTCGCCGCTGCACACGATCGGCAACCAGATCAGCGAAGTGCTGTTGATCCACACCGAGAGCGACAAGCAGGAGGCGCGTGAAAGGACCGAGGAAATGCTCGGCCTCGTCGGTTTTTCCAATCCGCACCGCACCTACGACATGTATCCGTTCGAATTGTCCGGCGGCATGCGCCAGCGCGCGATGATCGCCATGGCGCTGATCTGCAAGCCGGCGCTGCTGATTGCCGACGAGCCGACGACGGCGCTCGACGTGACGATCCAGGCGCAGATCCTCGAACTGCTGCGAGAACTGCAGGCCAAGCTCGGTATGGCGATGCTGCTCATTACCCACGATCTCGGCATCGTCGCCAACATGGCCGACGAGGTGGTCGTCATCTATCACGGCGAGATCATGGAAGCCGGGCCGGTCGAGGCGATCTTCCGCAACCCGCAGCATCCCTATCTCAAGGCACTGATGGCCGCCGTTCCGCATTTCGACATGAAACCTGGCGAGCGGCTGAAGGCATTGCGCGATGTGCCGGTCAATCTCGAGACGCTGGTCGGCAAGAAGAAGCCGCTGCAGGCGGAGACCCCGGGCACGCTGCTGTCCGTCTCCAATCTCTCGAAGACCTACAAGACGCGCAGGCGCAGCCTCTTCGGCAGGCATGAGGCCACCGTCTTGCGCGCCGTCGACGATGTCAGCTTCGACATTCGCCGCGGCGAATGTCTCGGCCTGGTCGGCGAATCAGGCTGCGGCAAGACGACACTCAGCAAGATTCTGATGCGCGCCATCACGCCGGACGGCGGCGCGGTGATGTTCAACGACGGCACGGACGTGATCGACCTGCTTTCCGTTCGCGGCGAGGCACTGCAGGATATGCGCACCAAGATCCAAATGGTATTCCAGGATCCGGTCTCCTCGCTTTCGCCACGCATGACGGTGCGCAACATTCTCAGCGAGCCGCTGGAGATCCACGATCGCGGCGACAGCGCCGAGCGCAAGCGCAAGGTCGAAGGATTGATGGGGGCGATCGGCCTCGACAAGCGCTATCTCAGCCGTTACCCCCACAGCTTCTCCGGCGGCCAGCGCCAGCGCATAGGCATTGCACGCGCGCTTGCCCTCGGGCCGAAACTCGTCATCCTCGACGAACCGGTCTCAGCCCTCGACGTCTCCGTCCAGGCGCAGATCCTCAACCTCTTGAAGGATCTGCAGAAGGAACTGGGGCTGACCTATCTGTTCATCTCGCACAACCTCGCCGTCGTCGATTACATGGCCGACCGCATCGCCGTCATGTGCAAGGGCCGCATCGTTGAAATCGCGCCGCGCGAAATCATCCTGCGCGATCCAGTACACCCCTATACGAAATCGCTGCTCGCCGCCGTCCCTTTCCCCGATCTCGACCGGCCGCTCGATTTCAAGGCGCTGCGCGAAAACGGCGCCGCCGACAAGCAGAACTGGGGCCCAACCTTCACCGCTGATCATGATGATGCCTCCGAGCTGGCCTATGCCGATCTCGGCGACGGCCATCTGGTGCGCGCCCGCAAGGGCGTCGATATCGAGGAGTTGCGCTGATGGTAACGCGTCGCACCTTTCTGGGCGGCCTCGTCGGCGCCGCAATCGCGCCGGCGGTGCTTCGGGCCGAGCAGGCTGTCGAACCGGAATTCCTCAAGGAGAAGCTGGCATCAGGCAGCCTGCCTGCGATGGCCGATCGCATTCCCGCCCGTCCGCGCATCGTCAATCTGAAGGAGATGGGGCTCGAACCCGGCGCCTATGGCGGCACGGTACGCACCATCATCGGCAGCCAGCGCGACATCCGCTTCATGACGATCTACGGCTATTCCCGCCTGGTTGGCTACGACAAGCACTTGCGGTTCCAGCCGGATATCCTCGCCGACTTCCGCTCCGAGGACGACACGGTCTTCACCTTCACGCTGCGCGAAGGCCATAAATGGTCCGATGGGGAGCCGTTCACCGCCGACGATTTCCGCTACTGGTGGGAAGACGTCATCCTGAACGACAAGCTCACGCCGGGCGGCGGCGCGCTTGAGCTTCGTCCGCACGGCAGCCTGCCGCGCTTCGAGATGCTCGATGCGCTGACGGTGCGCTATACGTGGGAAAAACCGAATCCGATGTTCCTGCCGACGCTGGCAGGCCCCATACCGCTCGTCATCTTCGGGCCGGCGCATTACCTCAAGCAGTTCCATAAGAAATTCCAGCCCGACGAGGCGAAGATGGAACAGATGATGAAGACCTACCGCGTCAAGAAGTGGCAGGATCTGCACATCAAGATGGCGCGCTCCTACCGTCCTGAGAATCCGAACCTGCCGACGCTCGATCCCTGGCACAACACGACGGCGCTGCCGGCCGAGCAATTTGTCTTCGAGCGCAACCCGTTCTTCCACCGTGTTGACGAGACCGGCAGGCAGCTTCCCTATCTCGACCGTTTCATCCTCAACGTTTCCTCCTCGTCGATCATCGCCGCCAAGGCGGGCGCCGGCGAAGCCGATCTGCAGGCGACAGGCATCGATTTCAACGACTACACCTTCCTCAAGGAGGCCGAGAAACGCTTCCCGGTAAAAGTCAATCTCTGGAAGGTCGCGCGCGGCTCGCGTATCACGCTGCTGCCGAACCTCAACTGCGCCGACGAGGTATGGCGCGGCCTGTTTCGCGACGCGCGCCTGCGCCGGGCACTGTCGCTCGCGATCGACCGGCACGAGATCAACATGGTCGCCTTCTACGGGCTGGGCACGCCGAGCGCCGATACCGTTCTGCCCGACAGCCCGCTCTTCAAGCAGGAATATGCCGACGCCTACGTCAAGTTCGACCCCGACGAGGCCAATCGTCTGCTCGACGAGCTTGGTTTGAGCAAGCGCAGCGATGACGGCATCCGGCTGCTGCCCGATGGGCGGCGCGCCGAGATCACCGTCGAAACAGCCGGCGAGAGCAACCTCGATACCGACGTGCTGGAGCTGGTGCACGACCACTGGGCCAATGTCGGCCTGGCGCTCTATACCCGGACGTCGCAGCGCGACGTCTTCCGCAACCGCGCCATGAGCGGCACCATCATGATGTCGATCTGGTACGGTCTCGACAACGGCGTGCCGACGGCCGACATGTCGCCGTCCGGGCTCGCCCCGACGCTCGACGATCAGCTGCAATGGCCGCTCTGGGGAATGCATTACCTCTCCGCCGGCCAGGAAGGCGTGGCACCCGACCTGCCGGAGGCAGCCGAGCTGGTCGATCTGCTCAACCAGTGGGGCTCGACCGCGAAATTCGAGGAACGTC
Organism: Rhizobium binae; assembly: GCF_017357225.1. Lineage (NCBI taxonomy): Bacteria > Pseudomonadati > Pseudomonadota > Alphaproteobacteria > Hyphomicrobiales > Rhizobiaceae > Rhizobium > Rhizobium binae. The sequence continues at coordinate 65,496 of NZ_CP071607.1, read as the reverse complement.
AGGCCATCTGGCACAAGATGCTGTCTCTCTATACGCAGCAGGTGTTTTCGATCGGCCTCATCAACAGCACGCTGCAGCCGATCCTTCGCGCCGCCAAGCTGCAGAACCTGCCGGAGAAAGCGCTCTACGGCTTCGATCCCACCTCCTATCTCGGCATCTACATGCCGGATGCATTCTGGTACAAGGAGGCCTGAGGCGTGCTCAGATACATTCTCTGGCGCATCGCCGCCATGGTCCCGACGCTCTTCGTCATTTCGGCGCTGGTCTTCACGATCATCGAACTGCCGCCGGGTGACTTCTTCGAGAGCCAGATCGCCGAGCTGCGCGCTTCGGGCGAGACCGCCAATCTCCAGGAAATCGAGGAGATGCGCCAGCAATACGGCTTCGACAAGCCGGAGATCGTGCGCTATTTCTACTGGGTCGGCGGCATGCTGCACGGCGATTTCGGCTATTCCTTCGAATACCAGCTGCCGGTGTCCGACGTTGTCGGCGACCGCCTGTGGCTGACCATCCTCGTCTCCTTCACGACGATTCTGCTCACCTGGCTCATCGCTTTTCCGATCGGCATCTATTCGGCCACGCACCAGTATAGCTGGGGTGATTATGGGCTGACCTTCCTCGGCCTGCTCGGCATCGCCATTCCGAACTTCATGCTGGCGCTGATCCTGATGTATTTCGCCAATGTCTGGTTCGGTCTGTCGATCGGCCACCTGATGGGCCAGGAATATCTGAACGAGCCGATGAGCTGGGCGAAGGCGAAGTCGATCCTCGCCCACCTCTGGATTCCCGTGATCATCGTCGGCACGGCGGGTACGGCCGGCATGATCCGGCGGCTGCGGGCCAACCTGCTCGACGAGATGCAGAAACAATATGTGACGACGGCCCGCGCCAAGGGCCTGCATCCGATGCGGGCGCTGGTCAAATATCCGCTGCGCATGGCGCTCAACTTCTTCATCGCCGATATCGGTTCGATTCTGCCGTCGATCATCTCGGGCGCCGAAATCGTCGCGATCGTGCTGTCGCTGGAAACGACCGGGCCGATGCTGATCAAGGCGCTGCAGAGCCAGGACATGTATCTTGCCGGCTCGTTCCTGATGTTCCTCGCCTTTCTTAATGTCATCGGCGTGCTGATTTCCGATATCGCCCTCGGCTTCCTCGATCCCCGCATCCGTCTGCAAGGCAGGAGCACCAAATAATGTCGCCCCTTCCCGCACCCGGCGCGCCGCTTCCCCATTACGTCTCGACTGCGCCCTTCGATCCGCATGCGACCGAAACCATGACGGCGGCGCAATCGCGCATCCATCTCGCCTCGCAAAAGCAGCTGATGTGGTGGAAGTTCAAGCAGCACAAGCTCGCCTTGATTTCCGGGATCTTTCTCGCCGCCATCTACCTGATGATCCTGATCGTCGAGATCCTGGCGCCCTACGGCCTGCACACGCGCAACGTCGATTACATCCATGCGCCGCCGCAGCGGGTCCACTTCTTCGACAAGGGCAGCTTCGTCGGCCCCTTCGTCTACGGCCGCAGCATGACGCTCGATCTCGACACGCTGCACCGCATCTATGTCGACAAGCCGAACGACGTGCAGCCAATCCGTTTCTTCTGCCGCGGCGATTCCTATAAATTCTGGGGCGTCGTCGCCTCGGACTATCACCTCGTCTGCCCGGCGATCGGCGGCCAGATGTTCCTGCTCGGCACCGACCGGCTAGGCCGCGACGTGCTCTCGCGCATCCTCTACGGCGCGCGGATATCGCTGACGATCGGTCTTATCGGCATCGCGATCAGCTTCGTGCTCGGCATCGTCATCGGCGGCCTTGCCGGTTACTGGGGCGGCGTTTTCGATCTCATCGTCCAGCGCCTCATCGAAGTATTGCAATCGCTGCCGAGCCTGCCGCTCTGGATGGCGCTCGCCGCCATCATGCCGGTGACCTGGAGCCCGATCGTTATCTATTTCGGCATCACCGTCATCCTCGGCATTATCGATTGGACCGGGTTAGCGCGTGCCGTGCGCTCCAAGCTGCTGGCGCTGCGTGAGGAGGATTACGTGCAGGCCGCCCAGCTGATGGGCGCCAGCACGCCGCGCATCATCGGCCGCCATCTGGTGCCGGGCTTCATGTCGCATCTCATTGCTTCGGCCACGATTTCGATCCCCGGCATGATCCTCGGCGAGACCGCACTCTCCTTCCTCGGCCTCGGTCTCCGCCCACCGATCACCAGCTGGGGCATTCTGCTGACCGAGGCAAAAAGCGTCAGCGTCATCGCCTTCTATCCTTGGCTGCTCTTTCCGATCATTCCTGTTGTTCTTGTCATTTTGGCGTTCAACTTTCTGGGAGACGGCTTGCGCGATGCGGCAGATCCCTACAAATAGCAGAAAAGCCGGCGGCGCCTTAACGCGCCGCTCCCGCCTCATGGCCTCCGGACGGCGGGGGTGCTAAATATGTTCTTCACCCCGGAGGGAACCCCCATGGCCAGACGTCTCGAAGATGCACGCATCCTCATGTACAGCCACGACACCTTCGGCCTCGGCCACCTGCGCCGCTGTCGCGCCATCGCCCATGCGCTGGTCGAGGATTATCGCGGCCTCAACATCCTGATCATTTCCGGTGCGACGATCGCCGGCGCCTTCGACTACCGCGCCCGCGTCGACTTCGTGAAGATCCCGAGCGTCATCAAGCTCCGCAACGGCGAATATACGTCGCTCGCCAGCCACATCGACCTGCACGAGACGCTGAAGATGCGCGAATCGAGCATCCGCCACACGGCCGAGACCTTCCAGCCCGATATCTTCATCGTCGACAAGGAGCCGATGGGATTGAAGGGCGAGGTCGAAGATACGCTCGCCTATCTCAAGGCCCGCGGCACCGTGCTGGTGCTCGGCTTGCGCGAGATCATGGATGCGCCGCATCTGCTCGACGCCGAGTGGAAGAGGAACGGCATCATGCAGAAGATCGACCAATATTACGACAGCGTCTGGGTCTACGGCCCGCCCGATTTCTACGACCCGCTGATCGGTCTCGACGTGCCGGCCAGCCTGCGCCGGAAGATGGATTTCGTCGGCTTCCTGCAGCGCAGCGTCTCCAAGGGCAAGACCTCGATCAACGCCCGCAAGGACAATTACCTGCTGGTCACGACTGGCGGCGGCGGCGACGGCTCCGATCTCGTCCACGACGTGCTGAATGCCTATGAGGCCGATCCGACGCTGACGCAGAAGGCGCTCGTCGTGCTCGGACCCTATATGCCGGCGGCCGAGCGCACCAAGCTGGTGCAGAAGGGCGAAGCCATTCCCTATATCGAGGTAATCGAGTTCGACAATCACATGGAAGAGCTGATCGACGGCGCCACCGGCGTGGTCGCCATGGGCGGCTACAACACCTATTGCGAAATTCTCTCCTTCGACAAGCCGGCCCTCATCGTGCCGCGCGTCAAGCCGCGCGAGGAACAGCTGCTGCGCGCCAAGCGCGCCAGCGAACTCGGCCTCGTCGATATGCTGCTGCCGGAACAATCCGCCGATCCGACTGTGATGGCCGAGGCGTTGAAACGGCTGCCCTCCCGCCTGCCACCATCGAAGAGCGGCAGCAATATGCATCTCGAAGGGCTGGACCACATTTCGCAGACCGTCGGCCGATGGATCGACGGCCGCGCCAGCCACCTTTCCCTCGTCGGCGCAGAATAGGGCACAGCCTTGCCGCCACGCCGCAAGATCCTCGTCGTGCTGAAAGGCTATCCCCGCCTTTCGGAAACCTTCATCGCCCAGGAATTGCTCGGCCTCGAAAAGGCCGGTTTCGACCTGACGCTGATTTCGATGCGCCGGCCGACCGACAAGAAGCGCCATCCCGTGCATGACGAGATCAAGGCGCGCGTCGTCTACCTGCCGGAATATCTGCACGAGGAGCCGATCCGGGTCGTGAAGGGCCTCATCGCCGGCTTCTCCAGACCCGGTTTCAAGGCGCTGCTCAAACGCTTCCTCGCCGACCTCACGCGCGACCTCTCCCGCAACCGCTTTCGCCGTCTCGGCCAGGCGCTGGTACTGGGACGCGAATGGCCGGATCACGGCGAGTGGCTGCATGCCCATTTCATCCATACGCCGGCTTCGGTGACGGAATATGCGAGCATGCTGACGGGCATCCCCTGGAGTTGTTCGGCGCATGCCAAGGACATATGGACGTCGCCGGACTGGGAGCTCACCGAAAAACTGAAGAGCGCCCGCTGGACCGTCACCTGTACTCGGACGGGCTACGAGCACATGCGCACGCTGACATCGCGCAAGGATGCGGTGCATTTGAGTTACCACGGTCTCGATCTCGCCCGCTTCGGCCACTTTGCCGGCGAGCGTTCGCAGCGGACCGGCGATGACCCGGACGATCCAGCCCTCATCCTGAGCGTCGGCCGCGCCGTCGAGAAGAAGGGTTACGACGTGCTGCTGCGCGCACTCGCCCTGCTACCCGCCGACCTGCACTGGCGCATGGATCATGTCGGCGGCGGCGAGGCGCTGGCGAAGCTGAAGACGCTCGCCAGCGAGCTCGGCCTCTCCGGCCGCATCGCCTGGAAGGGCGCGATGGCGCAGGAAGATGTGCTCGATCATTACCGCCGCGCCGACCTCTTTGCGCTGGCCTGCCGGATCGCCGCCAACGGCGACCGCGACGGCCTGCCGAACGTGCTTGTCGAAGCCTCGAGCCAGCGGCTCGTCTGCGTTTCGACCGACGTGTCAGGCGTGCCGGAACTGTTGAGGGACGGCGAAAACGGCCTCGTCGTGCCGCCGGAAGATCCGGCGCTGCTGGCGAAGGCGCTGACGGCGGCGATCCGCGACCCGGCGCTGCGCAAGCGTCTCGGCGATGCCGCCGAAAGGCGGGTGCGCGAAGAATTCGACCATCATTCTAGCATCCGACAGCTCAGCGGTCTGTTCGAGGCCGAATGGCAGAAGGCGTCATGACGGCACCGCGCATCTTCTTCTACGTCCAGCACCTGCTCGGCATCGGCCACATCGCCCGCGCCAGCCGCATCGCCAATGCCCTCGTCAAGGACGGTTTCGACGTCACCGTGGTGACTGGCGGCCTGCCGGTGCCTGGCTTTCCCGGCGAGGGCGTCAAGACCGTGGCGCTGCCGGCGGTCGTCGCCAGCAATGCCGGCTTTTCCGGCCTCGCCGATGCCGAAGGCCGCCCCGCCGGCGAGGATTTCCTCCATGCCCGCCGCGAGCTGCTGCTCGAAGCCTTTCATGCCGCAAGGCCCGATGTCGTCATCATCGAAGCCTTCCCCTTCGGCCGCCGGCAGATGCGCTTCGAACTGCTGCCGTTGCTCGCGGCGATCGAAAGGGCCGAGCCGCGGCCGAAACTCCTGAGCTCGGTCCGCGACATCCTGCAGGAAAACCGCAAGCCCGGCCGCGACGCTGAAACCGCAGCCCTGGTCAGGGATCATTTCGACGCCGTGCTCGTCCACGGCGATCCCGCCTTCGTCAAGCTCGAGGATACCTTCCCGCTGACGGCAGAGATTGCCGACAGGGTGCGTTATACCGGCCTCGTCACTCTGCCGCCGGCACCCGAACCGGCCGAAACATTCGATATCATCGCCTCGGCGGGCGGCGGCGCCGTCGGCGCCGAACTGATCGGCGCGGCGAAAGAGGCGGCGGCGCTCATGCCCACCAAGCTTCGCTGGCTGCTGATCGCCGGGCCAAACCTGCCGGAGGCCGATTTCACCGCGCTGTCGCAGGACGCCGCCGCAAACGTGACGCTGGTGCGCTTCCGCAAGGATTTTCCCTCGCTGCTGCGCGGTGCCAAAGTCTCGATCTCGCAGGCCGGCTACAACACGGTCGGCGACCTCATGCGCAGTCAATGCCGAGCGATTCTCATCCCCTTCGTCGCCGGCGGCGAGACAGAGCAGACGGTGCGCGCCGAACGGCTGCAGGCGCTTGATCTTGCCGACATTCTGCCGGAACAGGGGCTGACGCCGGCGCATGTGAAAGAGGCGGTCGAAAAGGCACTCGCAGCTTCCCGGCGCGGGCCGGTCTCGCTCGATCTCGAGGGGGCGGTGAAAACCGCCGGCATCATTCGCTCGATGATTGCGAATCGCTCGCCTAATTCAAAAATCCTGTGATATAAGCAAAGTTCCGGCGAGAATCGGCCTGTCTACAGCCCGTCGCTCCGCCTTGTTTTCATTGCGATATCGGCGGTCCGGCTGCATGGTTCGTTCTCAAGGATTTCTCCCGTTCCGACGCCCGGATCGCGCCTCCGGAATTTCCCAGCAAGCTGACGGTTAGCCATGGAAAAAAGCCTCGCCCGCTACATCTGGAAGAACACGCGGCTGCAGCAGCTGTGGATCCTGGCTGTCGTCGCCGCCTCGATGGTGCCCTACTTCCTGTCCTTCGACCTGCCGAAGCAGATCGTCAACGGACCGATCCAGGGCGACGGCTTCGAAGGTCCCGGCGCAACCCAGACTTTCATGCACGTCGCCTACAATATTCCGCTGATCGGCCATGTCGAATTCTTCCAGGGCGTGCAGCTCAACCGCTTCCAGATGCTGATGGCGCTCAGCCTGGTGTTCCTGGCGCTGGTGGTGCTGAACGGCCTCTTTAAATTCTACATCAACACCTATAAGGGCCGGCTCGGCGAACGCATGCTGCGGCGCATCCGCTTCGAGCTCATCGACCGGGTGCTGCGGTTTCCGCCTGCGCATTTCAAGCGGGTGAAATCGGCCGAGATCGCCACCATGATCAAGGACGAGGTGGAGCCGATGGGCGGCTTCACCGGCGATGCCTTCGTCTCGCCCGCCCTGCTCGGCGGTCAGGCGATCACCGCGCTCGCCTTCATCATCGTGCAGAATTTCTGGCTCGGCATGATCGCCGCCGGCATCGTCGGCGTCCAGGCGGTGGTCATTCCCCGCATGAGGAAACGCCTCCTGGACCTCGGCCGCCAGCGGCAGCTGACGGCGCGCGAGCTGTCCGGCCGCGTCGGCGAAATCGTCGACGGCATCGGCACGATCCACGGCAACGACACCTCCAACCTCGAACGCGCCGACATCGCCTCGAGGCTCGGCCGCATCTTCTCGATCCGCTACGACCTTTACCAGTGGAAATTCCTGGTGAAGTTCATCAACAACTTCCTCGCCCAGGTCACGCCTTTCCTGTTCTACGCGATCGGCGGCTATCTGGCGCTGCAGGGCCGGCTCGACATCGGCCAGCTCGTCGCCGTCATCTCGGCCTACAAGGACCTGCCCGGGCCGCTGAAGGAACTGATCGACTGGGACCAGATGCGCCAGGATGTGCAGGTGAAGTACCAGCAGGTCTACGAACAGTTCAACGTCGAGCCGCTGATCGACAGCCGCATTCAGGAACTGGCCACCGCTCCCGTCGGCGCGTTGACGAGCGCGCTCGTCGTCACCAATCTGACGCTTTCCGACGACAGCGGCGCCCGCCTCGTCGACCACGTCTCGGTTGAAATCAAGCCGAACGAGACGGTGGCGATCGTCGGCCCGAACGGCAGCGGTGCGGAAGCCTTCGCCGAAGCGCTCGGCCGGATGATCTGGCCGGATTCCGGCCGCATTACCATCGACGGGCGCGACCTGCTGGACCTGCCGGAATCGATCACCGGCCGGCGCATCTCCTATGCCTCGGCCGACACCTTCTTCTTCCATGGCACACTCGCCAGCAATCTGCTCTACGGCCTCAAGCATGCGCCGATGACCGATGCCGTCTACAACGAAAAGGAAGCGCTCGAATATAAATGGCATTCGGCCGAGGCGGTGAAGGCCGGCAACCCGACCCTCGACCTCAACAGCGACTGGGTGGATTACCAGGCGGCCGGCGCCAGTGGGCCGGAAGACCTTCTGAAAGCGATCCGGCCGGTGCTCGACGCCGTGCTGATCTCGCAGGATATTCTCGATCTGGCGCTGCGCTCGACCGTCAACACCGACGTGCATGTGGCGGTCAGCAACCATGTCGTGGCCTTGCGCGCCTCGCTCAGGGATCGGCTGCGCGAAGAGGGGCTCGACGGGATCGTCGTCCCTTTCGATTTCGACGCCTACAACGCCCAGGCGACGGTCGGCGAAAACCTGCTCTTCGGCACGATGAAGCGGCCGCTGATGACCAACCGCAGGCTGGCCGCGCATCCTTATTTCCAGCAGCTCTTCCGTGAGACGGGCCTCAGCACCGATCTCTACGCCATGGGCCTCGAGATCGCCGAGAACGCCGTCGAACTCTTCCACGACCTGCCGCCGGACCATCCATTCTTCCAGCAGCTGACCTTCATGACGGCGGACGACATTCCGACCTATCAGGCGCTGCTGCAAAAGCTGCAAAGCCGGCGCTTCGAGGACGCCACGCCAGAGGAACGCTCCGCCATCATCCGGCTGAGTTTCGCCTATATCGAACCACGCCACCGCTTCGGCCTGTTGACCAACGAACTGATGGACAAGATCGTCGGCGCCCGCAAGCAGTTCCACGCACATATTCCGGATGATCTCGCCGAGCTGATCGAGCGTTACGACGCCGAGCGTTTTACGCCGTCAGCAAGCCTGATGGACAATGTTCTGTTCGGCCGCATCGCCTATCAGCAGGCCGATGCCTCCGACCGCATCCGCTCCGTCATGGGCGAGCTCTTCGACTCGCTCGACCTATATGACGACGTGCTGTCGATCGGCCTCGAATTCGACGTCGGCTCGGGCGGCAAGCGGCTGACCATGGTGCAGCGGCAGAAGCTGAGCCTTGCCCGCGCACTCCTGAAGCGTTCGGACTATTTCATCTTTAATCGGCCGCTGTCGGCGCTCGATCAGCGCGTCCAGGACCAGATCACCCGCAACATCATCGAAGACCTGCATAAGGAAGGCAAACGGCCGGCGATCATCTGGGTGCTTTCCAATGCGCGGCTCGCCGAGATGTTCGACCGGATCCTGCTCTTCGACCGCGGCGGCCTGGCCGAGGCCGGGAACTATCCGGAACTTTCCGAGAAAAACGGTATGTTCAAGGAACTGTTATCGTAATATTCTATGGGAGCGGCGATGGAGGCGTTCCCGGCGGAACGCCCGGGAATTTAAGGCGTCCGGTTCGAAGAACCCTGCGCCAGGGGATTGAAACGCTCATGCTGTTGAGAGACGAAGTCGAAATGCTGCGACGGGTGCCGATCTTTTCGAGGATTGCGCCGGCAAAACTCAAGCTTTTGGCCTTCACCTCCGACCGCATGACCTACAAGGCCGGACAAGATCTCTTCCATCAGGGCGATGTCGGCGACGCCGCCTATGTCATTCTCTCCGGCACCGCCGATATCGTCGTCTCTTCGCCGGCCGGCGAGATCAAGGTCGCCGACGTCGAGCTCAATTCCATCGTCGGCGAAATCGCCATCCTCTGCGACGTCTCGCGCACGGCAACGGTGCGCGCCACCTCGCCTCTCGAAGTGCTGCGCATCAGCAAGGAACACTTCCTGAAGCTGCTCAGCGACTTCCCCGAAATGGCCGTCGAAATCATGCGCGTGCTCGCCGACCGCCTGAACCACACCACCGCGGAACTGACTGCGGCGCGGGCGGCGAAGCAGCCGCAGATGGTGCAGTAAAGTCGCCGAACCACAATCGCTCCACAGAACACACGAACACCGAACGGGGTAAACATCATGCAGTCCGGAGGATTTTGCGGGCGTTTCAACCGGTCTGAAAAAGCTTCATCCGACGACCATGGATCAGAAGCGCGCTCAAAACACCTGTTTCGCAAGCTCCGGTATCCAGGTTGATCCTGTGCTGGTTGCTGAGAACGACATCGGCGATGGGTGTGTGACCATGGATGACGGCCAGCCCATTTTCATAAGGCCCCGCCGAAGACAGCCACGGCTCGCGAATCCACGCAAGGGTTTCCGCCGTCTGGCGATCGATCGGAACCTCGACGTCTATGCCCGCATGGACGAAGAGCAGGTTTCCGAGCTGCAGCTTGAAAGGCAGCGAATGCAGCCATTCAATTGTATGGCGTCCTAGAAGCTCGGACACCCGGTCTTCCCATCCGTCGCGGGGGTCAACGCCGAGTTCCTCGAAGAATTCGGTACCGCCGTGCGTCAGCCATCGCTCCATCATCTTGACGTCAGGCGCGCGAAGCAACTGAAGCAATCGATGCTCATGATTTCCGATCAGAGTGCAGTTGGTCGCGCCGGAAATGCCCTGCATCGCCAAGGTCAGCGCCCGCACGCTTTCCGGGCCACGGTCGATCAGATCGCCAAGATGGATGCAATAAGCAGCGCCCGGAGAGATGAGGTCAAATTCCCGCGCAATAGCGGCATGCATCTCTTTCAGCAGATCGGCGCATCCATGAACGTCACCTATCGCGCAAATAGCGGTCGTTTCATCGATTTCGCGGATGGCGGGCATCCATTCTGAACGGGTTATGAGCATTCGACCTTCCCAGGATTGGATATCGTCAAGGAGGGATAAGAGTCCGGCCTGAGGGCCAAGGTGGCCAAGCTATGTTAAGAGACGGAAAACCGCGCGCAATCCCTAAATCCACTGCGCCACGGGAGTTGGTCATGTGGTTTGTTTCGCTCCTTGCAGCAAACGGCCTGGCATCATGGTTCAAGCTCGTTCGATCTCAGCGTACGGTCTGGAGTGGTTCTTGTTCCGCCTCTAAGGATTAAAACTAAGATCTCGGCGGCCATTGCTTGGCCATGAAGAAGGCGCAGTATTTCCAACCTCTGCGCCTTTGTGTCGACGCGATAGATCAGCAGAAATGCGGTGCGCGGAATGACCAATTCGCGTGTTCCCTCGAGACGACCGCTGCGTCCTGTCTCGGGGTGATCGGCGAGCATTTTGGGCTGATGCCGGATAACATCGTCCAATGCGATCGCAGCCTGCGGATTGATGTGCCGAATCTGACCCTCCCGATCGAGAAGAGCTCATTTCACTTCTCTTTGTTGCAAGGCATGGTCACCTCGCGGCAATTTCGAACGCCAAGTGATCGGGCTGGAGCGCGATTAGTACCTCCTCGGCGTTGAGGATTTCGCTCGGCGCGTGTGCTCCTGCATGGCTGAACTGCCGGCCGAGAAGACGCTCGATGACCTCGCACACGAGCGGTGCGGTGAAGGCGTAAATGTCCTGTCCTCGGGCAACAGTCCGTCGGCTGGCTCCTTCGCGCCTCGCGACGACTTCGACGACGAACTGTTGCGCTGAGCGCCCGGTCGGGTCCGCCGCCTTCGGAGCGGGCGTCGCCTCGTCGCGAATGTCGCTTAGAGCGACCGCGCTCAAATAGGTGTGGAGCTCTGTTGTCTTGACGTGCCGAGAGATCAGAACGATCTCCGAGAATGGCATTTCGCTGACGATCTGGCTGCCCAGCTCGTACCCAAATTCCCAATGCTTCTGCGCGGGCGGAAGCCCTAAGGGACTGAGGCGGCCCTCGGAGACAACCATGCGTGTTGCCTTGTTCCGTTCACCGGTAACGCGGGTGCCGCGCGTCGGGTGCCAGCTGTCGAGGCCGATCAAGATGTCAATCGCGTCCGCAGAGGCCCAATCTCCCAACGTGGCGGTGACCAGCAGATCGGCGAACCCGCCGTAGAATCCCATACCGGGGATGATGGCAACGCCGGCCTCGCGCGCAGGCTCATTGAACTTCTCTAGGGTCGATCTCACACTCGGTTGCTCGGCGCTGACATCGACATAGTGGATCCCAGACTTCACAGCTGCGGCGGCGAGCGCGTCGGCGGTATCGAGGAATGGCCCTGCGCAATTGATCAAGGCGTCTGCGCCGGCCAATGCCCGCATGAGCGATCCCTCATCGTCGACGGTCGCAAGGCGGCAGAGCACCTCCGGCTCGTGAAAGTTTGCCGCTGCGAGCGCCTCGGCACTGCGGGCGATTGCGATCGGCCGAAGCCCACGGCGCAACAATTCTGCGACCACGAAGCGGCCGGTATGCCCTGTTGCTCCCAATACCGCCACCGTCCCAGCGGCTACCATCACATTCTCTGTCATTACGTCCTCCGTGCTACAGACCTGTCTGTTTCCGACAGAAACATACAGGTCTGTAGCGCGTCAAGGCCTTCCGTGCTATATTTGTTGGAGAAAGTGGAGGCTAAGCATGTCAAGAACCGCATCGGTCACTGTCGGCCAGGGCGCCGACGTCCGCAACAGGATCCTGGAAACCGCGTCAGCGCTCTTCTACAAGCAGGGCGTTCGGGCGGTCGGTGTCGACTTGGTGGTCGAGAAAGCCGGCGTCGCGAAGACGAGCCTCTATCGTCATTTCGGCACGAAGGACGATCTTGTCGCCGCATTCCTGGAGCGCGAAGATCAGGACTTCTGGGGCCACTGGGACAGCGTGACAGCACAACATCAAGACAATGCCAGGGCGGAGTTAGATGCCCATCTGGGTTGGATTGGCGAACGTGTCGGACGGCCGCACTACCGGGGCTGCCCGCAGATCAACGTTGCCGCCGAGTTTCCTGAAGCTGACCATCCCGCGCGCAAGATCGCCGAGGCTCATAAGCGCGAGATGCGGCGGCGGCTGAAAGTGATCGCGGAGCATCTCGACGTGGCTGCCCCCGATGAACTTGCGGGTCAGCTCGCGGTTCTCATAAATGGCGCCTTCGTCAGCTCACAAATTTTCGAACCGGGCGAGGCCACGCCGTTGCTTCGCCGCACGGCCGAAGCGCTGATATCCACTGGCGAAGCATCCAGGTCACGGCCCGGCCGACGGCAGCAAGGACTCGATTCCGGTACGGGGCGAAATGACATGTGAGTTCATGCCGAACTGCGACCTGCGCCTGTGACGCTAGCCGACGCGTCGCATTTGCGCGAGTAGTTTCTTGCGAAAGAATTTCGCGGGTGTTCGATAGCCTAAGCACTTCCGCGGCGTCGAGTTCAGCCGGTCACAGATGTCGTTCAGCTCGCCGTCGGTAGCATTTTTTGACGATATCCGCCGTAGGGATCGGTAGCGGTCGTATGTCCGGCCTTTGTGTGCGGCGCAGGACCGCTGGCCCCGATGAAGTCCGCATGTTCGCGATCTGATCTCCTTTCGCGTTGTTTAGATGGGAACCCAGCGCTACGCCCTCAATTAGAGCTGCAGCCGAAAATGAAAGCCTGCATGTTCGCAAAACCACGGCGACCCGCCCGCGCTGGCCGAAGCGCCATGCGCTATGCAACGAGGAAACGGCCTTCGATGAACGCGGCAATATCGGCCCGCAACGGCGATTCGGTTGCAAGCACTTCGATGCGGTAAAAGTCGTGCTGCTTGCCCGAGTATGTTTTCCAACGTTGAGGGACAGCGTGGTTCCAGCTTTCAGATGGCCGATATGGATCGAGTTCTCCCCAGACGACCATTGCAGGGATATTCAGTGGAGCCGTTTCGAAGCGCAATCTGGTTGATGACACGCAGATCAGCGCCTGAAGCTCCAGCCCTTCCTTGACGGCATTCCACAAGACGGTTTCACCGGCGCTGAAACCGATCGCCGAGCACCCGCGTCCGTCAACCTCGCGAAGTGCCCGAATCGCATGCCGCATGCCGTCATCGTTGAAAAGATGGTGATGCAGGTCGTCTCCGCGCAGATCGGGTCGGCCACTCAGGTCGGCCAGTTGCAATACGCGGTGCTGAGAAAACCCAACATCCGATAGGTCGGTAAAGGTTTCGGGAAAGCCGTGGATATCGCTGACGACCAACAAATGTTGCATCAATTCGGCGGTGCCGCTCTTCGAGACGATAGAGGATGAGCAGCACGCCGGGCTTGACGGCGTGCTGCTGCGGTTCGACCTATTCGCGCTGTTCCAGCGCCTTGCTGAAGGCGAGTGCGGCCAGCGTGCAGATGGCGCCGGAGAGCAGGTAATAGCCGACGAAGGTCAGGCCGAAGCGGCTGGAGAGGCTGAGCGCCACCAGCGGCGCGAAGCCGGCGCCGATCAGCCAGGCGAGGTCCGACGTGAAGGCGGCGCCGGTATAACGATAGCCGCGGCCGAAACGCGACGAGATCGAGCCGGTTGCCTGGCCGAAGGATAGGCCGAGCACGCCGAAGCCGATGATGACGAAAGCGTCGTGGCCACTATTGCCGGATGCGATCAGGATCGGCCCGACAAAGCTGAAGATGGCGATGATGACGGCGCAGATGGCAAGCTGGGCGCGCCGTCCGATGCGGTCGGCGATCAGCCCCGAGGCGATGATCGCGACGACACCGACCATGGCGCCGACCACCTGCACCACCATGAAGGCGCCGATCGGCTGGTCACCGTAAAGGCTCATCCAGCCGAGCGGGAAGATGGTGACGAGGTGGAACATGGCGAAGCTCGCGAGCGGCACGAAGGCGCCGATCAGAATGTCGCGGCCATGAACGCGCAGCACGTCGAGGATCGGCGCTGCCTCCAGCTCGTGCTGTTCGAGCAGCGTACCGAATTCCTTGGTCATGACCAGGCGCAGACGCGCGAACAGCGCCACGACATTGATCGCGAAGGCGACGAAGAAGGGATAACGCCAGCCCCAGGAGAGGAAATCCTCGCTGGAAAGATTGGCGACGAAATAACCGAAGAGCGTGCTTGCCAGGGCAAAACCGATCGGCGCGCCGAGCTGCGGGATCATCGCATACCAGCCGCGGTGATTGGCCGGCGCGTTGAGCGCCAGCAGCGAGGCAAGCCCGTCCCAGGCCCCGCCGAGCGCAAAACCCTGGCCGAGACGGAAGAGCGCCAGGAGCGCGATCGACCAGACGCCGATCTCCTCGTAACCCGGCAGGAAGGCGATCGAGGCGGTTGAGCCCCCGAGCAGGAAGAGCGCGATTGTCAGCTTGGTGCCGCGTCCATACATCCGGTCGATGGTCATGAAGACAACGGAGCCGACGGGCCGGGCGAGGAAGGCAAGCGAGAAGATGGCGAAGGAATAGAGCGTGCCGGTCAGCCTGTCGGGCGCGAAGGGAAAGACAAGCTGGGGAAAGACCAGGACCGAGGCGAGGCCGTAGACGAAGAAATCGAAAAATTCCGACATGCGGCCGATCACCACGCCGATGGCGATGCTGCCCGGTGACACCGGCTTGTCGTCGTGAATACGCCGCGCGTCGCGTTCCAGCGACGACGACGACGGTCCGTAATGCGATGTTGTTGCCATAAACGCCTCCTCGTTAAGGCGCTTCCGGCAAGACGCCCCAAGCGTGATCTTGATCAAACCGGCAGGCTTATCAAGTCCGTGAGACTGAAATAGTTCATCATCACGGCCCAAATGAAGCGGAGACCCAAAAAATTGCCTGATCCCGACGGCGATTTCCCCTGCAAAAGCTGGCCTGACCGGCTGTTGCGGATATATTGGAGTCAAACATGCGCAGGTCGTAAAATCCTTCCATATGTCATCAGGATTTCAAAGCACTAGCGCCCGATGATTTTTGCCGCAGTGCGGCATGATTGCTGCACTGCGACCTTCCGCCTCATGTCGCTATCCGGTTCAGTGCTTTAGTCGCGGACATAACGAAACAACAAGAGCTTAGAGACGTGCCAAAACTCATGAAGTTTTCCCGCCTTCTATCCGTCTTGCCGCTGCTTTTCCTGGCAGGATGCAACATGGTGGTCATGGCGCCCTCCGGCGACATCGCCGCGCAACAGCGCGATCTGATCGTCATCTCGACGGTGCTGATGCTTCTGATCATCGTTCCGGTGATCTTCCTGACGCTGCTCTTCGCCTGGCGCTACCGCCGCTCCAACGCGGCCGCGACCTACGCGCCGGAATGGCATCATTCGACCCGCCTCGAAATCGTCATCTGGGCAGCGCCGCTGGCGATCATCATCGCGCTCGGCGCCGTCACCTGGATTTCCACGCACAAGCTCGATCCCTACCGCCCGCTCGACCGCCTCGATGCGGAGCGCGCCATTCCGGCCGATACCAAGCCGCTGACCGTCGAGGTCGTGGCGCTCGACTGGAAATGGCTGTTCTTCTATCCCGATCTGGGCATCGCCACCGTCAACGAGCTCGCCGCTCCGGTGGACCAGCCGATCAACTTCAAGATCACTGCCTCCTCCGTGATGAATTCCTTCTACATCCCCGCCCTTGCAGGCCAGATCTACGCCATGCCGGGCATGGAGACGAAGCTGCACGCCGTCATCAACCGGGAGGGCGAGTATGAGGGCTTCTCCGCCAATTACAGCGGCGCCGGCTTCTCGCACATGCGCTTCAAGTTCCATGGCCTTAGCCGCGAAGGCTTCGACAGCTGGGTGGCCAAGATCAAGCAGCAGGGCACGATGCTCAATCGCGACGCCTATCTGAAGCTCGAGAAGCCGAGCGAGAAGGAGCCGGTGCGCTATTATGCCGGCGCCGACGCCGACCTCTACAACGCCATCCTCAACATGTGCGCCACACCAGGCAAGATGTGCATGAACGAAATGATGCACATCGACATGATGGGCGGCGGCGGCAAGGAAAGCGCCGAAAACCGTGAAAAGCTGCAATATGACAACCGCCATGCCGGCGAAGGCGTCGTCCAGCCGGGCGCAACCGTGCCGGCGACGGGTGCTCCGGCGCGCAGCGAACCGGACAGAAACACCGACGGCAACAGCATGCAGCACGACATGCCCGGCATGGACATGCAGCATGACGGCCATTCCATGCCCGGCATGAGCAACGGTGCCGATCCGGCGCCGGCGCAGCTCAACAACAATAATTAACCTGGCGCTTTGCGTCGCAAGACATAATGAACGGGTTGTTCCATGTTTTCCAATCCTGACCTCCTGAAGTTCATCTTCGGCCGGTTGACCCTCGACGCCATCCCCTATCACGAGCCGATCCTGGTGGTGACCTTCATCGGCGTCGTCATCGGCGGCCTCGCCGTGCTCGGCGCTATCACCTATTTCAAGTTCTGGGGTCCGCTCTGGCACGACTGGATCTGCAGCGTCGATCACAAGAAGATCGGCATCATGTATGTGATCCTGGCGGTCATCATGCTGCTGCGCGGCTTCTCCGACGCCATCCTGATGCGCGTCCAGCAGGCAATCGCGTTCGGGTCGGAAGGCTACCTGCCGCCACACCATTATGACCAGATCTTCACCGCCCACGGCGTCATCATGATCTTCTTCGTGGCGATGCCCTTCGTCACCGGCCTGATGAACTTCGTGGTGCCGCTGCAGATCGGCGCTCGCGACGTCTCCTTCCCCTTCCTCAACAACTTCTCCTTCTGGATGACCACTGCCGGCGCGATCATCATCATGCTGTCGCTGTTCATCGGCGAATTCGCCCAGACCGGCTGGCTCGCCTATCCGCCGCTATCGGGCGCCGCCTATAGTCCTGGTGTCGGCGTCGATTATTATATCTGGGGCCTGCAGGTGGCCGGTGTCGGCACGACGCTGTCCGGCATCAACCTGATCGCCACCATCGTCAAGATGCGCGCGCCCGGCATGACCTTCATGAAGATGCCGGTCTTCACCTGGACGGCCCTCTGCACCAACGTGCTGATCGTCGCCTCCTTCCCGATCCTGACGGCAACGCTGGCGCTGCTGTCGCTCGACCGCTATGCCGGGACGAACTTCTTCACCAACGACCTCGGCGGCAATCCGATGATGTACATCAACCTCATCTGGATCTGGGGTCATCCTGAGGTCTACATCCTGGTGCTGCCGGCCTTCGGCATCTTCTCGGAAGTCGTCGCCACATTCTCGGGAAAACGCCTCTTCGGCTACGCCTCGATGGTCTACGCCACCTGCGTGATCATGATCCTGTCCTACATCGTCTGGCTGCACCACTTCTTCACGATGGGCTCGGGTGCTTCCGTCAATTCCTTCTTCGGCATCACCACGATGATCATCTCGATCCCGACGGGAGCGAAGATCTTCAACTGGCTCTTCACCATGTATCGCGGCCGCATCCGCTACGAGGTGCCGATGCTGTGGACGGTCGGCTTCATGGTGACCTTCGTCATCGGCGGCATGACCGGCGTCATGCTCGCCGTGCCCCCGGCCGACTTTGTGCTGCACAATTCGCTGTTCCTCATCGCCCACTTCCACAATGTCATCATCGGCGGCGTGCTCTTCGGCATGTTCGCCGGCGTGAACTACTGGTTCCCGAAGGCCTTCGGCTTCAAGCTTGATCCCTTCTGGGGCAAGCTGAGCTTCTGGTTCTGGCAGATCGGCTTCTGGTTCGCCTTCATGCCGCTCTATGTGCTCGGCCTGATGGGCGTCACCCGGCGCATGAGCCAATTCGAGGACCCGTCGCTGCAGATCTGGTTCATCATCGCCGCCTTCGGCGTCGGCCTGATCGCGCTCGGCATCGCCGCCTTCCTGATCCAGATCGTCGTCAGCTTCATCAAGCGCGAGGAACTGCGTGACGACAGCGGCGATCCCTGGGACGCCCGGACGCTTGAATGGTCGACCGCCTCGCCGCCGCCGGACTACAACTTCGCCTTCACCCCTGTCGTCCACGACCATGACAGCTGGTACGACATGAAGCGGCGCGGCTACGAGCGGCCGCTCGGCGGCTTCAAGCCGATCCACATGCCGAAGAATACCGGCACCGGCGCGATCCTGTCGGCGATCAGCGTCGCACTCGCCTTCGGTCTGATCTGGTACATGTGGTGGCTGGTCGTCGTCTCCTTCGCCGCCCTGATCGTCGTGGCGATCGGCCATACGTTCAACTACAAACGCGACTTCTACATCGCCGCCGAAGAAGTCACCGAAACGGAAGGCAAGCGCACCACGCTGCTTGCCGAGCAGGTGTAATGACCATGAGCGATCACACTGTCGACACGGCCGAAAAGCCTGAATTCTACCTGACGGAAGATCATCATCCGGAGAACAGCACCAATCTCGGTTTCTGGCTCTACCTGATGAGCGACTGCCTGATCTTCGCGGTGCTGTTTGCGACTCACGGCGTGCTCGGCCGCAACTATGCCGCCGGGGCGTCGCCGGCCGATCTCTTCGATCTGCCGATCGTCGCCCTCAACACCTCGATGCTGCTCCTCTCCTCGATCACCTATGGCTTCGCCATGCTGCAGATGGAGCGGAATGCCAAGGCGGAAACGCTGTTCTGGCTCGCCGTCACCGGCCTGTTCGGCGCCGCCTTCATCGGGCTCGAACTCTACGAATTCATCCACCTGATCCATGAAGGCGCCGGGCCGACGCGCAGCGCATTCCTCTCCTCCTTCTTCACGCTGGTCGGCACGCACGGTCTGCACGTCACCTTCGGCATCATCTGGCTGATCACGCTGATGGTCCAGGTGTCGTTGCACGGCTTGATCGAGGCCAATCGCCGCCGGCTGATGTGCCTGTCGATGTTCTGGCACTTCCTCGACGTCGTCTGGATCGGCGTCTTTTCCTTCGTCTATCTGCTCGGAGTTGTCGGATGAGTTCGCAAGCACCCGCCCATGAGGATGCCCACGAGGCCCATCACGGCCACAGCCACGGCCATCAGGCCGGCCACGGCACCTTCCGCAGCTATATGACGGGCTTCGCGCTCTCCGTCATCCTGACCGCCATTCCCTTCTGGCTGGTCATGTCAGGCGTCTTCGAAAGCCCGGCGGTGACGGCCGTGCTGGTGATGGCCATCGGGGCGATCCAGATTGTCGTCCATATGGTCTTCTTCCTGCACATGAACCCCCGCAGCGAGGGCGGCTGGACGATGATGGCGCTGATCTTCACCATCATCATCGTCGCCATCGCGCTCTCCGGCTCCCTCTGGGTCATGCATCATCTCAACACCAACATGATGCCGATGAGCCCCGAGATGATGAAGAACATGCCGTGATGGCATCGGAAGGGCGGCGGCACCGCCGCCCGAAGCGGTTTCTGCCATGAGCGAAGCTCCTCCCGGAAAGGCGGAAGAACGGCATTCGCCGGTAAAGCGCGCCGCCTTTGCCGTCTGCCTCGCACTTCTTGCGGTAACGCACGCGGCCCTCGGCACTTGGCAGGTGCAGCGGCTCGCCTGGAAGCGCGATCTCATCGCCCGTGTCGACGAGCGCGTGCATGCCGCGGCCGTTCCGGCCCCGGCGCGGGCCGATTGGGACAAGGTCAATGCCGGCGATGACGAGTATCGCCGGGTGAACGTGGCCGGGAGGCTGGCCAACGACAAGGAGACGCTGGTCTATGCCTCGACGGCGCTCGGCCCGGGTTATTGGGTGATGACGCCGCTGATGCTTGCCGACGGGACTGCCATCCTCATCAACCGCGGCTTCGTGCCGACCGACAGGCGCGACCCGGCGACGCGCCGCCAAGGTCAGGTGCAGGGACCGGTCGAAATCACCGGGCTGATGCGGATGACCGAGCCGAAGGGATCGCTGCTGCAATCCAACGATGTCGGCACCGACCGCTGGTATTCGCGCGATGTCGCGGCGATCGCGCAAAAGCGCGGTGTAGCTGCGGTCGCGCCCTATTACATCGACGCCGATGCGACCGCCAATCCGGGCGGTCTGCCCGTCGGCGGACTGACGATCATCCATTTCCCCAACCACCATCTCGTCTACGCGATCACCTGGTACGGGCTGGCGGCGATGGCGCTGGCACTGCTGGTGTTCATTCTTCGCGGCGAGATCGGAAGAGATCGCCACGGATAATACGATTCCCGCAAGCAGTTGCGCCGTGGCTTCAGCGCAGCGGATTAATATCTTGTAAAGTCATGTCGGCTACTGCTTGCCTGACCAAAATAGCTAAAAGCTGCAGATGAGCCGGCCGGATTACATCCCCAGTCTCGATGGCCTGCGCGGCATTGCCGCGCTTCTGGTCGTTCAAGCGCACATCGGCCTGATCTTTCCAGGTACCGCCCAGCATCTGATGACGATGGGCAGCGAAGCCGTCGGCCTGTTCTTCGCCCTCAGCGGCTTTCTGATGGCCCATCTCTACGGTTC
The DNA here is from genome assembly GCF_017357225.1 of Rhizobium binae. Lineage (NCBI taxonomy): Bacteria > Pseudomonadati > Pseudomonadota > Alphaproteobacteria > Hyphomicrobiales > Rhizobiaceae > Rhizobium > Rhizobium binae. The sequence continues at coordinate 44,764 of NZ_CP071607.1, read as the reverse complement.
ACGGCCGGTGACCAGGGAAAACATCCTGGATTTCCTGGTGAGCCGCTTTGCCCGCATTTATCCGGTCTATCTGGTTGCCGTCCTGCTCGTGGCGATGCTGTCCGGCATGCCAAGTCTGAACTTCGTTCAGCCGATCGTCGGCGGCACGGATTTTGTGCGCCATATCTTTCTTCTCGGCTCGAGCGGCGTTTTCTGGTCAATTCCACCCGAAATTCAGTTCTATCTGCTCTTCCCGCTTCTGTGGCTTTGCCTGGCCCGCCCGCAACGCCACAGCGGCATGATCGCCGGCTTCGCAATTGTCGTCGTCGTCGATGGCCTGCTCGAATTGCCGGGGCCCGGAATCTTGCTCCTGTCCAAGCTGCCCTACTTTCTTTTCGGCGCGCTTGCCGGTGCAATGCATTCTCATTGGGAAAGATGGACGCCATCCGCCCTCACCGGAATTGTCACGCTGTTCCTCTTGGCGGTGTTCTTCGCTTATCGGCATGTCCTGCCGAATTTCTCGCCTGAATTTTGGAGCCTGCAAAGCGCCGCCGCCGCAGCCGTCATCGTAGCCCTCGTCGCGCGACAGCCGCCCATCGCAGGCCGTGTGCTGGCCGCTGCGCCGCTCAGGTTTCTCGGGACGATCAGCTTCTCGCTCTATCTTTTCCACGTCCCCATCATGTTCCTTGTCCACCGGACATTTGAAACTGTGCTGCCTGAACCGGCGCTGATTGCGGCAGCGCTTTTCGTTGCGGTCGGCGGAGCATGGTTCCTGCATGAAACGATAGAAGTCCCGAGCCGGCGGCAGCTCGTCAGCTTGTGGCAGCAACATCGGTGGCGCTTGGACTCGCGCCAAGCCCCGGCTGGGGAGATCGAACGGGCGATCCTTGATCTGCAAGAGACCGAAAGGCGTCTTCTCGGCGGCACAGCTACGGCCACGACCGGTGACCTTCGGGAAGGAGCAGACAGCGCGGTCATCCAGGATAGTGGCGACGAGAAGCTCCGTGCATAGCGCGGACATTCGGAACGTGCCGAAGTAACGCACGTCAGAATCCTGCCCGCCCGTCACGCGCCTTGAGAAGCGACCCGGCTGATCGCATCGGCGAGCTGCGCCTGCGAGAAGGGTTTGCCGAGGCGGGGCAAATTGGCGCCTGCCCCATCGGGCAGATCGGCATAGCCGGTAGCGAGAATGATCGGCATCTTGGGCCATTCGCTGCGGATCGCCTCGGCGAGCTGCGCACCGGTCATGCGCGGCATGGCGTGATCGCAGATCACGAGATCGACCGGCTCCTTGCGCAGGATGTCGAGCGCCTCGGGACCGGCCATCGCCTCGAAAACCGTGTGGCCGAGGTCCTCAAGCATCAGCGTCGTGTTCATCAGAACCAGACCGTCGTCGTCGACGGCGACGATCCGCAGCCGGCGCTGTGCATCGTCATCCCGTTGCGGCGGCTCGGCCACTACCTCCGTTCCCTGTTCGACTGCTACGACCGGGAACCATAGTTCCGCCGTCGTCCCTTGGCCCGGGCTGCTCTTCAGCGTCAGCCGGCCGCCGGACTGGGTGGCAAGACCCTGCACCATGGAAAGGCCGAGACCGGTGCCCTTGCCGACGCCCTTGGTGGTGAAGAATGGCGTGACCGCCTGCTCCAGCGTCTTCGCATCCATGCCCTCGCCTTCATCGATCACCGCGATTCTGACATAGCGGCCGGCTGACAGCGGCCCGTTGCCGGCGGCGATCGATTCTTCGGACGCGCGCAGCGTGATGCGGCCACCGGCCGGCATGGCGTCACGGGCGTTGACGACGAGGTTGAGGATCGCCATCTCCAGCTGATTGGGGTCGGTAAGGATGGTCGGAAGCCGGACGGGATAGTAGGTCTCAATCGTGGTAAGGGGGCCGAGCGAACGGCTCAGAATATCCATCATGCCGCGCACCAGGCCGGAAACGTCGATCGGCTCGATGTGGAGTTCCTGCCGGCGGGAAAAGGCCAGCATGCGCTGGGTCAGGGCAGCACCGCGCTGTGCGCCCTGCATGGCATTGTCGACCAGCGACGTCAGCGAGCGATCCTGCGGCATGCGCTTCTTCAGGATCTCCAGGCTGCCGAGCACGGCCATAAGCAGATTGTTGAAATCATGGGCCATACCGCCGGTCAGCTGACCGATCGCCTCCATCTTCTGCGATTGGAAAAGTTCTTCGCGCGCCTGCTCCAGCGCCCGCTGCGTCTCCATCTTCTCGGTGATATCGCGGGTGATCTTCGCAAAACCGAGCACCTCGCCGTCATCGCCCCGGATGACGTCGACGACAACGCTGGCCCAGAAGCGGGTGCCGTCCTTGCGCACACGCCAGCCTTCCCGCTCGAACCGGCCTTCGGCGCGGGCGACTCGGAGCGCGGCTTCCGGCAGGCCGGCGGCGCGGTCCTCGGGCGTATAGAAGGTCGAGAAATGTCGGCCGATGATCTCGTCCGGCCGATAGCCCTTGATCCGCTCGGCGCCGAAATTCCAGCTGCTGACATTGCCTTCGGGGTCGAGCATGTAGATCGCATAGTCCGAGACCCCCTGGACAAGCCGGCGGAACTGTTCCTCGCTCTGACGGATCGCGGTTTGGGCCGCCTTGCGCTCCGTCAGATCGCGGGTGATCTTGGCAAAGCCGATGAGCTCGCCGGAAGGGTGGCGGATCGGATCGATGACGACGTGGGCCCAGAAGCGGCTGCCGTCCTTGCGCTGACGCCAGCCCTCCCCCTCGTACCGTCCCCGCTCGATCGCCATGGCAAGCGCGCGCTCGGGAATTCCGGCCGCACGATCCTCTTCGACATAGAAACGGGAAAAATGCTCGCCGAGGATCTCCGAAGGCTTGTAGCCTTTGAAGCGCTGGGCACCGGTATTCCAGCTGGTGACGATGCCTTCGGGGCTCAGCATGTAGATAGCGTAGTCGGTGATGGCATCGACCAGAAGACGAAAGCGCCCCTCCTCGTTAAGAGACGTATCATGTCGATCCAGCACTTCCATCTGCCCCTCTTGGTCACCAGCGCTGTTAACGCGGCGACGCGCAGATGGTTCCCAAAAGATCACACTTTTTCAGGCGGCCTTGGCCTGAAGGTAGAACCGCTCGCCATCCGTTCTGCAGCCGCATGGGCCTGCGAGACGATCTCGGCACGACATCGATATCGGGCAGGCTGCTCTTTTCCGCAAGAGTCAGTGGGGCGGCGGAGATATCGGCTGACCAGCGCATTGCGCTCGTCGGCCGCGGCGCCCGCATGATGACGGCCATCGCGATGATCAAGACGGTGCGCGCCCTTCCATCTGCGCTTCCTCCTGGCGCATCTTCAGCGTGATCAAAGTCTAATCGCGTTGCTCGAACGGTCATCGCGGAGCCTTTCAATCATCCTCCCCATACACCTATCAGCATCTCGAGAAACCGCTCTGCCGCCGGCGACAAGGTTCCACCGCGACGCCGAACCACACCGATTGTTCGGGATATGTCGGGATTGCGGATGGGACGGGTGATCAGGAATGGATGGTCTTCCCTGGGGGTGGCCATTCGTGGCAGCACCGAAATCCCAAGGCCCGCTTCCACCAACCCCAGCGAGGTAGACAGATGGGTTACCTCGTAGAACCAGCGGAGCTTGATGTTCGATTTTGCCAGCGCCGCGTCGAGCAGCGTCCGGTTGCCGCTCGACCGATGAACCGTAATCAAGTGATAGGGCTCCAGCTCCGCCCACTCGACCCATTGTTTTCCTGCAAGAGGATGATCCTTTCGCGCGGCAAGCACGAATGGATCCTCCGCAAGCCGCTCGAAGGTGAGGTCGGGGTCGGAGGTGCCCATGATGTTTATGCCGAACTCCACCTCGCCGCTTGCCACGGCTCGAAGGCCGTCCGTGGCAGGTAGATCGAGGATACGAAAGCGGATGTTTGGATATTCGTCATTGAACTGCCGGATGACCGTCGGCAGGAAGTAGAATGCTGCGGTTGGAAGACAGGCAATCGTCACCAATCCGCCTCGCTTGGCGCCAACGTCGCGGACAGCAAAGAGAGAGCCGTCGAACTCCTCCAGCATGCGTCGGACGAGCGGCACGAGTTCTGTGCCGAGAGCCGTTGCGGACACATGCCTGGTCGTCCGCTCCAAGAGCGGCGCCCCGATGACCAGCTCCAGTTTTTGAATACGGCGGCTCAACGCGGGCTGTGACATATGCAGGGCATCGGCCGCGCGATTGAAGCTCTCCAACTCTACGACGCTCAGAAAGGCTCGCAGGTCAAGGATTTCGCAATTAATGCTCATTTCGCATCAATCCTCCGATTCTTAGCATTTTACAAATAAACATCTCTTCCGATAATTGGATCAACAACGCTGATTGATGCGGCGATGACATAATTCTGCTGGAAGCACAAGTGATGAACGACCTGATGCCTATACCTTGCGTTCTGATGAGAGGCGGCACCTCGAAAGGACCGTTCTTCCTGGCACGGGATCTTCCCGCGGCGGCTGATCAGCGTGACAAGATCCTGCTGTCCATCATGGGCTCGGGGCATCCCTTGCAGATTGACGGAATCGGCGGCGGCAATCCGGTTACGAGCAAGGTGGCCATCATCGGACCTGCCAGCGTTCCTGGCGCGGACGTCGATTATCTCTTCGCCCAGGTGCGGGTCGACCAGCAAATTGTCGACACCTCCCCGAATTGCGGGAACATGCTTGCCGCAGTCGGGCCGTACGCCATCGAAGCTGGGCTTGTCCCGGTTGGTGGAGAAGCGACGCTCGTCCGGATTCATAACGTCAACACCGGCAAGCTGATCGAGGCCGAAGTTCCTACTCCGGGCGGCAGCGTCTCCTACCTCGGTGACGCTGCAATTGACGGCGTGCCCGGCCGCGCTGCGCCGATCGCACTGACTTTCCTGGACGCAGCCGGGGCTCGCACCGGACAACTCTTTCCCACGGGCAAACCCATCGACTTAATCGATGGCGTAGCTGTCACCTGCATCGACTGCGCCATGCCGATGATCTTGATCGAGGCCGCGTCGATCGGCGCAACCGGCTTCGAGCCAGCGGCTGAACTCAATGCTGATCGGAACCTGTTGGAACGGCTGGAGAAGTTGCGCATTGAAGCCGGCGAACGGATGGGCCTTGGAGACGTGCGCAATCAGGTAACGCCGAAGCCAGTCCTGCTGTCGAGACCAAAGGCAGGAGGCGACGTCAACGTGCGGTATTTCATGCCGCACCAATGTCATCCGTCTCTCGCAACCACGGGCGCTGTCGGAATCGCCACAGCCTGTATCACCGAGGATACGGTCGCTTCACGCATGATCGGCAGAAGGGCCCCTCCGGTGGTTCTTTCCATCGAGCACCCGAGCGGTCAGCTGGACGTTAAACTTTATCAACGCGACGGCAAGGTCGTCGCCGGAATCCTTCGCACCGCCCGCCGGCTGTTCGAAGGACATGTGTTAGCAAAACCTGTCACGCAACGGGGTTGCGCGGCATAATAACCGTGGCCTCCGGGAGGGCGCCATCAACAGGAGGAGAATATCATCATGCGCAAGCTCATGCTCGCCCTCGCGGCAACCGTCGCGCTTGCTGGCTCTGCACTCGCAGACCCAGTCCGCATCAGCGTCGGCTCTTACAACCTCAACAATCTTCCTTTTCCGGTTGCACAAGGTCTTGGCCTTTATGAGAAGGAAGGCTTGGAAGTGACCGTCGAAAACTTCGCATCGGGCGGCTCGAAAACCCTTCAGGCGCTGGTTGCTGGCTCGACGGACATCGCCGTCGGCTTCTACGATCATACGATCCAGATGCAGTCGCAGAAAAAGGCCGTCGTGGCGTTCGTGCAGCTTGCCCGCAATTCCGGGCTCGTAATGGCTGGCGGCAAGGACAGCAAATTCGATCCGGCAAAGCCGGAAACAATCAAAGGTGCAAAAATCGGGATCACCTCGCCGGGTTCGTCTTCCGATTTCTTTGTCCGCTATTACTTGCAGCGCAACGGATTGTCCGCAGACGACATCTCGCTGATCGGCGTTGGTTCCGGGTCCGCCGCCGTCGCCGCGCTCGAACAGCAGAAAGTCGATCTGCTCGTCAACTATGATCCGGCTGCGACCTTCATTGAAGCCAAGGGCGTCGGCAAGATCCTGATCGACGGGCGCAGCGATGACGGTGCCAGAGCGATCTATGGCGGGATTTATCCAACTTCCGTCCTCTATGCCACACAGAGTTACATCGAGGAAAATCCCGAGACGGTCCAGAAGGTCACGAACGCCACGGTCAAAGCGCTCGAATGGATGAATAGCCATTCCGCGGAAGAGATCGTGGAGAAGCTCCCGAAGGAGTTCATTTCCGGCGATCGCGACACCTACGTCAAGGCGGTCGAGAACGCGAAGGCGATCTTCTCGAAAGACGGACGCATCAACGAGGAAGACATCAAAATTCCACTCGCTGTGCTGAAGAGCTTCAACGAAAAAGTCGCCGCGGCGGAAATCGACCTTGCGAAAACCTACACGAACGAGTTCGTCGGCAAGGTCCCGAACGTCGCCGCCAACTGACAGGAGGAGGTCATGGCATTGGCTGTAGTGAAACCCACACCCCCGACCAACAGTCCGGATCATGCAAAGCCGATGGTTTCCATCGATGCGGTCACCATGTCCTTCGGCTCCTATGTGGCTGTGCAGGATGTCAATCTGAGCGTCGCTGATGGCGAGTTCCTGGCCATCGTTGGACCGACTGGATGCGGCAAGAGCACCATACTAAACGCAATTGCCGGACTTCTGAAACCTGCCAGCGGCACTGTTTCCATCGATGGTCAGAAGGTGCAGGGGGTTCAGCACAACATCGGCTACCTGTTCCAGCAGGATGCATTGCTTCCATGGAAGACCGCAATCGAGAACGTGGAACTCGGTCCCATGTTCAAGGGTGTCGGCGCCACCGACCGCCGAGACCAGTCGATGAGATGGCTGGCGAAAGTCGGACTCAAAGGGTTCGAGCATCGCTACCCGCACCAGCTTTCCGGCGGTCAGCGCAAGCGCGTGCAAATGGCGCAGGCGCTGATCACCGGGCCGAAGGTCATCCTGATGGACGAGCCCTTCTCAGCGCTCGACATCCATACCCGCCACCTGATGCAGAACGAGCTGTTGCGGCTTTGGCAGGAGGAGCGGCGCGCAGTGGTGATGATAACGCACGACCTCGAGGAGGCGATTGCTCTCGGCGATCGGGTCGTCGTGCTTGCCGCCGGACCGCGCTCGCGCGTGATCGACAGCTTCCCCGTCGATCTCGCACGTCCGCGTGATGTTGCGGAAATCAAGCTCGATCCGCGGTTCATGGATCTCTATCGCAACATCTGGTCATCGCTGCGCGGTGAAGTGGAGAAAAGCTATGAACGTCATGACTGAACGCCTCATTCAAATCGTGCTGCTGGTGGCAATTGTCGGCGGCTGGCAGCTCGGTGTCGCGGCCGGCGTCATTGACGTCTTCTTTTTTCCGGCTCCGGTCGACATCTTCGACCAGGTCGTGTCCTGGTTGGCGGACGTCAGCTTTTATAGCCATGTCGCCATCACCCTCACTGAAACTGTGCTCGGGTATCTGGTTGGAACGGCACTTGGCGTGGCAGCAGGCGTGTGGCTCGGTCTCAGCCGTTCGGCCGCGCGCATTCTCGACCCCTTCATCAAGGGGCTGAACGCAATTCCTCGTGTCGTGCTCGCCCCGATCTTCGTGCTATGGCTCGGCCTTGGGCTGTGGTCCAAGGTGGCGCTCGCCGTGACGCTGGTGTTCTTCGTCACCTTCTTCAACGCGATGCAGGGCGTGCGCGAAGTCAACCCAGTGGTCCTGTCGAACGCCCGCATTTTGGGAGGCAATCGGCGGGACCTGCTTCGCCACGTGTATTTCCCTGCAGCGGCAAGCTGGATTCTGTCGTCGTTGCGCACTTCGGTCGGCTTCGCCGTTGTGGGGGCGATCATTGGCGAGTATCTCGGCTCCTCTGCCGGGCTCGGCTATCTGATCGCTCAGGCCGAAGGCAATTTCGATGCAGTCGGCGTCTTCGCCGGCATCCTGATCCTCGCGATCTTTGTCCTGATTATCGATAGCATTCTGGACATCGCCGAGAAGCGCCTCATCAAGTGGCGAACAAGCACTTCCGAACGGCCGGCGTAACAATCATTGACTGCAGCTTGAAAAAGCGGCTTGCGAGCGCTCTCCCTTTCCCAGAAGGGGAGAGCGCAAACGTTCTGGGCGACGCAGCACTGCGGTTGCAAACGTGACACTCGCTCCCTGTCTTGTCGATCGGTCAGTCGAAGACTGCCAGGCGCCTTCGGCGCCCTTCGCGCGAGGGCCTTCGGCGACATGGTTCTCTCCGTCACCGGGGTCGCGGTGCTGCTGCAACCCACCGCGCGCTCATGCTCCTGCGGGGATTCGAGACGGCCTCACGTAAAAATAACCAGTTGGTGAATTCTTTACTTGAACCCCCAAATGGAATCGGCAAAAGTGAGCCTGCTATCAATCCCTTCATGGATTTGCCGTCTTTTCGGGCCAGCGTCCGAGCACCACATCTATTGGAAAATACCGTGAGCAGCGAAGCGTCAACACGCGCGACGAAGCCTTCGGCTTCGATGGCGCTTGCAACTGCGGCAGGCTGGGGCCGAGGCCTCTATACACTGGTGCGCATCACCGCGATGGCCTTCCGCCACCCCTGGCAGGCGGGCCTTGCGATCGGCGCCACGCTCATCGCCTCCACCTTCCAGCTGATGATCCCCCGTCTTCTCGGCCAGGCCGTCGACCACACGCAGATGGCGATGGACGGCGGCGCGGCGGGCCAGGCGGCGCAGGATGCGCTCTTGACCACGGCGCTGCTTCTGCTCGGCGCCAGCGTGCTGCGCGGCCTCTTCACCATGGTGCAGAACTATTTCAGCGAATCCGTCGGCCACCATATGGGCTACGAGCTGCGCCTGGCCTGCTACGAAAAAATCCAGCGCCTGTCCTTCAGCTTTCACGATACGGTGCATTCCGGCGACCTGATCACCGTCGGCATGCTCGATCTCGAAGGCGTGCGCATGTATTTTTCCACCGCGCTGGTCCGCATGGTTCTGCTCACGATCCTGATCGGCATCGGCGCCTATATGCTGCTGGCGACCGATGTCGTGCTCGGCCTTCTCGCGCTCTCCTTCGTGCCCTTCGTCGGCTGGCGCTCCTCGGTGACGCAGCTCAGGCTGCGGGCCACCTGGCTCGACCTGCAGGAGCGGCTGTCGGTGCTGACCCGGATCATGGAGGAGAATCTCGGCGGCATCCGCGTCGTGCGCGCCTTTGCCGCACAGGAGCATGAACTGACGAAATTCGAGGCGGCCTCGAAGAACGCGCTGGTGCTTGCGCATCAGCGCGTCGGCATCCGCGTCGTCAACACCAGCGCCATGACCTTCTCCTTCTTCGCGGCGATGGGCCTCGTGCTCTGGGTCGGCGGCGGCAAGGTCATGTCCGGCGAGATCACCGTCGGCACGCTCGCCTCGTTCCTGACCTTCATGACCATCCTGCAGATGCCGGTGCGCCAGCTCGGCCTGATGGTCAATGCCTTTGCCCGCGCCTCCACCTGCGGCTCGCGCCTCTTTGCTCTGCTCGACCTCGACATATCAATCAAGGACGCGCCGGACGCCAGGGAATTGGCAGTGACGGACGGCGTGCTGCGCTTCGAGAATGTCAGCTTCGCCTATCCCGGCGCGGAAAAGCGCACCGTGCTCCACGATGTCTCCTTTGAAGCCAGGCGCGGCCAGACCGTCGGCATCGTCGGCCCTCCCGGTAGCGGCAAGTCGACCATCGCCCATCTGATCCCGCGCTTTTACGACGTCAGCGGCGGCAGGATCACCATCGACGGCCAGGACATCCGCAAGGCGACGCTGCAATCGCTGCGCCGTTCGGTCGCCGTCGTGCAGCAGGACTCCTTCCTGTTCACGACGACGATCGAGAACAACATCGCCTATGGCGATCCCTGGGCCAAGGAAAGCCGCATCGAACGCGCCAGCGAAAGCGCCCAGCTGCACAATTACGTCCTCGGCCTTCCCACCGGCTACGGCACCGTCGTCGGCGAGCGTGGCGTTTCGCTTTCCGGCGGCCAGCGGCAGCGCCTTTCGATCGCCCGGGCGCTGATGCTGAAGCCGGCTGTCATGGTGTTCGACGATTCGACGGCGGCGATCGACGCGGCCACCGAGCAGCGCATCCGCAGCGCCATGCGCCGCTACGCCGCCGACCGCGTGACCATCATCGTTGCCCATCGCCTGAGCTCGCTGATGCATGCCGACCTGATCCTGTTCGTCGAAGACGGACGGATCGTCGAGCGCGGCACGCATCAGGCGCTGCTTTCGATCGGCGGCCGCTACAAGGCACTCTACGACCTGCAGGTGCGGCCGGGCGACGAGGTGTTGAGCGCCTAACGAGATGCCCCTTCTCCCAGGGGGAGAAGTGCCGAGCAAAGCGAGGCGATGAGGGGCGAGGCGCGCCGCGACGAGTGCCCTGAGCGGAGGCAAAGGGCAAATAGGGGTGCCGTGCGGCCCCCTCATCCGCCCTTCGGGCACCTTCTCCCCGCTGGGGAGAAGGGCGGACAAAGAATTGATGCGCGGACCACCTCAAGTGATGGCCGCAGGAGGAATGTGATGGCCGAGGAACTGGAAACCGAGCGTCCCGACGTTCGCGAGGACGGCCGCCGCCCGCCGCGGGCGGTCGTTGGTTCGCATCGCGTCGAGGAGGAAATGTTCGGCAAGGCCTTTGACGGCAACATCGTCAAGCGCATCTGGGCTTTCGTTCATCCCTACCGCCGGCAGGTCGCCTGGGCGGTCGTCGCGGTCCTGACTTTCACGACCATGCAGTTGCTGATCCCGCTGATCATCCGTTACGCCATCGACCACGGCATGTCGCCCGGCGGCAATCCTTCCGCACTGGTCTGGTCGATCGCCGCCTTCGCCATCGCCATCCTTATCAATTATGCTGCAAGCTATGCGCAGGAGACCCTGGTCGGCAATGTCGCGGAAGAGGTGCTCTTCGACATCCGCAAGGCGATGTTCTCGCATCTCCAGCGCGTCTCGCTCTCCTTCATGGACAAGACCGAAGTGGGGCGGCTGATGTCGCGCCTGCAGGGCGACGTCAACTCGATGCAGGAATTCCTCGAAACCTCGGTTCTCTCCGTCGGCGATATCGTGCTGCTCTTCGGCATCGTTTTCGTGATGCTCTATCTCGATTTCAAGCTGGGCCTGCTGACGCTCGCGGTGCTGCCGGTGCTCTTCGTCGTCCGGCTGTTCTGGCTGCCGCTCGCCCGCAAGTCCTTCATGGCCGCACATGAGACCAATTCGGTGGCGAACGGCGCGCTCGCCGAGGCGATCCACGGCGTGCGCGCCGTCCAGAGCATGGACCGGCAGGGCGTCAACTTCACGCTCTACGACGACAAGGCGCATGCCAATCTCAGGACGCATCTGACGGCGGCCCGTTATGCGCAGGTGATGGTGCCGATCGTCGACAGCCTGACGGGTGTGGCGATGGCGCTCGTCATCGTCGTCGGTGGCGCCCGCGTTCTCAACCAGGCGCTCGATGTCGGCGTGCTCGTCGCCTTCCTGTTCTACATCCAGCGCTTCTTCGACCCGATCCGTTCGCTGACCCTGCAATATTCGGTGATGCAGCGCGCCATGGCGTCGGGCCAGCGGCTGACCGAAGTGCTCGACGTGCCCGTCGACATCAAGGATGCGCCGGATGCCAAGGTCCTGTCGCGCGACATGGACGGCTCGGTGGAATTCAAGGATGTCGTCTTCGGCTACAATCCGAAGCATCCTGTGCTGAAACATGTGAGCTTCAAGGTCAATCCCGGTGAGACGGTGGCGCTGGTCGGGCCGACGGGCTCCGGAAAATCGAGCTGCATGTCGCTGATCCACCGCTTCTACGACGTGCAGCAAGGCCAGGTGTTGGTCGGCGGCCACGACGTGCGTGACCTGACGCAGGATTCGCTCGGCGCACAAATCGCCATGGTGCTACAGGAGCCCTTCCTCTTCACCGGCACCGTCTTCGAAAACATCCGCTACCACAAGCTGGAAGCGACACGCGAACAGGTGATCGAGGCGGCCAAGGCGGTCGGCGCCCATGATTTCATCATGCGCCTGCCCGATGGTTACGACAGCGTTCTCGGCGAGCGCGGCGGCAATCTTTCGCTCGGCCAGCGCCAGCTTTTGAGTTTTGCCCGCGCCCTCGTGGCGGATGCGAAGATCCTCGTGCTCGACGAGGCGACGGCCAATATCGACAGCTATACGGAAATGCTGATCCAGAAGGCGCTGGTCAAGCTGCTTGAAAATCGCACCGGCCTTGTCATCGCCCATCGCTTGGCGACGATCCGCGAAGCCGACCGGATCATCGTGCTGCAGAACGGCGAAATCATCGAAAGTGGCAACCACCGGCAATTGATGAAGAACGGCAAGCTCTATTCCAGGCTCTATAACCTCAACTACGCCTCCTTCGACGATATCCCCGAAGATGTGCTGGACGCCACTGGGTATGACCTAAAACATGCCGGTATGACCTAAACAACGGAGCGACGATTAGTCGTTGAAGGCTCTGCTAACCCTGAACGGTCGCCTCGGAGGGTGAAGGAGTCGGCGCCGAGGTATGTTCAAACGGCCGCATTCACCTTTTGGCGATGGAACCAATCCCTTTTGCCGGATGTGCGCGTCGGGAATTTTGCATCAATCTCGCCATACGACCGGAGGGACGAAATGGCGAGCAATTACCGGCTGGAAGCGAGGGATACCACTTGGGCCATCATCGACATCGCAACTGATGCACCGGCCCGACTGGATGGCATACCACTCGTCACAATGGAGGCTGCGGAAGCCCGACACATGCTTCGTATACTTTATGGCATCGATCGGATCCGGAGCAATTCGAAGTGGTGGGCGAAGCTCGCCAAAAAGCGGGCAAAGATGATAGCCTCCTCGGACGATGTGCAGGCGGTGGAGTTCGAGCCGCTGCGGCCGTTTGGTTCAAGCAATTGGACTTGAGACAATGAATCGCATCGTTAAAAGCGTGCCGCGGGCGCTCGCCTCCGCGGCGCGGCCATTCATCGACAATTGCAGGTTTTCGATCTTCAAATCGACCTTGTCGACGCCCACCTCCACACTGATATGCCTTCACAAATAGCGATGCACCAGATCCGTCCGAAACGGGCAAAACACCTTTCCATGCACCATTAGCCCCGCGAATTGCGGGGCGTTTTATTCACCGTCGGGAAGTGGCCCGCGCGGCGCACTCCACTCAAAACCCGACTAGACCGCTAAGGCGGGCTTCCTTTATGGAAGTGGTTCATCAGCTGATTTTCAGCCAGCGCCTCAGGCAACTCACGGCCCCGTCGCTTCTATAAGCAACAATGCCCTGCGACGACCGCTGCGGAATCGGCGACCTGATATGGTGTTCGGCAATGACATGCGTTAATGCATGTCGCAAAGTTTGAACGAACAAACGCCTTGCTGCCGCATTTTACTTTTATCCGGGGCCTGTGCCCACTGAGGAGAAGGTTATGAAGAGAATTATTAGCAGCCTGTTGATCGCGACGGCCCTTGTTGGATCGGCTATTCAGCCCGCTGCCGCGCGTGACCACCATCACCACCACGATAACACCGGCCGCATCATCGCCGGCGGCGTTGCCGCAGGTGTCGTCGGCGGTCTGATCGGGGGCGCCCTCGCCAATAACGGCCCGCGTTATGTCGATGGCCCCCGCTATGTCGAACCGGCGCCGAGATGCTGGTATGAGGATCGCGATGTCCGCAACCGCTATGACGGCGGTTATCACACTGAAACCGTGCGGGTCTGCGAGTAGACCTGAGCTTTTTTCGAAGTGGTCGTCGGCACCGCTCGACCCTCAGCCGAGGTTGCGTTCCGCATCCTCGGCTTTTTTAGTTCAATATCAATGGCAGGCCGGCCAGGAGAGCCGCCGCTCATCCGGCTGCTGCCACCTTCCCCCCGCAAACTGGGCGAAGGGGATATGCCGCGACCTCTCCGTTCCTCGCCAATGTCTCGTGGGCCACGTCCTTCCCCGTCAGAACCGGGTCCGCAGGACGGGTCGAGACCAGCGGCTCGATCCCGGCAAGGGCCAGGGGCAGCTTTCGGCGCGCATCGGTCGCTCATGCTGACAACAGTACCTTCGCAAAATTTCCACCCACCCCACCGCCTGTCATCCGGCTGTCAGAGACGCGCAATAGCTGAGAGCCGATGAATGATGGTCCCGGGAACGGCGGCAGGATGCCGAAAAAAGAGCGCATGCGTTTCGTCAGCGCCGAGCAGGTGGCGCAGCTGGCGGGCGTTTCGCGTTCCGCCGTGTCGCGCACCTTCACGCCGGGCGCCAGCGTGGCGCCTGCGACGCGCGAAAAGGTGCTGCGGGCCGCTGAAGAACTCGGCTATCACGTCAACGATCTCGCTCGCGGCGTGCTCGCCAATCAGAGCCGCCTCGTCGGGATCGTCGCGACCCGGCCGGAAGTGGGATTTCGCGCACATCTGGCAGCAGCGCTTGCCAAATTGCTGATCCGGCGCGGCAGCATTCCGATCCTCGTCAATACCGGTGAGACGGAAGAGGAGCTGCTCGCCGCCCAGAAGATGCTCATCGGCCACCGGGCTGAGGCGATCATCATCCTGTCCGGCTCGCCGCCGGCAAGTTTCCTCGAACTCGCGCAGCGAAACGGCCAGCCGCTCGTCGTCATCGGCCGTTCGGAGCCCGATGCCGACCACGTGCGCGCCGGCAATTCCGAAGCCTCGCACAAGGCGGCGACAGCCCTTTACGAAAGCGGTCGGCGGCGGCTGGCGGTCATCGGCTCCAACACGGGAACGCCTGCGATCGTCGAGCGCGAAAGCGCCTTCCTGTCGACCGCCGAGGCGCTCGGCGCATCCGTCGTCGTCGCCCGCGGCGACGATTCCGATTATGACGGCGGCGTCACCGCCGGCCGCGCGCTGTTCTCGAACAAGATAAAAGCCGATGCCGTCTTCTGCGCCAATGACCAGATCGCCTTCGGCCTGATGGATGTGGTGCGCCTGGAAACGCAATTGCGCGTGCCTGAGGATGTCGCCGTCATCGGTTTCGACGACGTGCCAGAATCCGCCTGGCTCAGCTATCGGCTGACCACCTTCCGCCAGGACCCGCTTGTTATGGCGCAACGCGCCGTGGAGCTGATGGAGCGGCGGCTTGACAATCCGGACGCTCCTGCGGGTTCCGAACGCGTCATTCCGGAACTCGTCATCCGCCAGAGCTTCAGGCCATAATGCCTCCCCCGACTTTTCGCAGCCGCCGTCCTGTGGCAAGAAAGGGCAAATGCGATCCAATCGGGAGGAAAATCATCGGAGATGAAGGGAATTCGCCAGCTCGCCGAGCATCTCGACATTTCGATCGGTACCGTGTCCCGGGCGTTGAACGGCAAGCCTGACGTTAATGAAGACACGCGCCGGCGGGTGCTCGCCGCCGCCGAAGAGCTCGGCTACGTCGCCAACCAGTCGGGCCGCAGCCTGCGCCAGGGTATGACCAATGTCATCGGGCTGATGCTGGAAGTGAGCCGCGAGACGGTCGAAAACAGCGACGACTTTTTCCTCGGCGTCACCGACGGGCTGCAGAGCGTCTTTTCCCGGCACAAGCTCGATCTGGTCATGCTGCCCTGCCCTGACGACGAGGATCCGCACGAATATCTGAAGCGCATGGTGGCGCGCCGCCTCGTCGATGCGCTGATCATCTCGGCGACGCGGCGCACCGACCGGCGCATCGAGCTTCTGGAAAAGGCCCGCATCCCCTTCGTAGCGCTCGGCCGCAGCGCGTCCGGCGGCAGCTATACCTGGATCGATCTCGATTTCGAAGGCGTGGCGGCGCGCGGCGTCGACCGGCTGGTCGCAAAGGGCCATCGGCGGATTGCGGTGGCGGTCCCCTCCTCCGACATCAATCTCGGCTACATCTTCCTCGACAGCTACCGTCAGGCGCTCCAACGTCACGGCCTTGGCTTCGACCCCGCCCTCGTCATCCGCGTCAAGTCGAGCGAACAGGGCGGCTATCAGGCCGGCCACGAACTGCTGATGATCGAAGACCGACCGACGGCGATCATCCTGATCCACGAGCTGATGGCGATCGGGCTTTACCGCAGGCTGGCCGAGGCCGGCATCGTGCCCGGCCGCGACCTCGCCGTCGTCGGCTTCCGCGAGGAGCCACGCACCCTTTTCCTGCAGCCGTCGCTGACCTCCTTCCGCATGTCGCTGCGCGATCTCGGCGCCCAGCTCGGCGAAACCCTGCTTGCCACCATGCCGGCCTATGCCGATCATTATCCGCAGGGCGCCCGCAACAGGATTTGGCCGATGGAGCTCGTTCCGGGCGAAAGCGACGCCTTCACGCTGACGGCCTGAAGCACATCACTCAGGTCCGGCTGGGTGCCGCCGCATCTTCGCGGCTCGACAACTGACGCGTCACGAAGAAGACCAGCAGCGCGCCGGCGGCAAGGCAGGCGGCGAGGAAGAACATCGGCGCGATGGTGCTGCCGCTTTCATCCTTGATCCAGGGCACGACGTTCTGGGCGACGAAGCCGCCGAGATTCCCGACCGAATTGATGGCGGCAAGCCCGGCCGCCGCACCCGCCCCTTTCAGGAACCGCGAGGGCAGGCTCCAGAACACCGGCTGCGGCGCAAAGATGCCGGCGGCGGCGACGCAGAGGACGGCGAATTGCAGCGTGTGGTTCGGAATCAGCGCCGACAGCAGCAGGCAGGCGGCGCCGATGAAGGCCGGGATGACGATAAAGGGCGTCTTCGTTTGCGCCTTGTCGGCCATGGCGGGAACGGCATAGAGCGCGACGGCGACCAGCAGCCAGGGGATGACGTTGAGGAAGCCGTTCACCGTGTTGCTGACGCCGAAGGCCTTGACGATGGTCGGCAGCCAGTAGCTCAGCCCATAGGCCGACAGCGGAAAGGCGATATAGCAGAGCGCCATCAAGAGGACGCGCGGGTCGATCAGCGCCTTGAAGCCGTTTCCGGCATTTTCGTCCATGCCGGCATTTTCCGAAGCGAGCCTTCGTTCAAGCCAGTTCTTCTCCTCGCTGCTCAGGAAGTTCGCGTTTTCAGGCCGGCCGGGAAGATGGAAAAAGGTGACGACGCCGGCGATGACGGCCGGAATACCGGTCGCCAGGAACACCCACTCCCAGCCGGCAAAGCCGTAAAGGCCGTCGAGATCGAGCAGCGCCCCGCCGAGCGGTGCTCCGACGGCATTGGCGATCGCGCTGAAGATCATGAACAGGCCGACCATCCGGCCGCGATAGGCCGAAGGGAACCACAGCGTCAGGAGATAGAGGACGCCCGGAAAGAAGCCGGCTTCGCAGACGCCGAGCAGGAAACGCAGGATATAGAACATCGCCGCATTCTGGGTGAAGGCGAGACCGATGGTGACGAGGCCCCAGGAGACCAGGATGCGGGCGAACCAGACACGCGCGCCGAGCCTGTCGAGGAAGAGATTGCTCGGCACCTCGAAGAGAAAATAGCCGATGAAGAAGAGCGAAGCGCCGAGCCCGTAGGCATACTCGCTCAACCCGAGCGCATCGACCATCTGCAGCTTGGCGAAGCTGACATTCTGCCGGTCGATATAGGCGATGAGATAAAGAATGCCGAGAAACGGCATCAGCTTCCAGGTGATTTTCGAGATCAGCCGCTTCTCGTCGACCATACATATTCTCCGCAATGACAATGTCGTTAACGCCTAGATAGCGCTATCGACCAATATTCAATTGTGCGAAGTATTTTCTCCGATGCCGCAACCCTGATTGGTGGCCGCAACCGGCTGACCGGCTGCGGCCCGTCCTGATCATTCAGCGGCGGCGACCGCAGCACGGCGGCCGATCGTGGCCTGCGTCAGCACGAAGGCCAGGAAGGCGCAGACGGCGATGCCGGCGGCCATCGGAACGGCCGTGCCGTCGAAGAACAGGCTCGAGATCACCATGGCGACGGCGGCGATGACGAAATGCAGCGTGCCCATCAGGGACGAGGCGGTGCCGGCGATTGCGCCGTGATCCTCAAGCGCCAGCACGGCACTCGTCGGGATGACGAGGCCGAGGAAGCCGTAACCGATGAACAGGAAGCTCGCCATGACAGGCAACTGATTGAAGCCCGCGGCCATCACCACCGCCATGACGACCATGGCCAGCGCGAAGGCGCTCACGGCAATCCGCATGACGCGCACCAGGCCGAAACGCTCGCCGAGCCAGCCCGTCGCCTGCGATACCGCGAAGAAGGACACGGCATTGATCGAGAAGGCGAAGCTGTATTGCGTCGGCGTCAGCCCGTAATGCTGAATCAGCACGAAGGGCGAGTTGGCGAGATAGACGAGAAAGCTCGAAATGCCGAGGCCGCCGATGAAGGTCAGCGTCAGGAAATTGCGATCGGACAGCAGCAGCCGGTAGGCCGTCATGGCGCTCCCGAGGCCGCTGCCGCTGCGCTCTGCGGCCGGGCGGGTCTCGTCAAGCTGCGTGGCGAGCAGGACGAGGCCGATCAAGGCGGCTGTTGTCACGGCCCAGAACACGCCGCGCCAGCCGTAAAACTCGATGACGGCGCTGCCCGTCAGTGGCGCCAGGATCGGCGAGATCGAGAAGACCAGCATCAGCAGCGACATCAGCCGCGCAGCCTGAACGCCGGTATGCATGTCGCGGACGATGGCGCGCGGAACGACCATGCCGGCCGCACCGCCTATGCCCTGGACGAAACGCAAGGCAATCAGCGTTTCGATATCGGTCGCAAGCGCGCAGCCGATCGAGGCGAGCGCGAAGAGGCCGATGCCGAGATAGAGCGGCAGCTTGCGACCCCACATATCCGACAGCGGACCGTAGACGAGCTGAGAGAGCGCAAAGGCGATGAAGAAGGCGAGAAGGGTCAGCTGGGTGACGTTGTTGTCGGCATGCAGATCCTGGCCGATCGAAGGCAGCGCAGGCAGATACATGTCGATGGCAAAGGGGCCGATGGCCGACAAAAGGCCGAGAATGAGGGCAATGCGGAAGAAGGGAGCCGTCATAATGGTGATCTTTCACAAAAGCGCGAGCGAAGACGCCGGATCGTCGCTTCGCCGCAGTGCTCTTAGGGGTACAATGATGATCGTTCGCGCGAAGACGAAGTTGGGAGCTCATATCTTCAGCGGCGGAACCAAGAGTGTCAATAAATTTGGACACACCTGTAAACCTAGACGCCATTGTCTAAAACGTCAAGACGTCTTATCTTCACTCTCATGAAAGATCGCATGACACCGGTAGTCCGGACGACGGGGCATAGCCAGCGCGGGCAATGTGCCAAGCGCATGTCGATCCTCGATGCCGCCGCCGACGTTTTCTGCCGCCAGGGCTTTGCCGGCGCCAGCATCGACGAGATTGCCGCCGTCGCCTGTGTCTCCCGCCAGACGATCTACAATCACTACAGCGAGAAGGAAACGCTGTTCGTCGCCGTCGTCGAGGATGTCATGAACCGCGCCAACGCGATGCTCTTTTCCGTGTTGTCGGCCTTCCCTGACAACGCCGACAATCTGGAGGACGAGCTGACCGCCTTCGTCGTGCGCCTCAACAAGAATTGCATCTGCAACCATGACGGAAAATTCCTGCGCAAGCTGGTGCAGACGGAGGGAGAGCGATATCCGCACCTCTTCGAAAGCTGGCGCCAGCACAGTCCCGGCAAGCTGACGACCGCGCTTTCCGCCCTTCTCGCACGGCTGGCGCAAAAAGGGGCGCTCGTCATAGACGATTTCGACGTCGCCGCCCGGCAGTTCGTCGCGCTCGGTAATGCCGACCTGCAGATGATGACCCTTTTCGGAGGAATTCCGACTGACGCGGAATTGGAAAAGGCGGCCCGCAATGCAGTTCGTACCTTTCTCAGGGCCTATGGTCGACCACAGCCGGAGAAGGCCGACGCTCAGCCGCAGCTCGCAGCCGCATCCGGCTGATCAGGCAAAAACCGTCATCTGCGCCGGCACGACCGCGAACATGCCGGCGCGACGCGCGGCAAGATATTTGACCAGCTGTTCGACAACCGAAGGCATGACCGGCTTCTGGACGACGCCGACTGCGCCCTTGACGCCGTCGGCGACGGTCTCGGGATTGCCGGTCATGAAGACGACGGCGATGCCATGCTCTTGCGCCAGCCGCCTGCCGAGCTCAGGACCTGTCGGGCCATCGGCAAGATTGACGTCGACGAAGGCGATATCGGCCGACGGCGCCAACCGCAGCGCCTGTTCGCGATCATTCGCCAAGCCGGCGACCTGCATGCCCATGCCTTCGACAGTCGCGCCGAGATCGAGGGCGATGAGGAATTCATCTTCAACGATCAATACGCGCTGTTTCATGAGATCATCTCGCTGCCAGCGCCGTACGACATTGATGGCCATGATACGTCCCCTTGTTACGCACATACTTCGAAGGAAGGATCCGCTCCGGCAGCTGTGCCTGCCGAAACTCATTGTCGTAACGGCGAACGTGACGATATGTTCCGCGGTGAAACGCGATTTTTGTGATTTAAGATATTGTTAACGTTGATGAATTCTTAACAGGTCGGCAACAAGGCGAAAACCAATGGCCAATCTCGAGGGCGCATCTCTGGTTGCGGGCGCGACGACACGATATGATTATTCATTCGACTAAGGATTGAGGATCGGCTTGAGAAACAAAATCATCATCCTGGCGATCGCGGCCGCCGGCCTCTTTGTCTACACCAAGGTGATGGCGAGGATCGGCTCCGGCTCACCACCCCCCGCCGCGCCGATGGAACAACGTGCCGATCTTATTCGCGTCTACAAATCCGAACGACGCATGGTTCTTCTTAAAGGCGACGCTCCCATCGCGACCTATCGAATTTCTCTGGGCAGTGCTGCCGATGCCGGCCCCAAACAACGCGAAGGCGACGAGAAGACGCCTGAAGGGCGCTACGAGATAGACTGGCGCAATCCGAAATCGATGGCGCATCTGAGCCTGCACATCTCCTATCCCAACCCGAAAGAGCAGCGCGAGGCTGAAGCGAACGGCTTTCCGCCCGGCGGCAGCATCATGATCCACGGGCTGCCCAATGGCTTGGGCCTGCTCGGGCAAGCCCATCGCCTGTGGGATTGGACCGATGGCTGTATTGCCGTCACCAATACGGAAATGCGCGAGATCTGGGCTCGCGTCCCCGACCACACACCGATCGACATCATGTCCTGACAGGCCGATCAGCCCTTGGTCTTGCCGACGAGGATCGGCTGGCTGCGGTAGTCGGCGGGAAACAGCGACTTCAGGTTCTCGATTTTCGGCAGGTCGTTATAGACGATATAGGGGTAGGTCGGGTTGAGCGTCAGGAAATCCTGATGATAGGCCTCGGCAGGATAGAAGCCGGCGGCATCCGACACCTTGGTGACGATCGGCCGCGGAAATGCATGCGCCTTGTCGAGCTGGTCGATGTAGCGCTCGGCGACCTTGCGCTGCTGTGGATCGGAGACGAACAGCGCCGAGCGATATTGCGTGCCCCGGTCCGGTCCCTGGTAGTTCAGCTGCGTCGGGTTGTGCGCCACCGAGAAGAAGATCTGCAACAACTTGCCGTAGCTGACCTGTTTCGGATCGAACTTCACCTCGACGGCTTCGGCGTGACCTGTCGAGCCGGTGCTGACGGTTTCGTATTGCGCCGTCTTTGCTTCGCCGCCGGCATAACCTGAGACGGCGCTTTCGACGCCTTTCACATGCTGGAACACGCCCTGGACGCCCCAGAAGCAGCCGCCGGCGAAAATGGCGGTCTCAGTACCCGAACTGGCAGTCTCGTCGATATCCGGCGGCGGAATGACGACCGCCTCTTCGGCAGCGGC
This sequence comes from Rhizobium binae, assembly GCF_017357225.1. NCBI lineage: Bacteria > Pseudomonadati > Pseudomonadota > Alphaproteobacteria > Hyphomicrobiales > Rhizobiaceae > Rhizobium > Rhizobium binae. The sequence continues at coordinate 22,997 of NZ_CP071607.1, read as the reverse complement.
GGCTACATCCGCACCGAGCAAGATGGTTGCGACGGTAAGGAAAGCGGCGAGGCGCCGGCGGTTGTAAGACATGGACATAGCGCTACCTCCACGGGGTCGCCCAAATCCTTGCTCACCCTTGCAAAAGCTGCAAATCAAAAACCGGTTGCTCACGCCGATGTGACAGCCCGAAGAAAGCGCATGTGCGAGGTTGCAACAACCCTCAAGTTGAGTTGACAATCTCGTGAGGAGTGAGGAGAGTGCGGCCGGTCAGAGCCAGCATCGCCTGTATCCTTGGGGGGAACCTATGTCCGTGCGCTCGTTCTTTGCTTTCGCCAGCATCGCATTTTTGTCCATGATCGCCGTCGGTTTTCCAGCCGTCGCCGCGGAAACCAAGCGTGACATCCAGACGATCAAGGACGCCGATTTCTTCGGCTTCGACCTTCGCACCGAGCAGAACGTCTCGCTCGATCAGTGCAAGACCTCCTGCATCGGCGACAAGAGCTGCAAGGCCTTCACCTACAATCCCAAGGTGAAATGGTGCTTCCTGAAATCCGATTTCAAGACAATGAACGCCTTCCCCGGCGCCATCGCCGGCAAGATCGTCGAGACCGCCGCCCAGAAGGAGCCGGATATCGGTGCGGCGCCGCGCCTGACCTTCCTGAGCAATGACCTGATCCAGCAGGCCCATGACTTCAGGGACAATCTTGCCCTGACCGACGCCCAGCAGGGCCAGAACGTCGACAGCCTGACGGCCGGCGCCCGTCTCGACATGACCGCCAACAATCTGACTGACGCGGTGATCGCGTTCCACGGCGCGCTGTCGATCACCCCCGGTGATGCCGATCTCTGGCTCGAAACCGCGCGTGCGGCCATTTCCTACGGCAGCACCGAGAGCAGCGTCACCGGCCAGGCCGTGCTCGACGCGCTGAATGGCTACGAGCTGACGCGCACCAAGGCCAAGCGCGCCGAGGCGCTCTCCGTGCTCGCCACCGCGCTGGAACGAAACGCCAATTACCGACCGGCGCTCGACGCCTACAAGGCGAGCCTGGCGCTGGTTCCCTCCGACGACGTGCAGACGGCCTATCTGCAGCTGAAATCGACGCAGGGCTTCCGCATCACCGAACACAGCGTCGATGCAGACAGCGCCACGCCGCGGGCCTGCGCCACCTTCTCCGAAGCGCTCATCAAGACCACCGATTACACGCCCTTCGTGACGCTGAACGGCGCCGCCCCCAAGGCGCTGGAAACCAAGGATAAGCAGATCTGCGTCGAGGGGCTGACGCACGGCGAGACCTATAAGATCACCTTCCGCACCGGCCTGCCGTCTTCGGTCGACGAGAGCCTTGAAGCACCCGTCACCATCGACGTCTACGTCAAGGACCGCAGCCAGATGGTGCGGTTTACCGGCGACAGCTTCGTGCTGCCCTCGACGGCGCGCCGCGGGATCCCGATTGTCTCGGTCAATATGACCTCGGCCAACCTCAAGCTCTACCGCATCGGCGATCGCGCCATCGCACCGCTGTTGACCAACTCGCAGTTTCTGAGCCAGCTTGACGGCTACAGCGCCCAGAACATCGAGGATCAGAACGGCGAACTGATCTGGCAGGGCTCGATCGACATCGCCAACGATCTCAACAAGGACATCGTCACCAGCTTCCCGGTCGACGAGGCGCTGCCGGAGCGCAAACCCGGCATCTACGTGCTGACCGCGACGGCGCCGAACGCCCCGGCGCAGGAGTGGGATTCACAGGCGACGCAATGGTTCCTCGTCTCCGATATCGGCATCACCACCTATGCCGGCACGGACGGACTCAACGTCTTTGCCCGCTCGCTTGCCTCGGCCAAGCCGCTGTCAGGCGTCGAGTTGCAGCTGCTCGCCAAGAACAATGAAGTGCTCGGCACCGCGACGACCGACGAAAACGGCCGCGCCACCTTCACCGCCGGCCTGATCCGCGGCACCGCGGCGCTGACGCCCGCCGTCATCGCCGCCAAGAACGGCACGTCGGACTATGTCTTCCTCGACATGACCCGGGCCGGCTTCGACCTCTCCGACCGCGGCGTCACCGGCCGCGCCGCACCCGGCGCGATCGACGTCTTGACCTTCACCGAACGCGGCATCTACCGGGCCGGCGAGACGGTGCACGCCCAGGCGCTTGCCCGCGACACCGATGGCAACGCCATAGAGAATCTGCCGCTCACCTTCATCTTCAGCCGCCCGGACGGCGTCGAAGACCGGCGGATCGTCAGCCAGACCAGCAATCTCGGCGGTTATTCCGTCGATTTCGCCACCCAGGAAAATGCCATGCGCGGCACCTGGACGATGAACATCTATACCGATCCCAAGGGCAGCGCGATCGCCAGCAAGAGTTTCCTCGTCGATGATTTCGTGCCCGATCGCACCGAGATGGAGATCAAAACCGAGGCCAAGGAAATCGGCCCGGATACGCCGGCGAATGTCACCATTTCGGGCAAGTATCTCTATGGCGCCCCGGCCGCCGGCCTGACGCTTGAAGGCGATGTCGTCGTCAAGCCGACGCGCGAGAACCCCGCCTATAAGGGCTTCCTGTTCGGACTTGCCGACGAAGAGGCGAGCGAAGATTCCCGCCTTCCGATCGACGGTCTGCCGGAGCTCGACGAGAACGGCGAAGCTTCGACCGACCTCACCGTCGGCGACCTGCCGGCAACGACGCAGCTGCTCAACGCCACCGTCTATATAAGGATGCAGGAAGCGGGTGGGCGCGCCATCGAACGCTCGCTTGTCATTCCGGTCAAGAGCGAGCGCGCGACGATCGGCATCAAGCCGGAATTTTCCGACGAGCTGCCCGAGAATTCAATCGCCAGCTTCACGGTGATCGGCGTCGATGCCGACGGCAAGAAGCAGGAGGCCAAGGGCCTGCGCTGGAAATTCTACAGCCTCAACCGCGAATATCAATGGTATCGCGAGGGAACCGCGTGGAAATACGAGCCGGTCTATACCGCCGAGCAGGTCGCCAACGGCAGCGTCGACGCGACGATGGACGGCGGCAAGATCTCGGTGCCGGTAACATGGGGCCGCTATCGCCTCGAAGTGGAAAGCCCGGATGCCGACGGCCCGACCTCCAGCGTCGAATTCGACGCCGGCTGGTTCGTCGCCTCGACGTCGACCCAAACGCCCGACGGCCTGGAAATCGCCCTCGACAAGGACAGCTACAAGATCGGCGAGACTGCCAAGCTGAAAGTCACCTCGCGCTACGGCGGCGAGCTGATGGTGACCGCCGGAACCGAAAAGCTTGTCGCCGTGCAGAATGCGACGATCGGCGAGATCGGCGGCGAAGTCGACATCCCCGTCACTGCGGACTGGGGCGCCGGCGCCTATGTGACCGCAACGCTCTTCCGTCCCGGCGACGCGCAGGACAGCCACATGCCGATGCGCTCGATCGGCATCCAATGGCTGAAGGTCGATCCTGAACAGCGCGCCCTGCAGGTCAAACTCGACACGCCGGAAAAGATGTTGCCGCGCGGACCATTGAACATCGGCCTGCAGGTGGCCGGTGCGGGCGCCAACGAGGATGCCTATGTCACGGTTGCCGCCGTCGATGTCGGCATTCTCAACCTGACGCGCTACGAGCCGCCGAATCCTGAGGACTGGTATTTCGGCCAGCGCCAGCTCGGCCTCGAAATCCGCGACCTCTACGGCCGCCTGATCGACGGCTCGCTGGGTGCGACCGGCAAGCTCAGGACCGGCGGTGACGGCGGCGCCATCGCGCTGCAGGCAAGCCCGCCGACGCAGAAGCTCGTCGCCTTCTTTTCCGGCCCGGTGAAGCTCGACGCCGAAGGCAAGGCCAACGTCTCCTTCGACATTCCGCAATTCAACGGCACGGCGCGCGTCATGGCGGTCGCCTGGTCGAAATCAGGTGTCGGCCACGACGTCAAGGATGTCATCATCCGTGATCCGGTTGTCGTCACCGCGAGCCTGCCGAAATTCCTCGCCCCCGGCGACAAGGCCGATCTGCGCCTCGACATTGCCAATACCGATGCACCGGCCGGCGACTTCAAACTGCAGCTGACCGGCAATGAGGCGGTTGGCATCGAGCAGGCCTCCGCCGCGCAGACGATCCGCCTCGAGGCCGGCGCGAAGACGGAACTGACGCTTTCACTGATCGGCAGGCAGCCGGGCGCCGGCAGCGTCTCAATCAATCTTTCCGATGCTTCCGGCCTGTCGCTCGACAAGACCGTCGACGTGCCGGTGCGCCCGGCATCCCTGCCGATCACTCAACGCAGGGTGCTGGCGCTGAAGCCGGGGGCCAAGCTCACCGTCGACAAGAATCTCTTGGCCGACAGCGTGCTGCCCGGGGCCGCAATCAGCGTCAACGTCACCCGTTCGGCCGCCTTCGATATCCCGGCGCTGCTGATGACGCTCGACCGCTATCCCTTCGGCTGCGCCGAGCAGACCACCAGCCGGGCGCTGCCCCTGCTCTACTTCGCCGAAGTGGCCAAGCAGGCCGGCATCGAAAACGACGACGACGTGCACAAGCGCGTGCAGGACGCGATCTACCGCGTGCTGTCCTACCAGGCCTCGGCCGGCAGCTTCGGCCTCTGGGGGCCGGATTCGGGCGACGTCTGGCTCGATTCCTACGTCACCGATTTCCTGACGCGCGCCCGCGAAATGAAATATGACGTGCCGGAAAGGGCCTTCGTGCAGGCGCTCGAAAACTTGCAGAATACGCTCTCCTACACGACCGACATCAAGGGCCAGGGCGACCAGATCGCCTACGCCATCTATGTGCTTGCCCGGAATAAGAAGGCGGCGATCAGCGATCTGCGTTATTACGCCGATACGATGATCAACGACTTCCCGACGCCGCTCGCCAAGGCGCATATCGCCGCCGCATTGGCGCTCTACGGCGACGCCCAGCGCTCGAAGAACATTTTCATCGACGCGCTGCAGATGTCGCAGCAATCGATGGTATCGCGCGTGAACCTGTCGCGCACCGATTACGGCACGATCCTGCGGGACGGCGCGGCGATCCTGGCGCTTGCCGCCGAAAGCCGGCCGGTGCCGCCTGTCGTGCCGGACCTCGCCAAGGCCGTCGCCAAGGAATGGGGCCGCAGCAAATACAAGAGTACCCAGGAAGAAAGCTGGATGTTGCTTGCCGCCCGCGCCATTCAGGGCGGTGATGACGGCCTGAAGGTCGACGTCAACGGCGCGCCGCACACCGGCGCCTATATGGCCCGGATGACCGGCGAGGCGCTCGCCGACCATCCGCTGACCTTGACCAACCAGACTAACGACGCGGTCTCGGCTGTCGTCACCACCGTTGCCGCGCCGACCGTGCCGCTGCCGGCCGGCGGCGACGGCTTCCTCATCGAGCGCAGCTATTACACGCTCGACGGCGAAGAGGCGAATGTCAGCGAAGCGCAGCAGAACCAACGCTATGTCGTCGTCATCCACGTGCGCGAGACCAACGACTGGCAGTCGCGCATCGTCATCACCGATCTCCTGCCGGCCGGTTTCGAGATCGACAATCCAAACCTCGTCGACAGCGCCCAGATGACGAATTTCGACTGGATCGGCGAGATCTCCGCTGCCCATACCGAATTCCGTTACGATCGTTTCGTCGCCGCCTTCAACCGGGCGCCGGGTGACGAACGGGAATTCAACGTCGCCTATGTCGTGCGCGCCGTCACTCCCGGCACCTACGACCATCCGGCCGCAAGCGTCGAGGACATGTATCGACCCGAGCTTTCGGCCCGCACGGCGACCGGCAAGATGGAGGTCGTGGCGGCGCAACAATGAGGCTGTGGCGCAAGTTTGCGATCGGATCCGCCGCCGGCATCGTTCTTGCCGGCGCAGCCCTCCTTACGCTCGACGCCGCCGACAAGGCCTTTCCGCCGCCGCTCGACAAGGCGGATACGGTTTCCCCGGAGGTGCTGGATGCCGATGGGCAGTTGTTGCGCGCCTTCGCGACCGCCGAAGGCCGCTGGCGGCTGAAGACGACGGTCGCCGATGTCGATCCGCAATTCCTGCGCATGCTTGTTGCCTATGAGGATCAGCGTTTCTACGATCACGGCGGCGTCGACGCCTGGGCCCTCGGGCGGGCCTGCCTGCAATTCGTCCGCAATGGCCGCATCGTCTCCGGCGCCTCGACGCTGTCGATGCAGGTGGCGCGGCTGATCGAGCCGCGCGCGGAACGTTCGTTTTCGGCAAAACTCCTGCAGCTCGCCCGCGCCATGCAGATCGAACAGCGCCTGTCGAAGGAAGAGATCCTCGATCTCTATCTCACGCATGCGCCCTATGGCGGTAATCTGGAAGGCGTACGCGCCGCAAGTCTTGCCTATTTCGGCAAGGAGCCGCGGCGCCTGACGATCGCCGAAGCCGCCCTGCTCGTCGCCCTGCCGCAATTGCCGGAACGGCGCCGGCCGGACCGCAATCTCCAGGCGGCGCAAGAGGCGCGCAAGCGCGTGCTTGATCGCGCCGCGGTGGCCGAGGCGATCGGCAACGGCGAAGCGGAGCGGGCCGAGGCGGTCGCCATCCCCATGCGGCGCATGCAGCTGCCGGCATTGGCCGCCCATGCCGCGGAAGCCGCGCTTCGCAAGGAGCCTGGTGTCCTCAAGCATCAGACGACTTTGAAAAAGCAGGTCCAGCAAGGGCTGGAAGCGGTCGCCCGGGCCGCGGCCATGAAGCTCGGGCCAAAGCTTTCGCTCGCCATGGTGATGGCCGACGCCCAGACCGGCGCGATCGTCGGCGAAGTCGGCTCGGCCGATTATTTCGACGCCAGCCGCTCCGGCTGGATCGATATGACACGTGTCAACCGCTCGCCCGGCTCGACGCTGAAGCCCTTTATTTACGGGCTCGCCTTCGAACAGGGCCTTGTTTCCCAGGAGACCATCATCGAGGACCGGCCGGCCGACTTCTTCGGCTATCGGCCGCGCAATTTCGACATGAGCTACCAGGGCGACGTCACCGTGCGCGAGGCGCTGCAGCTGTCGCTGAACGTTCCGGCCGTCAAACTGCTCGATGCCGTCGGGCCGTCGCGGCTGCTGGTGCGCTTCCGCCGCGCCGAAGTGCGCCCGGCTTTGCCGCCGAACGAGACGCCGGGACTGGCGATAGGTCTTGGCGGCGTCGGAATCACGCTCAGGGATCTGGTGCAGCTCTATACCGCACTCGCCAATCGCGGCCAGCCGGCAAGACTCGGCGACGGCATCACCGGCGCGCCTGGCAAGCTCGACGGCGAACCGCTGCTGGAGCCGGTCGCGGTCTGGAACGTCGCCGATATTCTCTCCGGCGTCATCCCTCCCGCCGGCGCGCCGCAGCGCGGCATCGCCTACAAGACCGGCACCAGCTACGGCTATCGCGACGCCTGGTCGGTCGGCTATGACGGACGCTATGTGCTCGGCGTCTGGGTTGGGCGGCCCGACAACAGCGCCGTGCCCGGCCTGACCGGCTATGGCACCGCAGCGCCGATCCTGTTCGAGGCTTTTGCCAAATCAGGCATCGCGACGACGCCCTTGCCGCGACCTCCGGCGGGGGCCGTGCGCATCGCCCAATCGGAGCTTCCGATCAGCCAGCGGCGTTTTGCGCTGAATGCCAGCGGCCTGCTCGTCGCCTCCGGGCGCGAACCCGCACCGCAGATCGTCTATCCGCCCGAAGGCGCCCATATCGATCTCGGCGCAAAAGGCGGCGATCTGTCGCCGTTGATGCTGAAGCTGCAGGGCGGCCGTGCGCCCTTCCGCTGGCTTGCGAACGGCAAGCCGCTGCCTGACCTCTCGCGCCGGCGCACCCAGCAATGGCAGCCCGATGGCGGCGGCTATTCGAAGCTGACCGTCATCGATTCGGCCGGACGAGCCGCGAGCGTCGGCGTCTTCATCGACTGAAGCGCCTCGCGTTAAATAATTCATGCGGCGCGCTTCAGCTCTTTTGTTTTGATGCATGCCGTTGTCCCGCAACCGCTGCACACTTCCGGGCGACATGCATGAGCGCACCAGCCGCTCGGCGCCATGCGGGAACAAAGACCCGGCCACAACCGTTGAAGAGGGTCTCCCTCGAACGTCAGACGGCTTCATGACATTTCCGACAGCGACCTACCGGATACAGTTCCGCAACGGCATGACCTTCGATCGCGCCGGCAGTCTTGTTCCCTATCTCAAGGCGCTCGGCATCAGCCACCTCTACGCTTCACCCATCTTCACCGCCGTCAGCGGTTCGACCCACGGCTATGACGTCACCGACGCCAATGAGATCGACCCGGCGCTCGGCGGCCGGGCAGGCTTCGACCGGTTGACGGAACGCCTCGCGTCGGCGGGCATGGGCCTCATCCTCGACATCGTCCCGAACCATATGGCCGCCTCGCCGGAAAACGGCTGGTGGCGCGACGTGCTGGCATTCGGCCGGCACAGCGCCTATGCCGGTCATTTCGACATCGACTGGCGCGAACCGCTGACCCTGCCGCAGCTCGGCCAGCAGTTCGAAGAGGCGCTGGCAGCAGGCGAACTGCGTCTCGTGCTCGACGAGACGCACGGCAACTTCGCCCTGGCTTACTTCCAGACCTTGTTGCCGCTGAACCCCAGCAGCTACGGCGCGCTCGCCAATCGCCTCGACGATCCGGTGGCCATGCGGATGGCAGAGGCGGCCGTGACGTCGGGCGCGGATTTTGCCCGCGCGCTGCGCAATATCCTCTTCGAAGGCGGTGATCGGGCGATCCTCCGGCAAAAACTCGAGGACGTCTCGTCCGATCATGATTTTCTCAGAAGCCTGCACGAGGAACAGCATTGGCGCCTGACGCATTGGAAGGAGGCGGCGCGGCATCTGAGCTATCGTCGTTTTTTCGAGGTGACCGGTCTGGTCGGCACCCGCGTCGAAGATCCCCCGGTTTTCGAAGACCTGCATCGGCTGGTGCTCGAGCTGGTGCGCCAGGGCAAGGTGCAGGGTCTGCGCATCGACCATGTCGACGGGCTCGCCGAACCGAAGGCCTATCTCGACAGGCTGAGGGCAGCGGTCGGAGCCGATATCTATATCGTCGTGGAAAAGATTCTCGGGACGGGCGAGGTGCTCCCGGAGAGCTGGCCGGTCGCCGGCACGACAGGATATGAATTCATCGCCGCGCTGAGCGAACTCTTCATTGACGCCGGCGGACTGCGCATATTGGACGATGCCTATCGCGGCCTAGCCGGCGAGACGGCCGATCCCGAAGAGGGCCGGCGGCTTGCCAGGCAACAGATGGTGGAGCGCAATTTCGCCGGTGAGTCCGGCCGGCTGGTAGCGATCGCGGCCGGCATCTTCCCTCACCTCGACAGAGCAGAGATCGCCAATGCGCTCACCGCGCTGCTCATCGCGTTTCCCGTCTACCGCACCTATGGCGATGGCGGTCCGCTTTCCTGGCAGGATTCGGCCGTCCTTGCCGCGACCGCATCGCAAGTCATGACAGAGCTCGACGACCAGCGCGCGCTCGATCATGTGCTGAAGCTTCTCGAAGGCAGGATCGAAGGCGATGCGGCCCACGAATTCCGCATCCGATTCCAGCAGCTGAGCGGGCCGGTCATGGCGAAGGCGATGGAGGATACGCTGTTCTACCGCTACAACAGGCTGCTTGCCGCAAACGAGGTCGGCTGCGAACCGGGCAAAGCGCCCGAGGGCCTGGTCGGCTTCCATCGCCGCATGGCCGAACGCGCCCGACTGCAGCCGCATGGGCTTTCGGCAACGGCCACCCACGACACCAAGCGCGGCGAGGATGCGCGCGCAAGACTCTATGCCTTGAGCGAAGGGGCAGATGTTTTTGCCCAGGCTGTGGCGCGGTGGCGCGAGATGAACCGGCCGTTGCTACAGGATCTGCCGGATGGCCTTGCGCCGGAGCCGAACACCGAATGGATGCTGTATCAAGCGCTCGCCGGCTTCTGGCCGGAGGATTTCGATAGCGGTCAGACGGAGGAGCTTTGCGACCGCTTTGCCGATTACGCGGTCAAGGCGGTGCGCGAAGCGAAATTGCGCACCGCCTGGACGAACCAGGATGCCGCTTATGAGGAGGCAGTCACGCGCTATGCAGTGGCGCTGGTGTCACCGGACAATGACGCTTTCCTCGAAGATTTCGAAAGGGTGCTGCAGCCCTTCATTGCGGCGGGCTACGTCAACAGCCTGTCGCAGACGCTGCTCAAGCTGACGGCGCCTGGCATTCCGGACATTTACCAGGGCGCGGAAGGTTTCGATTTCAGTCTTGTCGATCCCGACAATCGCCGACCTGTCGATCATGAACGTTTAGCCGCCTGGCTCGTTGAAGCCGGCCCGATCGCCAAGCTTCAGGCGGCGGCGTTGAAGCAGCGCATCATCGGAATCGGCCTGCAACTGCGCCGGCGGCAACCGGCTCTGTTTGCAAAAGGCGACTATCTGCCGTTGAAGGTGACGGGCAGCCGGCGTGACCATCTGCTCGCTTTTGCCCGGGTGCAGCATGGTGATTTCGTCATCATCGCCGCGCCCCGGCTGATGTTTGGCTGGCTCGATCCGGGCGTGCTTTTTGCAGGCCCGGAATTCTGGGAGGATACCACGATCGCCGTCCCCTCCCCTCTTCACGGCCTGAAGGCGGATCTGCTGACCGGAAAGACGATCGAGCCGGGTGGCAGCATCTCGGTCTCTGCCCTGCTCGGGAGCCAGCCGGTCGGGCTCATCAGCCCGATCTGAGGATCGGGTCAAGCCGTCCGCATGGAAGCGAGCGGCGGCTGTCGAAAAATCAATCTCGCCGAAAATACCACTTGACCTTCCAGCTGCTGGAAGGTCGATAAGTCTCTCCAATTGCCCGATGGGCATAGGAGACAGGCATGAACATGAAACACGACCACCATCACGGCCACACCCAGGACGATGATCATAGCCATTGCAGCCATGATCGGGAGAAAGCGGCCGACACTGTCGTTCGTGATCCCGTCTGCGGCATGACCGTCCATCCGGAGGCGGGCAAGCCCTCGCTTACGCATGCCGGCCGCATCTACCATTTCTGCTCCGAGAGCTGTCGGACAAAATTTGCGGCGACGCCGCAGGACTACCTGACAGCGAAGGACCCTGTCTGCGGCATGGCCGTCGATCGTTCGACGGCAAAACATTTTCTGAAGGTTGAGGGCGAGAAATTCTACTTCTGCTCGGCCGGCTGCAAGACAAAGTTCGAAGCCGACCCCACGGCCTATCGCGACGGTGCCCGCCCGGCGGCAAAGCCGGCGCCGAAGGGCACGCTCTATACTTGCCCGATGCATCCAGAAGTCGTCAGCGATCGTCCCGGCGATTGTCCGAAATGTGGCATGGCGCTGGAACCGATGGGTATTCCGCCTGATGACGAAGGCCCGAACCCGGAGCTTGCGGATTTTACCAGACGGCTTTGGGTCAGCGCCATCCTTGCGCTGCCGCTGCTGGCGCTCGGCATGGGGCCGATGCTCGGCCTGCCGCTCCGCGAAGCGATCGGCGAACCGCAGGCGAGCTACATCGAGCTGTTGCTGGCAACTCCCGTCGTGCTGTGGGCTGCCCTGCCCTTCTTCCGCCGCGCTTGGGCGTCTCTGGTCAACCGCAGCCCGAACATGTGGACGCTGATCGGTCTTGGCGTCGGCACCGCCTATGTCTACAGCCTCGTCGCCACACTTGCGCCCGGGATCTTCCCGATGAGCTTTCGCGGCCATGGCGCCGCCGTGCCCGTCTATTTCGAGGCGGCAGCCGTCATCGTAGCGCTCGTCTTCGTCGGCCAGGTGCTGGAATTGAAGGCGCGTGAACGCACTGGCTCGGCGATCCGCGCCCTGCTGGACCTTGCGCCGAAGACGGCGCGGCGCATCGCTGTCGATGGCAGCGAAAGCGACGTGGCGGTCGAGGAAATTCAGAGCGGAGACCGGCTGCGCGTGCGTCCCGGCGAACGCATTCCGGTGGACGGTTCCGTCGTCGAGGGCCAGTCGACCGTCGATGAATCAATGCTTACAGGCGAGCCGTTGCCTCTGGAGAAGTCGAAGGGCGATGCTCTGACCGGCGGCACGATCAACAAGAATGGGTCGCTCGTCATGGCGGCCGAGAAAGTCGGCGCCGACACGATGCTGTCGCGCATCGTCGACATGGTCGCCGCGGCGCAACGCTCGCGGGCGCCGATCCAGGGCGCGGTCGACCGGGTATCGGCTTTCTTTGTACCGGCCGTCGTCGCCGCGGCCATCCTTGCCTTCATCGTCTGGGCCGCTATCGGACCGGAACCGAGCCTGGCAAACGCACTGCTGGCCGCCGTCGCCGTTCTGATCATCGCCTGCCCCTGCGCGCTCGGTCTTGCGACGCCGATGTCGATCATGATCGCGACCGGGCGCGGCGCTCAGGAAGGCGTGCTGATCAAGGATGCCGAAGCGCTGGAACGCTTTTCCAGGGTCGACACGTTGATCGTCGACAAAACCGGCACGCTGACCGAAGGCAAGCCTGTCCTCACCGACATCCACGCCGCCGGTGGCGTCGAGAAAACCCGGCTGCTGTCGCTGGCCGCAAGCCTGGAGCGCGGTTCCGAACATCCGCTGGCCGAAGCGATCGTTTCCGGCGCAGAAGAGCGTGGTGTAAGCTTCGTAGAGGTCACCGGGTTTGAGGCAACGACAGGCAAGGGTGTGAAGGGTCTGGCCGACGGCACCACGGTCGCGCTCGGCAATGCGGCAATGCTCGCCGATCTCGGCATCGATCCCGCAGCGCTGTCGGAGAAGACCGAAGCCCTGCGCGGCGATGGCAAGACGGTGATGTTCGTCACGCTCGACGGCAAGCTTGCCGGCCTCCTCGCCGTCGCCGACCGGATCAAGCCGACAACGGCCACCGCCATCAAGGCGCTGCACGACAGCGGGTTGAAGATCATCATGGCAACGGGCGACAACGAGCGGACGGCTCGGGCAGTGGCGAAAAGCCTGGGCATCGATGAGGTCCGCGCCGACGTCCTGCCGGAAGGCAAGAAGGCGCTGATCGAGGAATTGCGCGCCAAAGGTGCCGTGGTCGCCATGGCCGGCGACGGCGTCAATGATGCGCCGGCACTTGCTTCGGCCGATGTCGGCATCGCCATGGGCACCGGCGCCGATGTTGCGATGGAAAGTGCGGGCATTACATTGGTGAAGGGCGATCTCAACGGCATCGTCAGGGCACGACGGCTGGCGGAGGCGACGATGCGCAATATCCGCCAGAATCTCGGTTTCGCCTTCGGCTATAATGCCCTCGGCGTTCCAGTCGCCGCCGGCGTGCTCTATCCGGTCTTCGGCCTGCTGCTGTCGCCGATGATCGCGGCGGCGGCAATGAGCCTCTCGTCCGTGTCGGTGATATCAAATGCGCTGAGACTGCGCTTTGCAAAATTATAGGAGATGGCAATGAACATCGGCGAGGCATCTGAGCGGTCCGGCCTGCCTTCGAAGACGATCCGCTATTACGAAGATATCGGCCTCATCCGCCCTGAAAGGGGCGGAAACGGCTATCGCGACTATGCTGCCAGCGACGTTCACAAATTGCGCTTCCTGCAGCGCTCGCGCGGTCTCGGCTTCTCCGTCGAGGAATGCCGGCAATTGCTGGCGCTCTATGAGGACAAAAGCCGGGCAAGCGCCGACGTCAAGGATATCGCCGAGACCAAGCTTGCCGAGATCGACCGCAAGATCCGCGATCTTTCGGAACTGCGCCGCACGCTGGAGCAGCTCGTGTATGCCTGCCACGGCAATGACAGGCCGGACTGTCCGATCCTCGAAGAGCTTTCGGATGGCAGCTGACGATTGAGGCGACTGGATCAGGAAAATTGGGGGGTGTTCTGGTTGGCCGCCTGCGAGGATTGAACCTGCTCGTCGGCCTCCTCGTCTTCGCCGTCATCCAGCCGATGCTTGATCGCCAGCGCGTAGATCACGTCGAGAATATTGCGGTCCTTGAGATGAGGATCGGTCAGCGCGAGAAGCGAGGCCCGGACGATCTTCTTGCTGGTGGCTTTCGGACAACGTGCCTTGACGAAATCATAAAGCGCCTGATCCGTCAGCCCTTCCATGGCGCCGTCCACGAGAGCTTCGTAGACCCGCTTCTTTTCCTTCATTCTTTATTTCCCCTCAAATCAGCGGCGTCATGATCTGTCATGTAATTGTCATAAACAATCGCCGATTTAAGGTGCACATCCGCCGGAGAACGAAATTTTGATTATTTTTCAGGCGACGATCTTCGGCCCGGACGATTTTTTGCGCCCGCCGGAATAAAATACGTCGCAGTTCCGTATACTCAATCATGGACCGCAAAGAACGCCCCTTCGATGTCATCGGACAGCTTGCAGCGCTAAGGCGCTATGCGCGCTCGCTGGTGCGCAATGCGGATGAGGCGGAAGATCTGGTTCATGATGCGCTGGTGCGCGCCTTCGAGAAGCGCAAGAGCTTCCGCAGCGGCAGCAACCTGCGCACCTGGCTGCTCTCCATCCTGCACAATGCCCATATCGATCGCCTTCGCCAGAACCGGTCGCTGACGCGCCGTCACGATGAAGCGGCTGTCGAAGCCGAGCAGTCCTTGCCCGCCGGCCAGGAGCATGCCGTGCGTCTGCAGCAGGTACGCGACGCCTTCTTCGCTCTGCCGGAGGAACAGCGCGAGGCGCTGCATCTCGTGGCGATTGAAGATCTTTCCTATCAGGAAGCCGCCAGTGCGCTTGGCATTCCGATCGGCACCTTGATGTCGCGCATCTCCCGCGCCCGCGCGCAGCTGCGCGAATTCGAGGAGAAGACGCCGCGCGTTTCGTATCTGAAATTAATCGGAGGGAACGGCAATGAAAGCAGTTGATCCGATCGTTGATGCCGATCTCGACGCCTATGTGGATGGCGAACTCGATGTCGCCCGCCGCATCCAGGTGGAGTCCTATCTTTCGGAGAATCCGGCGATTGCCGCCAAGGTGATGGCCGATCTCAGCGTGAAGGGCGAGTTGCGCCTGGCGCTTGCCGGCGAAAGCGCCTTCGGCCGTCCCGAGACCCGCGACGCCGCCCGCCGGCTGGAGCGTGGCCTTTCCTATGGCCGCATCTTCCACTCCATGCAGCGCATCGCCGCCGTCGGCATTCTGGTTACCGCCGGCTGGGTGGCGCACAATTCCTTTGCCGCCTTCTCGGCGACCGAGGTGGCGGCTTCCGTTCCGGCGCCCGCCTATGTCGAGGATGCCGTCCGCGCCTATAAGACCGCGACCCTGCGCGCCTCGATGCCGGCGCAGACGCCGACGATCTTCAGCGCTGAGGACATCCGCGCCGCCACCGCGATCGTCGTGCCCGAATTGCCGAAAGACTGGAAGGTCGTCGACGTGCAGATCTTCCCCTCCGAATTCGGTCCCAGCGTCGAGATGGCGATTAAGGTGCCGGACGGAAAGCGGCTGTCGCTTTTCGCCGTCCGGCCGGGGGCCTTCGAAGTCCAGCCGGTCAGCCATCTCGCGCTCGAGAAGGCAGAAGCCGCCTATTGGCAGATCGGCGAGGTCGCCTATGCGCTGATCGCCGAGAATAGCGGCCTCAATCTCGATCAGGCAGCCGAACGGCTCGCCCGCTCGCTCTATTAGTTGAAACCGAGGAGATCAGCATGAACCCGATCAATCCCCGCTACGGTGCCGTTGCCGGCTCCCAGGCCTTTTTCGACGAGGGGCTGCGCCAGCATATGCTGCGCGTCTACAATTATATGGGCCTTGGCCTCGTCATAACAGGCATTGTCGCCTTCATCGTCGGCTCGACGCCGGCGCTTTATGTCCCGATCTTCGGCTCGCCGCTGAAGTGGGTCGTGATGCTCGCGCCGCTCGCCTTTGTCTTCTTCTTCTCGTTCCGCATCCAGACGATGTCGGCGAGCACAGCGCAGATTACCTTCTGGGCCTTCTGCGCCGTGATGGGCCTGTCGCTTGCCTCCGTCTTCCTGGTCTTCACCAAGACGAGCATCGCCCAGACCTTCTTCATCACCGCCGCCATGTTCGGGTCCACCAGCCTCTACGGCTACACGACAAAGCGTGACCTCACCAGGATGGGCTCGTTCCTGATGATGGGCCTGTTCGGCATCATCATCGCTGCCATCGTCAACATCTTCCTGGGTTCGAGCGCGCTGCAGTTCGCGATCTCCGTGATCGGCATCGTCGTCTTCGTCGGCCTGACCGCTTACGACACTCAGAACATCAAGGAACAATATTCGGAAAACTACGATCAGGAATCGAACCAGAAGCTCGCCGTCTTCGGTGCGCTCTCGCTCTACCTGAACTTCGTCAACATCTTCCAGCTTCTGCTCAACTTCACCGGCGAGCGGGAATAGGACCGCGCTTCCGGGGGCAATGGAAGCGCAAGAGCCCCGGTCTGCACTCTGTGACAGGATGGCAGACCGGGTGCTCATCTCAAAACGAAGCGGCCGGGTTCACGACCCGGCCGCTTCATTTTAGATAATGCCCCAGGCGCGATAGCGGCCGCGGCCGGTGATTTCGCGGATGCCGATCTCGTTGACGAGGTTCAGCGCGCCGCGCGGCGTGATCCTGAGATGACGAGCGATCATCGCCGCCGAGACCATCGGCCGCGACAGGATGAAATCGGCAAGGTCCGGCAAGCTGCTGTTCGAGCGGCGGCCGCGATAGCGCAGCTCCATCTGCGTGCGTGCGAGCGATAACCGGTCGATTTCCTTGAGACCGGCCGCGGCGCCGAGATGCATCGCCTCCAGAAAGGCTTGCAGCCGTGTGGCCCGATCGCGGGCCCGACGCCGCTCGTGGCGCACCAGCTTCAGGCCGCCGTAAAAGGAAAAGAGATGCGAGGCGACCTTGCCGCGGGCGCGCAGATAACTTGCGACCAGAAGACCACCGAGCCAATGCTGACGCCGTAGCGGCTCGATCCTGTCCCAGGCTTCGAACAGAATGACCGCGCCGAGAACCGGCGGCAGGCTGTCGGCCAATGGCAGCACGCCTCGCCACTCCGCAAGCCGCTGTTCCTCGTCCCATTCCTCGTCACCGAGCAGCCCGAGCGGGTCGTCGTTGCGCTTGGCCCGAATGGCCGCCGTCTCGACGGCCGGCACTTTGCCCGTATGGATGTCGATGAGCTTCTGCGAGCGGGCCAGCAGCGCATCGATCTCCGCCATCTCGGCAGCGAGCGGCCCGTCTTCATCTCCGTCCTCGTCGTCGGTCTTGACCACGATCGCCGGGCTCTTGCTTACCTGGGCCGTGCCCTCCCCTTCCCCAATCGTCGCGGTCAGCGTTGCCAGACCCGAGACGCCGAGGGCCCAGGCAGGTTCCCCGGTCCAGATGCGCCGACGCGTCCGCAGCACCGAATGGGCGATCGTCAGCTCGTGGCTGGGCGCGCGGCTATCCATATGCGCGTCGTGCAGAACGAGATCCTCGACATGCACGAGTTCGCCGGCGACCCAGAGCGCACCGGCAGCATCGAAGAAATGACTGCGTTCGGCAAATCCTTCGCCGACCGGCGAGCGCAACACCCGCTCGTCCAGCCGCGCCAGTCCATCCTCTGCCGCTGCAACGGATGGAAGCAGTACCTGGAGCAAATCCGGTGGCAGGAGGGATTCCTGTTTCCTGCAAATCATGAGATTCTTCTTTCATGACGAAACGCCGCCTGCCCATGGCCGAGCATGCCGACACGCTGTCGCTGAAGGCGCTGCGCGAGCTCGTGACGGGTTTGGTGGAGCGGGCTGATCGAGCAGATGCCCGGATTGAGAAGCTCGAAGCTGAGAACCAAAGGCTTCGGGATGAGAACGACCAGCTCAGGCTCGAGAACACCCGGCTGAAGATCGACAACCAGCTTTTGCGTGACGAGATTGCTCGCCTGAAAAACCTGCCGCCGCGCCCGCCCTTCAGACCGTCGGGGATGGAAAAGGCAACGGGTGGCAAGACGCTCACCGGCAAGAATCCGGCGCCCAGGCCGCGAGGGCCGAAGAACGATACGAAGCGGGTCACGCGTGAAGAGGTGCTGGCTGTCAATGTACCGCCTGGATCGCGCTTCAAGGGCTACAAGGACTGTTTCGTCCGGGATCTGGTGTTGCGGGTCGAGGTGGTTCGTTACCGTCGGGAATGCTGGGTGACGCCGGAGGGAGACACCATCATCGCGCCGCTGCCTGTGGGGATACGAGGCGGGTTTGGGCTCAATCTGCGGCGATTTTGTCTGATGCTGCATGCGCATGGGCAGGTCACGACGCAGCGAATGACGACGTTGCTCAACGACGTCGGTGTCGAAATCTCCAAACGCCAGGTGGTTCGTTTGCTGACAGAACGGCTGGACGGCTTTCATGCGGAGGATGCAGCCGTCCTCCACGCCGGCCTGGTCTCGGCGCCCTATGTGACGGTCGACGACACCGGTGCCCGTCACGCCAACCGCAATTTTTATACGACGCATATCGGTGGCGAGCATTTCACCGCCTTTCGCACGACGTCCTCGAAGTCGCGACTGAACTTCCTGGCGCTGCTGCGCGGCAACTATCAGGACTATGTCCTTAACGATGCCGCCTTCACTTTTCTCGAAGACCGACAGGTCGACCCTGCCCTTCTGGCACGGTTGAGCACCCACGAACCGCAGCGGTTTGCCAATCAGGTTCCGTTCCTCGCCTATCTGGCTGAGAAGGGTATCGACATCTTTGACCGGGACATTATCCGCCCGTTTGCCGAGGCCGGTATCTGGGGCTCCATTCGCCATCATGGGCTGGTCGGTAATGCGGTGATCGTCTCCGACGATGCCGGGCAGTTTCGGGTCGGTACCCACGCGCTGTGTTGGGTCCATGCGGAACGGCTTCTGCACAAGCTGATGCCGGCGACGCCGCGCCAGGGAAAACATGTCGAGACCCTGCGCGAGCTGATCTGGCTCTTCTACAAGCAGCTGAAAAACTACCAGCGAAGTCCAGGACGGCGTGCAGCCCGCGGTCTTCAGGTTCGGTTCGATCGGATATTCTCCATCCGCACCGGATATCGCGACCTCGATCAACTGCTGTTGCGGCTGAAGCGCCGCAAGGCCGAGCTGTTGCGGGTTTTGGAGCGGCCTGAGACGCCGCTGAATACGAACGCCTCGGAACGGGATCTGCGCGGGTTCGTCATCAAGCGAAAGATCTCGGGTGGCACGGTCAGCCGCAATGGCCGACAAGCGCGCGACAGCATGCTCGGGCTGATGAAGACCTGCCAAAAGCTTGGTCTGTCGTTCTGGCACTATCTTGGCGATCGGCTGGGCATGGGTGATGACGACCATCCTGTTCCGCCCCTCCCTTCCATGGTTGCGGCACGCGCCTGACGCCTCATCCTTGCCCATTGGGCTGGCACTGCCACCAGATTTGCTCCACTTACTGGAAGCAGGCTTTGAAGCATCGCACCGTCAATATCGTAGCGCATTGTTAAACTTTACAGTTTTTCACAAATGGAAGCAAAATACACGTTGTCTTCCGTCACTATGACATGGTTAACGGTGTATTTCAATAAAAGCGGTGGGAAGAAAGCGGTTAGAGATCTCGTCGACAGGCCGCAACTTCTCTTAAGCTTCGCAGCTGGCGCCAGGCTTTATAGTCACCCGGTTCTCCTCGCCAGCGGACCATTTGCACGCATCAACGCCATCAGCATCGGTCCGATTGAGAATTCGCCACGTTCCGCCCGCCGGGTCAGGTCGCGCAGATAGCCGCCGGCCGAGTTGATATGGCCGCCCCGTTCCAGAATGCAGGCGATCACCGTGGCGGCGTTTTCCGGCCCCATGATATCGCAGGCCAGCTGATAGGCGCTCGGGCTGACGCCCAGCATCGAGCGGACGACGACGGCCGCGACCATCAGATCGCGCCAGCTGCCGATGCCACCGCCCGGCCCATAAGCGGCGATCTCGGGGCAGGCCTGCAGCACCATGGCAAGCGGGAAGGACTTTGGCGGCTCCCGCGACGCCCGCGGCTCTTCCTCCGACTTTGCGCCCTGCTTCGGTTCGAAGCTTGGTTCAAATTCATATTTGTGGTGTGGGTTTGAATTATGTATGTGCCGACCGTTTTGGCTGTCATTGGCGTCTGTTTTTTCTGTTTTTGTTTTCGATTCCAGCGTCTTAATGATCATCTCGCGGAACGCTTCGAGATCCGCCAGCAGGCATTTCATTTCCGCGGCCGACGGGCGACGCGGCAGGCCGGCCGAAAGCAGATTGAAATGCTTCTGCATCTCGATCCATTCGCCGGCAATTTCCTCTTCCAGCGCGATCTCGATCAGTTTGGCTATGTCACGTCGGCAGAGCGTCAGGCGCTCCCTCAGACGCTTCCATTCGAGCCTATCGGCCGCGACCTGAGCCGCCTGCGCTTCGATCTCGCCGGCGCGGGCTAGAAGGGGCGCCAGGCTGAAGCCGAAGGCCTCGCCAAGGCCACCCTCGCGGTTGCGGCGGGCAAACCGTTTGCCGTTCGGACTATCGCGCCGGATAATCAGGCCGGCTTCCACCAGCATCGCCAGGTTTCGCCGCAGCGTCGTGCCGGCCATGCCATGCGTGCGCAGCGAAAGCTGCTCATTCGAAGGAAAAACGACGAAACCGTTGGCCTCGGCAATCTCGTTCTTCGGATAGAAGGTCAACAGCGCGTTGAGAACGGCAAGCGCACGATCGGATACGCCGATCATGTCCTTTGCCTCGCAGAGCGAGCGAAAGATCTTCCATTTGTCGACCGATGCATCCGGGTCGACCTTGCTGGCGCTTTCCTGGCTTGCCAGCATGCCAAGCGTCATCGATCGCCGCCCGAAGGGCGTCGATACATATTGAGGCTCCATGTCCCTCACCTTTTTCAAGGCAAAAGAAATCTGACCATCCAAAAGGATGCCGAAGGTGCTTGACAGTGATTCGAGGAAGTGCGATTCTCAAATTGTCCAGATATGAGAAAGGCTTCCGCGACGGCAACGTTCGGAGGCTTTTTTCTTTTGCGGCCTATTCTCCTGCTTGCAACTTGCCTTCCCGATAGGCTTCGTAAAGCTCATCGAGACGGCCTGAAATGTAAGCGCCGAAATCAGGCGCATCGCCTGTTTTCAACGCGATTGTAAAAGAATTGCCGGCGCTTCTGATTCGGCCGGCAATCTTGCCGCCGCTCTTCGGCTTCCAGTTATATTCCGTAGGCTCCGGCTTCGCCTCTTTCCGGGCGAGCTCGGCAACCAAAAGTTCGAAGCGGCGATCGCTCTCTTCCGCCATGAACCGTTCCGAGGCGATCAACTTGGCAAGCCGCGCCGCCGTCATCCCGTTCCAGTCCTGGGCAAGAGCCATCCATTTGCGCCGTCCGATGCCGGGGGCAGCTCCCACGCAGCGGACGATCTCGGCCGGGATGGCTTTTGCGACCGATAATAGCTTCGACAGCTCCGTCTTATCGGTGGACAGCGCCTTCATGATGACGGGACGCTCAAATCCCTTGAGCTCGAGATTGAAGGCAAAGACGGCGCGTTCAATATAGGAAAGGTTGCGGCGCGCCGAGTTCTCGATACCCTGGGCGATGACGACATCGGTATCGTCGAGCTGGCGGACGATCGCCTGCACCTTGCGTCCGAGCAGCCTGACGGCCTGTAGGCGCCGATGGCCGTAGGCGATCTGGTAACGGGCCTCGTCATCAGGGTGGCGGCGAACGAGAACCGGCACTTCCTGGCCGTTCTCGGCAATCGACTGCACCAGTTCGTCTTCCATATCGAGCGGCTGGTCGGCCAGTCGATCGCGCACGAAGGAGGAATCGATCAGATCAGGATCGAGTTCGACGATGCGTTCGCCGGAGAGCAAGGCCTCCTGCATCGCCCTGCTCTCTTCCTCCATGCGCCCGAGGGTCAGCGCCATCGTCCTGACCGGCCCAGCCGATCCACGCGAAGACGATTCTTCGTAGTTGGCCGCGGCCAACTCCTGAGCCGTGTCGTCAAAAAGACCTTTGAGGCGATCGCGTCTGCTCATGTCCTGCCCCAGGCTTTGTGAATGCCGGCAAGAACCTCGCTGTTGGCGGCATTGACCGATTCCAACGCCCGATCGTAGGTCGAGCGGCGCACCTGCCCCTTCTCGATCTCGAAGAGAGTCTGCTTGGTCAGGCCGGCATCGGCAATCGCCGTCGACTTGAGAATGGTTGCCGTCAACACGTCATCGCCGAACAGGCTGCGCAACAGCGCAACGATCTGCGATTGCGGTGCATCGAACGGCTCGTGGCGGGTGACGACATATTTGATGAAGTCGTGCTGCAGGTCGCCGCCGGCCTTGCGCACGACGGAGAGCAGATCCGAGGTCATCAGCAGAAACTGCGACATGGACGCGACGTCGACCATCTGCGGATGGATGGTGATGAGCAGCGATGTGGCGGCGCAGACGGCCCCGAGGGTGAGATAGCCGAGCTGCGGCGGGCAATCGATCACCACCACGTCGTAGTCGGCCTCGACCTCGGCAATCGCCACGCCGACCCGGCGGAAGAACAGCTCGGCCGGCTTTTGACGATCATTGAGCGCCCGCGGGGTCTCGTGCTCGAACTCCATCAGCTCGAGATTGCCCGGCACCAGATCGAGCCCGTCGAAATAGGTCTTGCGGACAATCTCCTTTAACGGCTTGCGGGATGCATCGTAGCGAATTGCGCCATAGAGCGTATCGCCATCCGAGAGATCGAATTCTGGCTGCACGCCGAGCATCGAGGAGAGCGAGGCCTGCGGATCGAGATCGATGGCAAGCACCCGGTAACCGGCCAGCGCCAGATACTGCGCCAGATAGAGCGTCGTCGTCGTCTTGGCCGAACCACCCTTGAAATTGGTAACGGCGACCGTCTGCAGCTTTTCGCCGGGACGCCGCCAGGGAAGATAGCCGAGCGCATCCTTAGGCTTCAGCTTCGCCATATATTGGCGCAATTCATTAATCTGGCCGAGCGTATAGGAGCGCCTGCCATTCGGCGAAAGCTCCGGCTGCGGCCCCTTGCCATCCAGCGAGAGCTGGCGAAGATAGCCGTCGGAAACGCCGATCATCTGCGCGGCCTCGCCGGAGGAGAATGTGCGCAGCGTCTTCTGCGAAAGCGGCGGAAACAGCTTGTCACGCAACAGCTTCAATTGCCGCGAAAGCTGGTTCGCATGCCGCTCGATCCGCACATCTGTCGTCGATACGCTAATGTTGTCCAAAACACCCAA